>NZ_JBMIHH010000019.1:0-5133 GCF_051225635.1 Actinopolyspora sabaoui | reverse complement strand
TGCGGCAGGCCGCGGCGGAGTTGTTCGCCCACGGCATCCCGATCGACTGGGACAGCGTCTACGCGGGCACCGACCCGCGGACGGTGGACCTACCCACCTACGCCTTCCAACGCCAACACTACTGGCTGCGGCCTTCGGAGGTGGCATCCGCCGAACCGGCCCGTCTCGGCCTCGACGGCGGCGAGCACCCGTTGTTACCCGCCCGCACCGACCTGTCGGACGGCTCGGTCCTGTTCACCGGATCGCTCGACCGAACAGCACAATGGTGGCTCGACGACCACCGGATCTTCGACACGGTGCTCGTGCCCGGCACCGCACTGGTCGAGATGGCGCTGCACGCCGCGCGGGCCGTCGGGCTCACCGGTGTCGGTGAAGCGCTGCTCGCCGCCCCGCTCCCACTGGCGGCCGATGAGCTCCGGCGGGTGCAGCTTCTCGTGGCGGAACCGGACGACGAGGGAAATCGTGCGTTCACGCTCCACAGTCGTGTCGACTCGGACGGGAACGAGGCGAGCTGGGTGCAACACGTCACCGGCACACTGGCGGCCCACGAGTTCCCCGAACCCACACCCCCCGCCACATGGCCACCCGAGGACGCCGTACCCGCCGACCTGACCGGGCTGTACGAACGACTCGCGGCACGCGGCTACGGCTACGGACCGGCCTTCCGAGGTGTTACCGAGGCGTGGCACCACGGCACGACGACGTTCGTCGAAGTGACCTCTCCTCCCGAGATAACCCGGGACCCGGAGACTTCGCGGGGCGAGGAATTCGGTCTGCACCCGGCACTGCTGGACGCGACGCTGCACTGCTCGCTGGAGACGGCGGCAGGCGAGGAGCCCGTGATCCTGCCCTTCGAGTGGCGCGGCGTGGCGCTGCACGCGGTGGGTGCCACGGCGCTGCGTGCCTGCATCGAACGAGACGGGCGCGAACTCCGCATCCAGGCTTTCGATCGCGCCGGTCAACCGCTCGCCACGATCGAGGCCCTCGTTACACGGCCCGCGACCGAAACGCAGCTGAGTACGGCGTCCACCGAGGACGCGCGAGAGCTCTACCGGCTCCGGGCTGTTCCACTGCACGAGACCGAACCCGCGGACACTTCCCGGCCCCGGTTCGTCGCCGGGTGGACGGCCGACATCGAGTCGGTCCTCGCCGAACTCGAGAACGAACCGGTCACCGCCGACGAGAGTGATACCGCGTCGAGATCGTTGCTCGTCGTCGACTGGTCCGGCTCCGAGACCGGAGTCGAAGCCACCGGTGAAACGACGCTGCGAGGCCTGGAGTGGCTGCGGCGCTGGTACCGGTCCGAGCGCGCGGCCTCGGCACGGATCGTCTGGCTGACCCGGGGCGCACACTCCTGCCGCGTGTCCGACCCGCCGGTCAACCCGGCCGCGGCGGCCCTCTGGGGCCTGGGCAGGACGGCCCGGCTCGAACATCCGGACCGCGACCTCGTGCTGCTGGACGTCGACGACACGGCCGAACCTGCTCTCACCGACCTCCTGGCACGCATCCCCGCGGACGAACCGCAGCTCGCGGCACGTCGAGGTGAACTGAACCGGCTGCGCCTCGAGTCCGAAGCGCGGACCGACGAACTCGAAGAGCCCGCCGCCGATGCGTGGCGGCTCGACATCGACGAGCGCGGAGACCTCTCGACGCTTCGTCTCGCCCCTCACCCGGAAGCGGCGGAGAAGCTCGCACCGGGATGTGTCCGCATCGCCGTGCGGGCGGGTGGTGTCAACTTCCGCGACGTGTTGACCGCGATGGACATGTACCCCGGCGACGCGCAGCCACTCGGCTTCGAGGGGGCCGGGGTGGTGACCGAGGTGGCCGAGGACGTCGCCGACCTCGCACCCGGTGATCGGGTCGTCGGATTCTTCGCTTCCGCGTTCGCGCCGCTGGCGGTGGCGGACGCGCGGAAGGTCCGGCCACTCCCGGCCGGTGTCTCGTTCGCCGAAGCCGCCACGGTCCCGGTGGTGTTTTTGACCGCGAGCTACGCACTCGACCAGCTGGCTCGAGTGACGAGTGGGGAACGGTTGTTGCTCCACTCCGCCGCGGGCGGTGTCGGACAGGCGGCCATCCAGCTCGCGCGACTGCGGGGCCTGGAGGTGTTCGCCACCGCGGGCCCCGCCAAGTGGGACGAGCTGCGGGCACTCGGCCTGCCCGAGGACCACATCGCCTCGTCCCGGGACACGGAGTTCGAAACCGCGTTCACCACGGCGACCGGCGGTGAGGGTGTCGACGTCGTACTCAACAGCCTGGCCGACGAGAAGGTCGACGCCTCACTGCGGCTGCTCTCTCCCGGCGGTCGGTTCGTCGAGATGGGCAAGACCGACATTCGCGAGGCCGAGGAGCTGCGGGAACGCCATCCGGGAGTGTCCTATCGCGCCTTCGACCTACTGGAAGAGGTCGATCCCGCGCGGCTCGGGGCGATGTTGGACGAGGTACTGGCGGACATGGCGCGGGACCGACTCCGACCGTTGCCGTGCCGCGCCGTCGACCTCCGCGACGCGCACGAGGTGTTCCGCACGATGGCGCAGGGCGGGCACACCGGCAAACTCGTCCTCCAGCCTCCACGGCGACCGCTGCGGCAGGAGATCGACACCGAGGGAACCGTGCTGATCACGGGCGGCACCGGAGGACTCGCGGGCACGCTCGCGGAGCATCTCGTGACGGTGCACGGCGTGCGCCACCTGCTGTTGCTCTCCCGATCCGGGAACGCGGCGGCCGGGACCGATGACCGCGTCGCGGAGCTGCTCGCGGCGGGTGCGGAGACGGTGCGCGTCGAGGCCTGCGACGTGTCGGACCGGCAAGCCCTCGCGGCCGTGCTGGGCGAGGTGCCTGCCGAGCACCCACTGACCGCCGTCGTGCACGCGGCCGGGGTGCTCGACGACGGGATGCTCGCCGAGCTGTCTCCCGAAGGAGTGAGCAACGTCTTCGCTCCCAAGGTCGACGCGGCCTGGCATCTTCACGAGCTGACGCGCGAGCTGGACCTGTCCGCGTTCGTGCTGTTCTCCTCGGTGATCGGCACCGTCGGAAACGCCTCGCAGGGGGCTTACGCGGCGGCGAACGCGGCGCTCGACGCGCTGGCGGCGCGGCGTCGCGCCATGGGACTCGCCGCGACCAGCATCGCCTGGGGCACCTGGGCGGATACCGGTATGGTCACCCGCCTGGACACCGCGCTGCAGCGGCGGTTGCGCCGGGGTGGCCTCGTCCCGCTTCGGTCCGAGCAGGGACTTCGCCTGTTCGACCGGGTCCTCGCCGCTGACCGGACGAACGAGGTCGCGGTGCGGGTCGATCAGCGAGCCCTCCAGCGCACGGCCGACGACGATCTCTCGGCCGTGCCGCCGGTGCTGCGCGGCTTCGTCCGATCCTCGGTCCGTCGCGCCGCCGATGCGGCCGATGCGGCGACGGACGGTCCGGCGCGATGGCTGACCGAACTGGACACCCCCGAGGAGCGGCACGAGGCGCTGCTCGAACTCGTGCGTTCCGAGATCGCCACCGTGATGGGGTTGCCGACCGCCCGAAGTGTCCCGGTCGGTGGTGGGCAGACCGCTCCGTCGCTACGTGAACTGGGCGTCGACTCGCTCATGGCGGTCGAGGTTCGCAATCGGCTGTCGAAGCTGGTCGGAGAGCGGCTTCCGACGACGCTGCTGTTCGACCAGCCGACGGTCGACGCACTCGCGCGCTACCTCGCGGACAAACTCGGCGGACCCGTACAGCGATCAGCGACCGCGTCGAGCAGGACCACGGAGCGGGAAGCTCCGCCGGACGAGCCGATCGCGATCGTGTCCATGGCGTGCCGCTTCCCGGGAGAGGTCGACGGTCCGGAACAACTGTGGCGTCTCCTCGCCGACGGCGAGGACGGCATCACGGCGTTTCCCGAACGTCCGGGTTGGGAAATCGACGGCCTGTACAGCCCGGACCCGGACGAGCCGGGATGTTCGGTGACGCGCGAGGGCGGTTTCCTGCACGACGCGGACCGGTTCGACGCCGCCTTCTTCGGCATCAGCCCGCGGGAGGCGCAACGCATCGATCCGCAGCAGCGCCTCCTGCTCGAAGCGAGCTGGGAAGCGCTGGAACGCACGGGGATAGTTCCCGCCTCCCTCGAAGGCAGTTCCAGCGGCGTCTACTTCGGCCTGATGTACAACGACTACGGCGGAAGGCTGCTCGGCCACCGCGAGTCCCTCGACGGTTACGTGACCGTCGGCAGCCTGCAGAGCGCCGCCTCGGGTCGGTTGGCTTACACGCTCGGGTTGCGGGGCCCGGCGGTGTCGGTGGACACGGCCTGCAGCTCCTCACTGGTGGGCATTCACCAGGCTATGCAGGGGCTGCGGCGTGGTGAGTGCGATCTCGCCTTCGCGGGTGGGGTCACCGTGATGACCACACCGTCGATGTTCATCGAGTTCAGTCGGCAGCGGGGGCTCGCTCCGGACGGTCGTTGCAAGCCGTTCTCGGAACTGGCCGACGGTGCCGCGTGGTCCGAGGGCTGCGGGGTGCTGCTGCTGGAGCGGTTGTCGGACGCGCGGGCCAACGGGCACGAGGTGTTGGCGGTGCTGCGTTCGGGCGCGGTCAATCAGGACGGTCGCAGTCAGGGGCTGACCGCCCCGAACGGTCCCGCCCAGGAGCGAGTGATCGACGCGGCGCTGCGAGCGGGTGGGCTCACCCCCGACGAGGTGGACGCTGTGGAGGCCCACGGCACGGGCACGACGCTCGGCGATCCGATCGAGGCCAACGCGCTGCTCGCCTCCTACGGGGACGGACACGACTCGGACACACCGCTGTACGTGGGCTCGGTGAAGTCGAATCTGGGGCATCCGCAGGCCGCGGCGGGTGTTGCCGGGGTGATCAAGATGGTGCAGGCGTTGCGGCATGAGGTGTTGCCTCGTTCGTTGTATGCCGAGTCGCCGTCGCGGCATGTGGATTGGTCGTCCGGGCATGTGCGGTTGTTGAACGAGGCGGTGTCCTGGCCGCGTCGGGAGGGGCATGTTCGTCGGGCGGGTGTGTCCTCCTTTGGGATTTCGGGGACGAATGCGCATGTGATTGTGGAGGAGGCTCCGGAGGGTTCTTCTGTAGCGAAGAGCAGCGAGGGCGAATCGAGTTCGGTTCTGTTGTCGCCGCCGCTGGTCATCAGTGGGC
>NZ_JBMIHH010000018.1:0-14639 GCF_051225635.1 Actinopolyspora sabaoui | reverse complement strand
CCCCCCCCCCCCCCCCCCACCGCCCGGTCTCACGGCGCCGCCGTGTACATTTCGCGCGAAATGTACACGGCGGCGTTCGGCATCGCGCCGGTGTCCGGTCGGAGGAGTAACCGTTAGCGCGCCGCCCGCTCGTACTGCTTCGGCCAGGGCGAGTCGGCGCGCAGCCTGTCGGCCGCGTGCAGCGGCCAGTGCGGGTCGCGCAGCAGTTCGCGCGCCAGCAGCACCGCGTCGGCCGAGCCGGAGGCCACGATCTCCTCGGCCTGCTCCGGCGCGGTGATCATCCCCACGGCCCCGGTGGAGATCCCCGCTTCCTGCCGTATCCGGCGCGCGTACGGCACCTGGAAGCCGGGGCCGACCGGGATGGACACCCCGGGCTCGATTCCTCCCGTGGAGGCGTCGATCAGATCCACGCCGCGCTCGGCCAGCAGCTCGGCCAGCCGCACCGAGTCGTCGCCGGTCCAGCCGCCCTCGACCCAGTCGGTGGCCGAGAGCCGCACGAACAGCGGTTTGCCCGCGGGCCACACCGCCCGTACCGCCTCGGCGATCTCCAGCGCGAGCCGCGTCCTGCCCTCGAAGTCGCCGCCGTACTCGTCGGTGCGGTCGTTGGTCAGCGGGGAGCAGAACTGGTGCACCAGGTAGCCGTGCGCGAAGTGCAGCTCGACCACTTCGAAACCCGCCTCGTCGGCCCGGCGGGCCGCGGCGGCGAAGTCGGCGGGCAACGCCGCGACCTCCTCGGTGTGCAGCGCGCGCGGCGCGGCCAGCTCCCCGAACGCCCGGTCGGTGGAACTCACCGTGGGCCAGCCACCGTCCTCCTCGGGGACGGCGTCGTCGCCGTCCCAGGGAGCGTTCGCCGAGGCCTTGCGGCCCGCGTGGGCCAGCTGCACGCCCGGCGTGGCGCCCTGTGCACGCAGGAAGCCGGTGATCCCGCGCCACGCGATGACCTGCTCGTCGTTGTACAGCCCGGTGTCGGCGGGGCTGATCCTGCCTTCCGGGACCACGGCCGTGGCCTCGCTCAGCACCAGCCCGGCGCCTCCGGTGGCGAACTGTCCCAGATGGACCAGGTGCCAGTCCTCCGGAACGCCGTCGGTGGCCGAGTACTGGCACATGGGGGCGACCCAGGCGCGGTTCCTGATGTCGATGTCGCGGAACTTGATGGGTTCGAACAGCATGCTCACGACTGTTGGGACACCATGGCGGAACGGAGTATTCCGCTACGTCGCCCTCGTCACTTCCGCACCGCGCCGGGCCCGGGGCATTCCGAGCTCACGGCATCGAGCTCGCCACGCGTCCGAAGGCCTCGGTGAGCAGGTCCCAGAAGGCGCGCTGATCGAGCGCGGTGGCCACCAGCGCGTTGTGCTCGGCCTCCGGAGCGAAGTCGGTGACCGTCATTCCCGAGGTGAACCGACCGGAGGTCTCCACGTCCACCCGGGCACGCACCGTGGTGAACAGTTCCGGCGCGATCACGTGCGCCACCGCGCACGCGTCGTGGATGGCCGGTCCCTCGTCCCGGTACTGCCGATTGCTGCCGTAGAAGTCCAGACACGGGGAGAGCAGTTCCTCCTGCAACTTCCCCAGCCCGACGAAGCGCTGCCTGACCTCGGACGTCGCCCTCGCCTGATGGGTCAGGTCGAGCCCGAACATCACGGGTTCCCACGGCGCGTCGAAGACCACGCTCGCCGCCTCCGGGTCGGCCCCGATGTTGAACTCCGCCGCCGGGGTGAGGTTGCCCCGCGTGTAGGAACCGCCCATCACGACGAACTCGCGAACCCATTCGGCCAGTCGGGGTTCCTTGCGCAGCGCCAGCGCGACGTTGGTCAGCGGCCCCACGGCCACCAGGCTGATCTCGCCGGGGGAGGCCGCGACCGTGTCGATGATGAAGTCCACCGCGTGCCGCGCATCCAGCTCGGCCTTCGCGGTGGGCAGCACCACCTCGCCCAGCCCGGTGGCACCGTGCACGGTGGAGGCCGTGTCCGGTGCGCGTAGCAGTGGGCGGTCGGCGCCGCGAGCCACCGGTACGTCCATGCCGTAGAACTCGGTCAGGCTCAGCGCGTTCGGCGTGGTGTGCTCCAGCCCCACGTTGCCCGCCACCGTGGTTATCCCCACGACCTCCAGCTCGGGCGAACCGTGTGCCAGCGCTATCGCCAGCGCGTCGTCGATGCCGGGATCGCAGTCCAGCAGGATCCGTTTCAACCTCTCAACCCTTCGTCTCCTGGTACGACTTCGTCACCGCGGCTCACCCGACGGAGTCGGCGATCGACTTCGCCTCCTTGGAGCCTGCCTCCAACGAGCGGCAGCAGTACACGATCCAGGCGGCCACACCCTCGCTCTCGCCCGAGGCGAATCCAGCCGCGGCCGAAGCGTACTCCTGCTGCCTGCGGAAATAGGACACTTCCGGCACGACGAGCCCCTTCGGGTCCAGGCCGCTGCCGATCACGGTCAGGCGTGCCGCGGCTCGCGCGATCACCCCGTCGACCTCACCGAAGGGGGCCAGTGCCAGCAGTTCCCCGTGCACCACGGCGGCCTGTACCGGACCGGGGATCGTGCCCTGTGCCTGCCCACCGAGCTCGGTGACCATCCTGGCCAGCAGGTCGAGTCGGGTCGACACCTCGGGGTCGGCGCGCGGACGCCCGAGGCGTTCCTGCTCGTCCTCCCCCACGAGATCGGCCGCGGCCAGCACGTGCAGCCGGGCCAGCGCCTGCAGCGGGGCGCGTTGCCAGGTCGGCAGCAGCGGCCCGAGGGCTTCCGCCACCCGCAATGAGCCCGCCAGCAGCGGAGCGGTGACCTCGCCGCCTTCCGGGATCTCGGTGGCTCCACCGGCCACCGCCGCGGAAGCACGTGCCGCACGTACCGAGGCCTCCGCCGCCGTGGTCGCCCAGCCCCGACGGTTCGTCGGGTGTTCGTGGACCTCGTCGATCGCGGCCCTCGCCGTGTCGACCGCCTCCGACACCCCCGGGAGTTCCACCAGTGGACGTAGCGATTCCTGCGCGTTCACGGGTCCAGACGCTACCCGTCCGTTCGGATGACGCCGTACCCCTCCGGGCCGCTGCTCACCGGCGACCCGTCGATGCGAGCACCTCGGCCCGGCACATGGGACCCGAGCACGGTCGCGCTACGAGCCCACCAGTTCGAGCAGCTTCGACACCGTGTTCCAGTTCCGGGTGGTCGCGACGGTCTTCCCCAGCACGGCCGGACGGCTCAGGGCGTCGGCGAGGGCGGACCTGCCGATGCCGTTCGGGAGGTACATGTAGATCACCCGGTCACCGAGCCAAAACTGCTCGGGGTGGAATCCCGCCGGGTCGATCGTGGTTGTGCGCTCCTCCGGAAGCCGATCCGACAGGAAGCTCGCGTGCAGCAGCTTTCCGTGCCCAGCGGCCTCGGGGAAGGGATTGCCCGCTACGACTTCCCGCAGATAGCCCGCTTCGCGGACCAGGCACGAGATGTCTCTCCCGAACCGTCGCTCGATGCCGCTTTCCAGCAGGTCTCCCAGGGCCGATTCGTCGTCCGACTCGTGGCTGAACACGAGGTTGCCGCTGTTGAGGTGGCTGCGTACTTCCTCGAAGCCCAGTTCCCGGGCGAGTTCCCGCAGCTCCGCCATGTCGACCCTGGTCCGCCCGCCGACGTTCACACCGCGCAACAGCGCGACGTAGCGGGCGTCCGTTCCGTTGGTGCTCACGTGCGCACCGTATCTTCCGGGGCCGAGTTCGGCGGGGATTCGAGTTCCGGGAGGCCCCGGGTTTCGGGGCCCCGGAACCCGGGGCGGGGAAGTTCGACCGGGATGCCACGACAGTGCACGAGCAGTGTTTTCTCCCTGCTCTCTTCCGGGCAGACTCGTCAAATCGTGGGTAATTGTTCCGGGGGATCATGTAGCGCTCGGTGATGTCCGTTTCACGGTGTTCCGGTTCGCCGTGCGTGGCTCGGCCGAGTGGGATCACGCGCTCGTGCGCTACTCGTGCGGGGTATTCACAGCTGCCGTCACAGCGTTCAGAATCGGGACGACAGCGGAGGATCGATGCCCTTCACGTGCGAATGAGGTAGTGCGTTTCGCATTCGCGGGGCCTAGCATCGACTTGCGGAAGCGATCCCGCCCCGATCTTTCGAGGAACGTCCCCGGGGAGCCTGGATCCCCCGGAAAAGTTGGTCTCAACCTTTGCGCGATTCCCTCTATCGAAGTAAGCCGAATCCCACTACGGTTCGGCTACAGACAGAGCTGTAGCAGCAGCCACGGAGGTTCGACACCGATGAGTCAGCCCGACGGGCAGAGCAACACGTTGGACAACCTGCTCGAGGAGAACAGGACGTTCCCACCCGCAGCGGACTTCGCGGCGCAGGCGAACGCCACCGCCGAACTCTACGACCGGGCAGCCGAGGATCGGCTGGGTTTCTGGGCGGAGCAGGCCCGTCGTTTACAGTGGGACTCCGAGTGGGACCAGGTGCTGGACTGGTCGAACGCGCCCTTCGCGAAGTGGTTCGCCGGAGGCAGGCTCAACGTGGCCCACAACTGCGTGGACCGCCACGTCGAAGCGGGCAACGGCGACCGCGTGGCGATCTACTGGGAGGGTGAGCCCGGCGACTCGCGCAGGATCACCTACTCCGAGCTGCGCGACGAGGTCTCCAGAACCGCCAACGCGTTGAGCGAACTCGGGGTCGGCTCCGGGGACCGCGTCGCGATCTACCTGCCGATGCTGCCCGAAGCGGTGTTCGCCATGCTCGCCTGTGCCCGGCTGGGTGCCCTGCACAGCGTCGTCTTCGGCGGGTTCTCCTCGGAGGCGTTGCGCAGCCGGATCAACGACGCCGAGGCCAAGGTGGTCATCACCTGCGACGGGCAGTTCCGGCGCGGTTCGGCCGCGCCGTTGAAGGCCAACGTCGACGAGGCCGTCACCGACACCCCCAGCGTCGAACACGTGCTGGTCGTACGCCGCACCGCGAGCGAGGTCGACTGGAACGAGGACCGGGACCTCTGGTGGCACGACGTGGTCGACCAGCAGAGCGCGACGCACACACCCGAGTCGTTCGACTCCGAACACCCGCTGTTCATCCTCTACACCTCGGGCACCACCGGCAAACCCAAGGGCATCCTGCACACCTCGGGTGGATACCTGACGCAGGCCGCCTACACCCACAACGCGGTGTTCGACCTCAAGCCGGAATCCGATGTGTACTGGTGCACCGCCGACATCGGCTGGGTCACCGGGCACACCTACATCGTCTACGGGCCGTTGGCCAACGGCGCCAGCCAGGTCATCTACGAGGGAACCCCCAACAGCCCGCACGAGGGCAGGCACTGGGAGATCGTGCAGAAGTACGGGGTGACCACCTACTACACGGCTCCGACCCTGATCCGTACCTTCATGAAGTGGGGCGCCGAGATCCCCGCCCAGTACGATCTGTCCACCCTGCGGGTGCTGGGAACCGTGGGTGAACCGATCAATCCCGAGGCGTGGACCTGGTTCCGCGAGCACATCGGGAGCGGTCGCACGCCCATCGTGGACACCTGGTGGCAGACCGAGACCGGCGGCATCATGATCTCCCCGCTTCCCGGCGTGACCTCGGCCAAACCCGGTTCCGCGCAGCAGCCGCTGCCCGGACTCTCGGCCACCGTGGTCGACGAGAACGGCACGCCGGTCGGCAAGGGAGAAGGCGGGCTGCTGGTGCTCGACAAACCCTGGCCCGGGATGCTGCGCGGCATCTGGGGCGACGACCAGCGCTTCAGGGACACCTACTGGGCGCGGTTCGCCGAGCAGGGCTACTACTTCGCGGGTGACGGCGCCAAGTACGACAGTGACGGCGACATCTGGCTGCTGGGCCGGGTGGACGACGTCATGAACGTCTCCGGGCATCGCATCTCCACCACCGAGGTCGAGTCCGCCCTGGTATCGCACCCCACGGTCGCCGAGGCCGCCGTGGTCGGCGCCGAGGACGCCACCACCGGCCAGGGCATCGTGGCGTTCGTCATCCTGCGCGGTGGCAGCGGCGAGGACGCGGGCGGCGACACGGCCATCTCCACCCTGCGGGACCACGTGGCGCACGAGATCGGCCCCATCGCCAAACCCCGGCAGATCATGGTGGTTTCCGAGCTGCCCAAGACCCGCTCCGGCAAGATCATGCGCAGGCTGCTGCGCGACGTGGCGGAGAACCGTCAGGTCGGCGACGTCTCCACACTCGCCGATTCGAGTGTGATGGAGCAGATCAGTGCCGGGATGAACTCCGGCAGCGACGACTGAGGGAAGGTCGCAGCGGCTCGGTTTTCGTAGCTGGTTTCGTGGCGGAACCTCTGGCACGGCTCTCGCTGCGGGGAGGCCCGACATCGGGTAGCGACCTACACAACGTCGGGCCTTCCTCGCGAGAGCCGCACCGGAGAACCCGCGGCGGTGCCGACCGCGTAAGTGGTCGGAGTGCGGCCTGGGTGAGTGGTTGGAGCTTGCCCCTCGGAAGTGATGGGAGCTCGGCCCCGCCTCGTAGCGGCCCGGCGATTTCGCGGTAAATCGACGCTGCCGCTGCCGCACCGGGAAGTGAGCGCGGCAGCGGCGGCCTCCCGAATGCCGCTCGATTTTTCTCACATCCCGGATGTTCACCCGGTTGATCCAGAACGGGTGACCGGGGGGAGCCCACCCGAGTGAACCACCGAAACTCCAGTTCACAGTGGGTTCAGTCGTTGATTAACAATTTTTCCCTCGGTTGGCAACCCCCGGCCCCTGCACCGCCCCGTCGGCATCGCCATGCCGGTCTCGACGGGGCGGAACGGGCGTTTTCCCGTGTTAAGCTCAGCCGCGGGGCGAGCCGGAAAACGGTCATTGTGGAGTACGTGACGTAACAATCTCAGGAGCACCTCCGTGGCGAAATCGCAGCGCAACCGATCACAACGGTCCGGCGCCCCGGAGGCTCGGGGGTTCGACTTCGGTTCGTACCTGCGAAACGAAACCGTCGGTGGCATGTTCATGCTCGCCGCCACGGTGATCGCGCTGATAGCCGCCAACTCCCCCGTATCGCACCTTTACGCGGCGGTTCGCGACTTCACGATCGGTCCGCACTTCCTGCACCTGGATCTCACCGTGGGGGAGTGGGCCAAGGACGGTCTGCTGGCCATCTTCTTCTTCGTCGCCGGACTGGAGCTCAAGCGCGAGCTGGTCCTGGGGGATCTGGCCGACCGCAAGAAGGCAACGCTTCCGGTGCTCGCCGCGCTCGGCGGCATGATCGTGCCCGCGGTGCTGGCCGTCGCCATCGGATACGGCGCGCCCGGTGCCGCCCAGGCGTGGGCCATCCCGGTGGCCACCGACATCGCTTTCGCACTCGGTGTGCTCTCGCTGACCGCCTCGGCCATGCCCACCACCGCTCGCGTCTTCCTGCTCAGCCTCGCCGTGGTGGACGACCTGGGTGCCATCATCGTCATCGCGGTGCTGTTCACCAGCGGCATGAATCTGATCGCGCTGCTGGTGGCGGTGCTGCTCTGCGTCGGTTACTGGTACGCCCAGCACCGCCGTATCCGGACCTCGTGGCTCTACGTACCGCTGGCGGTGGGCACCTGGGTCGCGGTGCACAGCAGCGGAGTGCACGCCACGATCGCCGGCGTGGCGCTCGGCCTGCTCACCAGGGTTCGTCCCGATCCCTATGAACAGGCCTCGCCCTCGATGCGGTTGGAACACCGACTGCAGCCGTGGTCGGCCGCCCTGGTGGTGCCCGTGTTCGCGCTGTTCGCCGCCGGTGTTCCGGTCGGGCTGGACGCGCTCAGCAGCGTCTTCCAGGACCGGATCGCGATCGCGGTCATGGTCGGTCTGGTGGTCGGCAAGCTGATCGGGATCTTCGGTACCTCGTTCGTCGCCATCAAACTCGGATTCGGCAGTCCACCGCAGGGAGTCACCTGGAGTGACCTGTTCGCACTGGCGATGCTGGGTGGTGTCGGATTCACCGTCAGCCTGTTGATCGCCGATCTCTCGCTGGCCGGCGCCGCGGCCGACCGGGCCAAGGCCGCCGTGCTGATCGCCTCCGCGGTCGCCTCGCTCGTGGCCACGCTGATGCTGGTCTTCCGCAAGCAGCACAGCACGAGCGCATCGACCTGAGCCTGGTTTTCCTTCCCGTTCGGTTCTCGGGGCGCTGCTGGTGGCCCGGCGATTTCGTGGGAAATTGACGGAGTTGGGGCCCTCCCGCTGCTCGGGGGTGTCAATTTCCCGCGAAATCGCCGCCCCCGAGGTCGACGTCGGGAAGCGACCGTGCGGGTAAGCAGCGCGGGTGTCCCCGGTGCGTGAGTCGGATGCATTGCAAGGCCGGGCCGCTCGCCGCGTAGGTCGCTACTCAAGAGCCGGCCCAACACAGCAAGGCGCCGACTCACGTGACGGCTAACCGACCACCGCGCCAGAGCGACCGAACCAACAACGCGGCGAGAGCCGTGCGCGAGGTTCCGCCAGCCGAGTGCCCTCGTAAACCGAGGTGACCCACTCAAGCAGGGGCGCGTCACTGCGTGGGTGTTGGCCGCTCGTGGCACGATAACTAGCGTGAACAGCTCCCAGAACAAACAACACGACGAGGCCGGCAACACCGCCGAGTCGGCCGTGACCTCGATTCCACTGTCCGAAGAGGGCACCGGTTCCGGAGGCGAGCAGTCCATCGGGGCCCTGGGAAGGGACGTCGCCACGCATTTGTCCTCGTTGGTGCGTGGCGAGCTGGAGCTGGCCAAGGCCGAGATCTCGAACGAGGCCCGCAAGGCCCTCAAGGGCAGTGTCTATTTCGTGCTGGCGCTGACGGTGTTGGCCTTCAGCAGCTTTTTCCTGTTCTTCACCCTCGCCGAGGGACTCCACGCGCTCGGACTGTGGCGCTGGGCCTCCTTCGGCATCGTGTTCCTGGTGATGCTGCTGGTCGCCATCGTGCTGGCCCTGTTCGGCTACCGGCGGGTGCGCAAGATATCGGCCCCCAAGCGGACCATGGACTCGTTGCGCGAGACCGCGCAGCTGCGCCACCGGCACTCGCAGGACTCCGCCGAGCAGCCCCGGCCTTCCGAGTGATGTCCGCCGCGCGTGGCCCGTGTCCGCCCGGTGGCGACACGTGGGGCGAGCGTCCCCTCGGCCCCGGGCGGCCTTCGGATCACTCGGTGCACACACCCGTCGTCACTTCCGAGGACAGGGTGGGCGCCGCTGCCACCTCGTCGGCCACCTCGGATGCGGTCAGGGCGAATCCGGTGTTCGGATCGTCGACCGCGGCGCCGAACACCAGGCCGACCACCTCACCGTCCGGGTTGATGAGTGGACCTCCGGAGTTGCCGCTCTGCACCTGGGCGCGCACGGTGTACACATCGCGGCTCACCGTGTCGTCGCCGTAGATGTTCGGTCCGCGCAGGTCGATCCGTTCCCGGACCCTCCCCGCCGAGGCGGTGTAGGGGCCGTCCAGCGGGTAACCGAGCACGATCACGTTCGTTCCGGACTCCGCGGGCTGTGAGATGAACTCCATCGGCTCCGCGTCCAGGTCGGGAACGGACAGCACGGCCACGTCCTCCTCCTCGTCGAAGAGCACCACGTTGGCCGCGAAGCGCCCCCGGCCGATCTCCACGAAAACGTTGTCGGTCCCCGCGACCACGTGGGCGTTGGTGACCACTCTGTTCGGGGCCACCACGAAGCCGGTTCCCTCCAGAGCGCGTCCGCAGTCCGGGGCCCTGCCACGTATCTTGACGACGCTGGGACGTACTTCCCGTACCACCTCGCTGCGAGCCAGCGCCGGATCCGGGGCCTCGATGCGTGCGACCGGCGTGCGGGAGAACGGTTGTACCGCCTCGGGGAACCCGCTCACCCCCAGCATCTCCCGCAGTTCGGACGGCAGTGCGCGCGCGGCGTCCGGCATCATCGAGTCCACGGTGCGCAGCACGCTCGATCTGCTGACGCTGCCCGCGAGCCCCGGCAGGGCCGAGGCCGAGGTCAGTGGCAGCGCCACCAGCCAGGCAACTACGAACACCGCCACGCCCTGCAGCAGGGCACCCAGCGTGTTGTCGACACCGATCAGTCTCCGGTGCCCGGTGATCCGCTCCCGAAGCTGGTGGCCCGCCCACATGCCCGCTGTCTCGCCCAACGCCACGAGCAGCACGACGATGCCGATCCCGAATCCGATTCGGGCAGCCGCGCTGTCGAGCTGTTCGAGCAGCAGCGGTGCCGAGCGCACCCCGACGATCGCACCGGCGAGTACTCCGATGAACGACAGTGCCGCGGTGACCATGCCGTGGCGCGCGCCGGACGCGGCGGCCAGCACCGCCAGCGCCACCACGAGCAAGTCGACCCAGTTCACCGGTCACCTCGGCTTTCGTTCCTCGGAAGCTGTCTGTGGTTTCGTCTCCCGTTCGTGTCCCCGGTCCGTGGGGCCGGCCCCGTTGGTCGTCTCGGGCGCGGGGAGGCACGGGGACGGCTATCCGAAGTGCTCTCCACCGTCGGTGACACGCCGAATCGGACGCCGGTTCGGCGTGCGGAGGAACCAAGGTTCCCAGACCGGCACCGGGATCATTGTCCGAACCCGGGATCGTCGATGTCGACAGCAGCCTGCCAGGCTTCGCTCAGCTCCCGCACGTCGCCACGGTTCCACTCCTGTGACCAGCCCGCGAGGTCGAGCACCCCGTCCAGCAGCCCGCCGGTAAATCCCCAGACCAGCATGTCGGGCACGAGGAAAGCCGGGCTGGTCCTGCCGCCGATGCGGACGTTGAGCCGGTTGCTCGGCCGCGCCAGCATCGAGATCGGCACGCGTGCCACGGCCGCCGTTTCCGCCGGGTCCACCGCTTCGACCGGCCCCGGGTCGTGCCAGTGGGCCAGCACCGGGGTCACCCGGAAGTCGCTGTGCGCCAGGTAGAGCTCGGGCAGCGTCGCGACCGGGGTGATTCCCGAGGGCAGCACGCCGACCTCTTCGATCGCTTCCCGCAGTGCGGTCTCCACCGGTCCCGCGTCCCCGTCGTCGGTGGCACCCCCGGGAAAGGCCACCTGTCCGGGGTGCGAATTCAGGTTCTCCGCGCGGCGCAGCAGCAGCACGTCGGGGCCGTCGTTCCGCCCGGGTTCCTCGCCGAACAGGATCAGCACCGCGGCGGGGCGGACGTCCTCGCGATCGGGCGGACGCAGCCATCCCAGGGATTTCGCGTCCACACCGGCGGTGCGTTCCACCAGTGGCCGCAGCCAGACGGGTAACTCGTTCGAGTCGATCAGCGGTCCGTGTTCCTCGTTCACCGAGCCTCCAGTTTCTGCTGTACCGCCGAGGCGACCTCGTCCGCGGACTCGAACACTTCGACGGGCATTCGCTCGACTTCTCCCGAGGGAGTGACGAGGTAGCTTGCGGGAAGCGGCTTCGGTACCCGCAGGACGCGGGAGAGCTCTCCCCGCGTGTCGTGGATCATCGGCAGTCGCACGTCGAGCTCGCGCAGCAGCCGCAGTCCGCTCTCGGGGGTGCTGCGTACCTGCACACCGACCACACGTACTTCGTCCTGCCGCTCGGCGTAGTCCCGCAGCGCGGGCAGCTCCTCGCGGCACGGTGCGCACCAGCTCGCCCAGACGTTGATCAGGGTGGTGCCCGAAGCCGTCATCCCGCCCAGGTCGGCCCGGGAACCGTCGCCCATGCAGCTGCCAGTGGCCCCCCGCAGCCGCGAGGGCGGTTCGCCGCCCTCGGTGGGTTCGCAGCCAGGAAGCTTGACGTCCGCGCGTAGCGCCGTGAGGTCACCGGTGGTTCGGTTCGTGCCGGTGGGGGGTGGGCTCTCCGGCTGGGGCGGATTCCGGTCGCGGGGCCACAGCGCGACCACGGCCAGCGTCGCCACCGTCAGCACGATCAGAGTCCACCTGAGCTCGCTGCCGAACCGGAACCGTTTCGAGCGTTCCGGACTCATCCCGCGGACTCCCGCGCGGCCGGTTCACCGACCCGCTCAGCAGTGGTGGTCTCGGCAGTGCGACCGGTGGTCACCCCCGCGAGCTCCAGCAGCCGCTCGGCTTCCGGGCCGCTCACGAGTTCGGCGGCCGTCCCCGGATCGGTGGGGCCCGTGCCGTACGAGGGGCAGTCCTTGGCCAGCAGGCAGGCGCCGCAGGCCGGCTTGCGCGAGTGGCACACCCGTCGGCCGTGGAAGATCACCCGGTGCGAAAGCATCGTCCACTCCGACCGCGGGATGAGCTCGCCGACCGCGCTCTCCACCTTGACCGGGTCCTCCTCGGTGGTCCAACCCCAGCGGCGGACCAGCCTGCCGAAATGCGTGTCCACTGTCAGCCCGGGAACGTCGAAGGCGTTGCCCAGGATCACGTTCGCGGTCTTGCGGCCGATCCCCGGCAGCTTGACCAGCTCGGGCAACGTGGCGGGCACCTCGCCGCCGTGCCGTTCCAGCAGGGCGGCCCCCAACCCCAGCAGCGAGTTGGCCTTGTTGCGGTAGAAGCCGGTGGGGCGGAGCAGCTCCTCCAGCTCGGTGCGGTCGGCTCCGGCGTAGTCGGCCGCGGTCGGGTAGCGGGCGAACAACCCGGGTGTGACTTCGTTGACGCGTTTGTCGGTGCACTGCGCCGACAGGATGGTGGCCACCGTCAGCTGCAGCGGCGTCTCGAAGTTCAGCTCGCAGTGCGCGTCCGGATAGGCGTCGGCGAGCGCACGCATGATTCTGCGTGCCCGTCGAACCAGGCCGAGCCTGGTCTCGCCGCTGCGCCTTCGCTTCGGTTCGGTGTCGTGCTCTGAGCGATCTGGAACTGGTTCGGACACTCCACTAGCTTACGGATTCCGAACCCCGCCGAGTTCCCAACCGGTCGGCGGAGGGGAGCGTTCGGCGAGTCCGGGGCCCGATAGATTCGGGTGTGGCCGGATGGAGCCGGGTGTGTGCGGCAGCTGTTCCCACGACGTGGGCCGCTGCCAAGTACCCCGGTTGCGGATCGCCCCGACGGATGAGCGAAGATTGGGTCACAATGACTGCCTGGTTCGTGATCGTCGTACCGCTCGTGATCATGTTTTTCACGCTCTTCATGGAGCGTGTCGAAGCCCGGCTTCGGCATGTCGCGGTGCAGGAGAACGAGGTGGAGGAGCTGCTGGAGAACGCCCGGCCCGACGAGGTTCGGGCGCTGTTCCGGCAGGGAATTGGACGTGCGCTGGAGCTGTTCCAGCTTCGCAGGGTGGGACGCGCCGGCAGACTACGAACCCGCCGTTCACGTGACCGGTCGTAGACTGGTCGGTGGTGATAGGCGGCACACACCGGTACCGCTTCGAGTGACGGGGCCGGTGTCGAGAGCAGCCGCCGCGTCTCAACATGGAGGGACGAGGTGGACGAGACCCTGTCGCGGGCCGGCATCTTCCAGGGTGTGGAGCCGGCCGCCGCGGAGGCACTTACGCAATCGCTGGAACCGGTGGAGTTCTCGCGGGGACACGTGATTTTCGCCGAGGGGGAGCCGGGGGATCGCCTCTATATCCTCCAATCCGGCAAGGTCAAGCTGGGCAGGAAATCCCCGGACGGCCGGGAGAACCTGCTCGCGATCATGGGGCCCTCGGACATGTTCGGGGAGCTGTCCATCTTCGATCCGGGGCCGCGGACATCGACCGCCACGACGGTGACCGACGTGCGGGCGCTGACCATGGACCGCAGTGCGCTGCGGCAGTGGATCGGAACTCGGCCGGAGATCGCCGAACAGCTGCTCCGGGTCGTGGCCCGCAGGCTGCGCCGGACGAACGGCATGCTCGCGGATCTGATCTTCACGGACGTACCCGGCCGGGTCGCCAAGGCATTGTTGCAGCTCGCGCAACGTTTCGGCAGTCAGGAATCCGGTCTGCTGCGGGTCACGCACGATCTGACCCAGGAGGAGATCGCGCAGTACGTCGGAGCTTCCAGGGAAACCGTCAACAAGGCGTTGGCGGACTTCGCGCATCGCGGGTGGCTGCGGCTCGAGGGCAAGAGCGTGCTGATCCTCGACCCCGAGCGACTGGCGCGCCGTGCCCGCTGATTCCGTCAGCGGAAAGCGGGACCTCGCGTAACCGACGCCACCTTCGGCGTTCGTGACACACCGACCGCCCACTGCTTCGTGCCTGACGGGCACGGTTGGAGCGGCCGGTGCGTTTCAGCATGTCCGCACGCCTTCGGCGTAAGCGGTAGCGCACGTGGGACGGCCGGCCCCGGTCGGGGCCGGCCCCGCGTGTCCGGAGTGTTCTCGCCCCTCCCAGCATTCGGGAACCCGGTTTCGGCGCAGGCCTCAAGGGCCGGTGCGCACAAAAAGAAGGAACCGGGCGCCACCCCCGACGCGGCGCTCCGGTTCCCTCTCCTCGCGTGGTCCGTCCCCCGACCAACCACGCTTTTTCCCCGATCCCTCGATGGTCGGCCCCGAACCAACGCATCGAAGGCTTGTTTTTCGGTTCTCCCGCCGCCGAGTCGGCCGCGGCGCGGCTCGGACGACCGGTCCCCGATGGCTACGCCGAGTGTTTTCACGATCACTCGTACGTTGCACACTTTCAGCTTGCGCCATTCGAGCCGCCTTGCCAAGCCCTTTCACTCATGAAGACGTATCGGAAGCGCCCGGGGTTGCGTATCGACCGCGATTTTTTCGGTTCTTTTTCGGCTTGGTTTCAAGGGGTGGGTGCAACACCTTTGGAATGATGTTGGTGGAGGTGTTGCGGGTGTTCTCGGTGGTGGAGCGGCATGCCGATCGGGTGTGGCGGTTGTGGCAGGAGCAGGGGTGTGGTCA
>NZ_JBMIHH010000017.1:0-18188 GCF_051225635.1 Actinopolyspora sabaoui | reverse complement strand
CGCGAAATCGCCGCGGCGGGGAGCGGGAAACCCCGTTGTAGGAGCGGGTTCCCGCGAATGCTCAGGAGACGCCGAACACGGCCTTTATCCCCTCGATCCCGAAATAGAGTGCGAAGATCAGCGACAACACGCTGAGCAGCCAGCCGATCTCCTTGGCACGTCCCTTGCAGATCTTGATCGCGCAGTAGGAGATCAGCCCCGCACCCACACCGTTGGTGATCGAGTAGGTGAACGGAATGATCGCCACGGTCAAGAACACCGGGATCACGAAGTCCTCGTCGTGCCACGGAATGTTGCGCACCTGGGCCATCATCATCCCGCCGACCAGGACCAGCGCGGGAGCCGCCGCCTGCGCCGGGACCACCGCGGCCAGCGGGGTGAACAGCATGGTGGCCGCGAACAACACACCGGTCACCACGCTGGCCAGACCGGTACGAGCCCCTTCGGCCACTCCGGCCGCCGATTCCAGAAAGACCGTGTTCGGGGAGGAACCGGTTACACCGCCGCCCACCGCGCCGATGCCGTCGACCAGCAGGATGCGGCCCATGCCCTGGACCTTGCCGTCCGAACTGGTCAGCCCGGCCTCACTGCTGACGCTGGTGATGGTGCCCATCGCGTCGAAGAAGCCCGACAGCACCAGCGTGAACAGGAACACCACGGCGGCGATCACGCCCGCGTTCACGAACCCGCCGAACAGGTCGATATTGCCGAACAACCCGAAGTCGGGCGTAGCCACCAGGCTCGACGGCAGGTCGGGCGTGGTGCGTCCCCACTGCTCGGCGGGCACGTCGAACACGGCGTTGACCACGATCGACAGCAGAGTGCCGGTCACGATGCTGATCAGGATCGCCCCGGGTACCTTCCGGGCGACCAGCACCACCATCAGCAGCAGGGTCAGACAGAACAGCCCGAGCGGCCAGCCGACCAGGTGTCCGCTCGGCCCCAGCTGTACCGGGACATCGGTGTTGGCCGCGTCGGGCTGCCTGGTGACGAAACCGGCGCTGACCAGTCCCACCAGCGCGATGTAGAGACCGATACCCACCGTCAGGGCCGTCTTGAGCGCGGGCGGAATCGAGTTGATGATCCGTTCCCGCACCCCGCTGATCGCCATCAGCACGATGCAGACACCTTCGAGCACCACCAGCCCCATGGCCTGTGCCCAGGTCATCTCCGGCGCGACGGTGAAGGCCACCACCGGTATCACACCGAGCCCGGCCGCCATCGCCAGCGGCGCGTTGCCGACCACGCCCATCAGGATGGTCATCACCCCGGCACACAGTGCCGTGGCGGTGGTGAGCTCGGTGTTGCTCAGACTCGCCCCCGTGATGTCCTCGGCGGAACCGAGAATCAGCGGGTTTAGCAGGACGATGTAGGACATCGCCACGAATGTCGTGATCCCGCCCCGCACCTCGCGGGACATACTGGAACCGCGTCGGGTGATCCGGAAATACCGGTCGATCGGTGAGCGCGGCTCGGGTTCGGGGGCCGGATCCGTGTCGGTCGAATCCGGTCTCAGCTGGGTCATGCGTCCTCCCATGCCGGTGGGCGCCCCCGGCCCGAGCCTTCGGCGACGGCTTTCGGGCCGGACTGGTCCTCGGGCCGTGAACAGCACTGTGTCCGGCCCGATCAGGGGCGTTTGGTGAGTTACGAGTGTTTCGAGCACGGCGGTTGACGCCTTGCTGCGGGGGGCTGGAACGCGCCCGAGGCGCACTCCTCGCTCCGTACCCACGGCAGCGGTCGCGACCCGGTCGTCGCGCACCGCCGCAGCCGTGAAACGGCACCGACAGCGTAAACGGAGCCGTCAGTACTCGACGCGGTCGGCCTTGTTCTGCCAGGCGTCGAAGGGTTCGGTCCGGTTCGCGGTCTCGAGACGCCGTACCGGCGTCGGCCACACCGCGTCGGGATCGGTGAACAGATCGTAGAAAGCACGGTCGTCGAAACCCGCGACCGCGGCATCGTGGCGATCGGCGGCGAAGCCGATCCGGTCCAACCTGCTCCACAGCGCGGAGGCCATGCACATCGGGCACGGTTCGCACGAGGAGATCAGTACGCAGCCGTCCAGGCGAAAGCTGTTCAGGTTGCGACAGGCGTTGCGGATGGCGGTGATCTCGGCGTGGGCGGTGGGATCGAGATCGCTGGTCACCATGTTCGTGCCGGTCGCGACGATCTCCTCACCACGGCCGATCACGGCACCGAACGGACCGCCGCCCTTCGACACGCTCTCGGTGGCCAGCCGGATCGCTTCCCGCATCCACTCCTCGGCTCGTGACGGGAGTGCCGCCACGGTCTGCTGTGTGGACAAGACGGTTCCTTTCCTGGTGCGGACGGTTTCGGGGCGGACCCGGGAGGTGGTCCCGGCACGGCGCGCGGAGCACGAGTGGTTCGAGGGCGTCGTGCCGGTCTCCGCCCGGGTCCGCGTTCGGGACACCCCGATCGGGCCCGCGGTTCGCCGGGTTCCGTTCGGACGGCCAGTCAGCCGATGACGTGCTCGGGACCGACCGGTACGTGGGTGAGTTCCTCGCCGGTCGCCGCACGGATCGCGGCCACGATCGCCGGGGTGGAGGAGATCGTGGGTGGTTCCCCGACACCACGCACGCCATAGGGGGCGTTCGGATCGCCCCGCTCGATGACGTCGACGTTCATCGGCGGCATGTCGAGAATGGTCGGGATCAGGTAGTCGGTGAACGAGGGATTGCGGATCTTGCCCTCGCCGACCTGGATCTCCTCCATGACCGCCAGGCCCAGCCCCTGCGCGGAGCCGCCCTGGATCTGTCCCACCACCGACTCGGGGTTGACCGCCTTGCCGACGTCCTGCGAGCAGTCCAGCTGCACCACCTTGATCAGCCCCAACTCCGTGTCCACGTCGACCACGGCACGGTGCGCGGAGAAGGCGTGCTGCACCTGCGCACGCTCGCTGTGACCCTGTTCGTCGAGCGGGAACGTCTCGCGGTGGTGGTACTCCCTGGTCTCCTCGACGACATCGGAGCCGAGTACCTCGGCGATGTCGGCGAGCACGCCCGAACCGGCCGATACGACCTTTCCACCGGCCAGCGACAACTCCGAGGGAGACTCGCCGAACCGCTCGGCGGTGAGCGCCAGCAGCCGCTCCCGCACCGCCCTGCAAGCCGCCTGCACCGCACCACCGGTCACATAGGTCTGCCTGGAGGCGGAGCTGGAACCGGCCGGGCCCACGTCGGTGTCGTTCGGGTGGATGTTGACCCGTTCCACACCCAGTTCGCTGCGGGTGATCTGCTGCTGCACCGTGACCACGCCCTGGCCGACCTCGGCGGCAGCGGTGTGCACCATCGCGAGCGGTTCACCGGCCACGACCTGCAACCGCACCCGGGCGGTGGAGAAGTCGTCCGCACCCTCCGCGTAGCAGACGTTCTTGATGCACACGCCGTAGCCGATACCGCGCACCACCCCTTCGCCGTGGGTGGTGTTGGAGGCGCCACCGGGCAGGTCACGGATGTCCGGCGTGGCATCGGGGCTGTGCGCTTCCGGCAGCGGCAGGTCGCGCACCCGACGCAGCAGTTCCGCCACCGGTGCCGGGTAGTCCAGCACCTGCCCGGTCGGGGTGGTGCCGCCCCGGCTGATCGCGTTGCGGATGCGCAGCTCCACCGGATCCATGCCGAGCTTCGCCGCGAGCCGGTCCATCTGCGATTCGTAGGCGAAGGCGGGCTGCACGGCGCCCAACCCACGCATCGCACCGCACGGCGGGTTGTTGGTGTACATGCCCCAGCCCTGGATCGAGACGTTGGGCACGTCGTAGGGCCCCACCCCCAGCGTGGTGCCGTTGCCCACCACCACCGGCGTCTTGGAGGCGTAGGCACCACCGTCGAAGTAGAGCTGGGCGCGGACGTAGACCAGGTCGCCGTCCTCGGTGGCGCCGTGCTCGTAGTACATCCGCGCCGGATGGCGATGCACGTGGCCGAAGAAGGACTCCTCCCGGTCGTAGACGATCTTTACCGGTCTGCCGGTGCGCAGCGCGAGCATGCAGACGTGCACCTGCATGGACAGGTCCTCCCTGCCGCCGAACGCGCCTCCCACACCGGACATGGTCATCCGCACCAGCTCCGGATCAAGGTCCAGCGCCGCCGCCGTCTGCTTGCGGTCACTGTGCAGGTCCTGCGTCGCCAGGTACAGATCCACCCCGCCGTCCTCACCGGGGATGGCGAGCCCGGATTCGGGGCCGAGGAACGCCTGGTCCTGCATGCCGACGGTGTAGGTGCCCGAGACCACGACATCGGCCGTCGCCTCGGGATCGCCCTTGACGATCGGCTGGTACCGCACCGTGTTGCCGCCGGGGTGCACCTTCGGCACCGACTCGTCGCGGGCCGCCAGTTCAGCGTCGACCACCGGTTCCAGCACCTCGTAGTCGACCTCGACCAGATCCAGCGCACGCCGCGCGGTCTCCGGGTGATCCGCCGCGACCAGCGCCACAGCCTCACCGCGGTACCGCACCACGTCCTCGGCGAGCACCGGCTGGTCGATGTCCTTGAGACCGTAGAGGTTCCGCCCCGGCACGTCCGCCGCGGTCAGCACCGTGTGGACGCCCGGTGCGCGCAACGCCGGACCGATGTCGATGGAGCGGATCCGTGCCGAGGGATGTGGGCTGCGCAGAGTGGCTCCCCAGAGCATGTTCTCCGCCCACAGGTCCGAGGAGTAGGCGAAGTCCCCGCGTACCTTCAGCGTTCCGTCCGGACGCAACGGTGACTCGCCGACCCCTCCGGCGATGGCGTCATCGAGGTCCTGGGGGCGATGTGCCGGTGCGTGTGTATTGCTCATCGGGCCACCTCTTCCGGGGTGTGTCGTGCCGACCGGTCTCGGCGTGCGGGTGTCACGGAGCGGGAAACAGCCGGGCGGGAAATCCACGAAGGTGTCGAACTCATCCGACCCCCTTGGCCGCGAGGCTCGAACAGCTCCGGCGCAGCTCCGCTGTGAGGTCCCGCTCCGACTCCCGCACCAACCGGGCGTCGGCGACGACGGTCTCGCCGCCGCACAGCAACCGGCGCAACTCCGGGAGCGGGCCGAGCGCCAGCGCGGCGACCGGATCGCCGATTCCCGCGTGGCCCAGCCCGTCGAGGTCCCACAGCGCGATGTCGGCGAGCTTGCCGGGCTCCAGCGAGCCCAACTCGTCCTCCCGCCCCAGACAACGCGCTCCACCACGGGTTCCCATCCACAGCGCGTCACGAACCGACAACGCGTCAGGCCCGTACCGCGCTCTGCCGAGTAGCAGTGTCTGACGCAGTTCGTCACCGAGCCGCCCCGACTCGTTGGAAGCCACCCCGTCGATACCGAGCCCGACCGGGGCGTCGTGGTCCAGCAGGGGGCGCACCGGAGCGGTTCCGGCCCCGAGCCGTCCGTTCGAACTCGGGCAATGCGCCACACCGGTGCCGGTCTCACCCAACCGTGCGACATTGCGCTCGGAAAGATGTACACCGTGCGCCAGCCAGACGTCCTCGCCCAACCAACCGAGCCGCTCGGCGTACTCGACCGGATCACAGCCGAACTCCCGATCGCAGCGCTCGAGCTCGTCGATCGTCTCCGCGAGGTGGGTGTGCAGCCGCACCTCGTGTCGCCGAGCCAGTTCGGCCGACGAGCGCATCAGTTCGCCGCTGACCGAGAACGGGGAACAGGGGCCCACGGCCACCCGTACCCGGGAGTCGAAGGCCGGGTCGTGAAACCGCCGAATCGCGTCCTCGGTTCCACGCAACGCCGCCTCGGTCTCCTCGACCGCCGAGTCCGGGGGCAGCCCCCCGGCGGACTGCCCCCGGTCCATCGAGCCGCGCACCGCGTGCAGCCGCACGCCGATGCGTTCGGCCCCGGACACCACGCCGCCGAGCACATCCCCACCCGCGTCGGGAAACACGTAGTGGTGATCGGCGACAGTGGTGCATCCCGACAACGCCGTCCAGCCCAGCCCCGCCGCGGCGGCGGAACCGGTCAGCTCCTCGTCGATGCCCGCCCAGACGGGGTAGAGCTCGGTGAGCCAGCCGAACAGCGTCGAGTCGACCGCGTAACCGCGCGTCGCCCACTGGTAGAGATGGTGATGCGTGTTGACCAGACCGGGGGTGAGCAGGCAACCGCTGCCGTCCACGCGGCGAACCGGTCCCGGTTGGACCGGGGCCGCGCCGGGCCCCACGGCGCTGATGCGGCCGTCCTCGATCACCACGTGGCCCTCGGCGTACTCGGTGCCCGCACCCGAGGTATTCGGTTCCGGGGCGTCGACGGTGACCACGGCCGCGCCCTCGATCACGGTGCGGTTCGGCTCTCGGCGCGACTCGCCACCGCTCGTTCCGGGGCCAACATTCGTTCCCGAGCTGTGGGTCATTCCCGGTCACCCCCGCTGGATTCGGAGATGCCGGTTCCCGCGTTCCGCTCCGCGGCGGTGCGTACCGCGGCCATGATCTTCTCGTAACCGGTGCACCGGCACAGGTTCCCGGCCAGTGCCTCCCTGATCTCCGCGTCGGAGGGATCGGGCACCCGGTTGATCAGGTCGTCCGCCGCGACCAGCAGACCGGGGGTGCAGAAGCCGCACTGCACCGCCCCCTCGTCGATGAAGGCCCGCTGCACGGGGGCCAGTTCCTCCTCGTCGGCGAGACCCTCCACAGTTCCCACCTCGCGGTCCTGCGCCTGGCCCGCCGCCACCAGGCAGGCACAGACCGGAACCCGGTCGAGGTAGACCGTGCAGGATCCGCACTCGCCCTGTTCACAGGCGTTCTTGGAACCCGGGAGCCCGAGCCGTTCCCGCAGTACGTACAGCAGGCTCTCGCCTTCCCACACGTCGTCGGCGGTCATGGCGCGGCCGTTGACGTTCAGATTCAGGCGCATCGTTGCCTCCCGGAGAATTCGGTGTCGCCGCGGTACTCGTCCCAGGCCCAGGACAGCGTGCGGCGCGCGAGCACGTGCAACGCGTGGGTGCGGTAGCCGGCCGTACCTCGTACGTCGTCGATCGGTGCCGCCGCGTGGGTCACCAGTTCGCCGAACCGCTCGGTGATCGAGTCGGGGAGGGGGCGCGGGTCCTCCCACTGGTCGGCGTCGGTCAGCGCAGCGGCCAGGAAATCCTCGGCCTCGGTGGCGGGACGCGGCGTGGGGGCCGCCGAGCCCAGTCCGGTGCCGACGCCGCGCCGGTCCGGCCACAGCGCGACCGCGAAGGTGCACACGGCGATGACCATCGCGTTACGAGTACCGATCTTGGAGAACTGCTGCGGCCCCGTGCTCACCGGCACGTGTACCGCCGCGACCAGCTCGTCGGGGTCCATGGCGGTGCGTTTGACCCCGGTGAAGAACTCGCCGATCGGGATCGTTCTGCTGCCGCGCACCGACTCCAGCTCGATCTCCGCGTTCGAAGCCAGCAACGGGGGATGTCCGTCGCCCGCCGGGGACGCCGACGCGAGGTTCCCGCCGAGCGTTCCTCGGTTCCGGATCTGCGGCGATCCCACGGTTCGAGCGGCCATGGCGAGCCCGGGCAGGCTGCTCCCCAGTTCGTCGATCAGTCGTGAGTAGGGCACGCCCGCGCCGATGCGCACCGACGCCACGCCTGCCCGCTCGGTTCGCGACCATTCCCGGAGCTGTTCGATGCGAGTCAGGTCGAGCAGCGTCTCCGGACGCCGATGGTCGAAATTCAGTTCCACCATGACGTCGGTGCCGCCCGCGACGGGAGTCGCATCGGGGTGGTTGGCCTTGGCTTCGAGCGCTTCGCTCCAGCAGGCCGGTCGTAGGAAATCCACTGTGTTTCTCCAGATCACAACCCGAGATAGGCCGTTGGGATGTGAGTAAGTACACAGCCTGTCCACCCGAATTGACTAGCGGCGGAAAACATGAATCGAACCGCTGGTGAACGAGTGGTTTTCGTGCTTTCCTACAACCAACGGCCCGGCACGGGCCTGGCCTCCGAGTGCGTTGTCCGTGGGCAACGTAGCCGAGCACCGGCGCGGAGCGTGGAATTTCCCGTAATGATCGTGTTTCGGCGTGTGCCGCCTCTTGCAGACGCAGCCTCGGGCATGCCTAGGATCGCCGGGTTCCGACCCCCGCACGGGGCCGACTCGGACGAACGGATCCGGTCCGGCACTCCGGCGGATACAGGCGATTCCAGGAATTAGGGTGCGTGCGTGCTTCTCGGCGATCTGTTGGACGATTCCCGGCTGGGGCTGACCCTGCTCGCGGGAGGCGACCGGCTGGACCGGGTGGTGCGGGGGGTGTACGTCACCGACCTCATCGATCCGAGGCGCTATCTGCAGGGTGGCGAGCTGGTGCTCAGCGGCCTGGTGTGGCATCGGCACTCCACCGACTCCGAGGAGTTCGCGGCCGCGCTGTCGGACGCGGGAGTGGCGGCCCTGGTGGCTGGTACGGCACGGCTGGGAAGAGCTCCGACCGACCTCGTACGGGCCTGCGACCGGCACGGTGTGCCGCTGTTCGAACTCTCGATCAATGTCAGCTTCAACACGCTGTTCGAACACGTGCTCGGCGCCGTCCGAAACGAACGGACCTCCGGCAGGGACCTGGTAACCGACGTGGCCGCGGGCGCCGATCTCCCCAGAGTGCTGACCGCCGCCGCTTCCAAGCTGGGCAGCGACTGCTGGGTTTGCTCCGCGGTGGGGGCGACCGTGGCCGCACACGGCGAGTTGGCCGTCCCCGACCGCCGCACGCTCGTCCGGGAGTTCCTGCGCGCGGAGCGACTCCCCAGAACGGTGGCCACCGACCGCGGGGATGCCTATGTGCTCTGGCCGGTCAGTTCCGGAACCGAGTCACGTGCGGCCCGCTGGTTCCTCGTGCTGCCCGCCGTGGCGGAGCAGCGGGACTCCGTGCGGGAGTCGGTGACCAACGAACTCGCCACGGCGGTGGCGCTGCTGCGCAGCAGGCTCGACGAGGGGCGCCAGGTCTCCGGTGGTCCGGTGGGCACCGCGTTGCGCGCGTTGCTGGAGGGTTCGGCCGGTTCCAGGGAGGTGGCCGGCAGGCTCGCCGAGGCGGGGTTGTCCGGGGAAGGAACGTTGTGCGTGGTGGCGTTGTCCATGAACGGGAGTTCGGAAGCCGCCGCGGACGTGCTGCGGGAGATCGCCGCCGCCACCGGTCTGCCCTCGGTCACCGCACCCGTGGAAACCGGTGCGTTGGCGGTGTTCGGTGAGCGGGCCGGTGGTCCGGTCGAACTGGCCGGGCTGGCCGATTGGCTGCGCGGCACGCTCGCTGATCTCGAACACGGGCCCGCCTGGCTGGAGGTCAGCGTGGGAGTCAGCGACCTGGCCGACCCGAGCGGGTTGCGAGGCGCCGTCGAGGAGGCCCGCTACACCCGGCGACTCGCCGAACAGCGCCCCGGCCGCTGCGATATCGCCACCGCGGCCGATCTGGTCTCCCAGCAGGTGTTGCTCTCGGCGGTGCCCGATGAACTGCGACACTCCTACCGGCAACGACTGCTGGGCGGGCTGCTCGCCTACGACCGCGACCACCAGTCGGACCTGGTCCACACGCTGCGCACGTTCCTGGAGTGTTCCGGATCCTGGTCGCGCTGTGCCCAGCGGCTGCACGTTCACGTGAACACGCTTCGTTACCGTATCCGACGGGTGGAGGAGATATCCGGCCGTGATCTCGGTGACTTCCCCACCAGGGTGGATTTCTACCTGGCACTACAGATCAACGGTTGATCGGTTGGCCGAGCGGGCTTTCGTCGAAGAGGCGGTGAACTCCGCTCGCCTACCGGCCGCGGTGGTCGGCAGCGGCACCACCGATGTGCTCGGGCTCACTTTCGTGGTGTCGGTCGAGGTTGCGCGAGTTCCGCTCCGAAGTGTGGACCGGAGGGTTCGTTGAACCGCCCAATGGGAATTGCGATCCAATTGGCGGGACACTTTCGAGTGACTGAAACATCTCGTGTCCGGTGAACGATTCGCTGAGTGGCCACGGGCCGTGTCAGTGGTCACAATTGGTTCCGCTGTCCGGGGGAAGCCTCGGGTGTGATTGGAAAATGCGCCGCCATCAGCGGTACCGTTTCTGGTCGGTGCAGGGCATTCCCCGCGGCTCGGTCCTCCTTGGACCCCGTAACGGATCGGCCTGGCCGGATTGGTGTGTTCCACGCGACGGCCCGCCAACGGCCGAGAAACGGAGGTTTCGGGATTGACCGACCTGTCCGGCAGCCACGCTGTGACGGACCGCCCCGGTGGCGGCACCACTGTCGAGACGACCGTGAACGGGGCATCCGCGGCCTCCGCCGCGGAGTCGGAACGCATCCGCGGCTTTCTCGATGAGGCGCGCCCCACCACCCCCTGCCTGGCTGTGGACCTCGCCGTGGTGCGGAATCGTTTCTCGCGGTTGAGCGCGGAACTGTCCGGGGCGCGCATCTGCTACGCGGTCAAGGCCAATCCCGATCCCCGTGTCGTCGCCGAACTGGTCGGCCTGGGGGCCTCCTTCGACGTCGCCAGCCCCGGAGAAATCGAGCTGTGCCTACGCCAAGGCGCCTCGGCCCGGTCGATCTCCTACGGCAACACCATAAAAAAGCCGGCTGACATCGCTCTCGCGTATCAACGCGGTGTCCGACTGTTCGCCACCGACAGCACGCCCGACCTGGAGAACATAGCCGCCGCGGCGCCCGGCTCCGGCGTGTTCTGTCGAATCGCGGTGGACAACACCGGTTCCCGGACACCCTTCGGACGCAAGTTCGGCTGCTCACCCGCGACCGCGGTCCGGCTGCTGCGGCGTGCCCATGAGTTGGGGCTCGTGCCGTACGGCGTCTCGTTCCACATCGGCTCGCAACAGCTCTCCTCGGAAGCCTGGGAACACGGGATCGCCGCCGCGGCCGAGGTGCTGCACGACCCCGGGCTGCCCCCCGACACGGTTCGCATGGTCAACCTGGGTGGAGGGCTGCCCGCCACGTACACCCAACCGACCCCGGACCTCCCCGAGTACACCACCGTGATCGAGGACGCGCTACGGCGCCACTTCGGCACCGGCCGTCCGGAGGTACTGCTCGAACCCGGTCGCCACCTCGTGGGGGACGCGGGTGTACTGCGCAGTGAGGTCGTGCTGGTCTCCGAGGACTCCACGGGGCAGGGACGCTGGGTCTACCTGGACGCGGGACGCTACAACGGCCTGGCCGAAACCGAGGGCGAGGCGATCACCTACCGGCTGCGCACCAGTCGGGACGGGGACCCGCTCGGCCCCGTGGTACTGGCGGGCCCCACCTGCGACGGTGACGATGTGTTGTACCAGCACACCCGCTACGAACTTCCGAGCACACTGCGGGGTGGGGACACGGTCGATCTGCTCAGTGCCGGTGCCTACACCGCGAGTTACTCCTCGGTGTGTTTCAACGGATTCGAACCGCTGACCACTTGTTGTTTCGACAGTGCCGAGACCATTGAACGAGCGTGACCGGCCGAGAACGCGGTGCGGGGGCTCGTTCGGGAAGTTTCCCAGTAGGAATCTGCGAAATGTTGGGAGGTCGATAGATGTCAATTGATGCCGGAACCCTGCAGCCTGTTGGTCTGTTCACCGGTCAGCACGTCCTCGCCGAACTCGAGGGCGTGGCCGCTGAGCTGCTCGATGACGAACAGTTCCTGACAGACGCGCTCAACAGCGCACTGGACCGTTCCCAGGCCACGGTGTGTGACGTGATCTCGAAACGATTCGATCCGCAGGGTGTGACGGTGCTCGCGCTCCTGTCGGAATCCCACGCTTCGTTGCACTCCTACCCGGAAAACGGTTCGATCTTCATCGATGTGTTCACTTGCGGGAACAAGGCCCAGCCGGAGCGCGCGGTGGATCTGCTCGCCGAGTCGCTGGGCCCGACGAATGTGAACTGCCGGACGATCCGGCGTGGTCATGACTACGAAACAGGCCTCACGTGAACAGCGTGTGTTCGGCCGAGCTCATCCGAAGGAGCGGGAGTTGATCGAGCTCGACGGCAAGCAGTGGATCCAGGAGCCGCTGGGTGACGACATGCGGCGACTCTGGCGCGTCGACGAGGTGTTGTGGGAAGGCGACACCGCTTACCAGCACGTGGTGATCGGCCGTACCGGCCAGGGCGTCGCGTTGTTCTGTGACGACGATCGGCAGAGCACCGAGTTCTCGCAGCTGGTCTACCACGAGGCGATGATGGTGCCCGGCTTTCTGCTCGCGGAGCAGCTCGAGCGGGTGTTGATCGTCGGCTCCAGCGAGGGTGTGGCCAGCCGGATGGCCGTCAAGGCGGGCGCCGCGCGAGTGGACCACGTGGACATCGACAGTGAGTGCGTGCGCGTCTGCGCCGAGCACCTTCCGTACGGATACACCGCCGCCGAGCTCGCGGATCTGGAAGCGGGCAACGGTCCCATCAAGCTGCACTACACCGACGGGTGGAGTTTTCTCGACCGGGCGATCGGTGCGGGAGAACGCTACGACCTGGTGATCGTGGACCTCCCCGACGAACGGGCGGACGAGACCGAGAGTCAGCACAATCGCCTGTACGGTGAGGAATTCATCCGAAGGTGTCATGCCGTGCTGGCACCCGGCGGGGTGGTCGGTTTCCAGGCCGGTTCACCGACGGTCTGGCGCAACACCACGCTCGTCCGGGCCTACAACCGATTCCGCACGGTGTTCGACACTGTCACCTACTTCGGCTCCGACGAGCATGAGTGGGCATTCCTGTTCGGCCGTGTCGAACAGTTGGACGACCCGGTCAACGTCATGCTCGACGCGACGCCGAAGAGCCAGTACGAACCGGCCACGATCGACGACGCGAGTCTGATCGGCCTGACGGTCCCACCGTACTCGGTGCGCCACCAGGAGTGACGATTCGCGTGGCACCGGCCGTGGAACGGGACTCCGCGTCCAGCCGCGTAAGGGCCCGCGCACGGCCGGTGTCCGTCGAACGCCGCCGCACCGCCCGCTGAGCACCACCGGCGGTGCGGCCGAACGCGCCCAACACGGGGCCGATCCGCGGATCGGTGCGATCTGAGCCGGGCTCACCCCAGATACGGGTGTTGGCCGGTACCGCTGCCCGCGTCCTCGTACTTGTTGAACCACTGGTCGAACGCGAGACCTCTGGTGCGCAACCGCTGTTCGACGGCTTCTCCGGTTACCGACTCCTCCGGCGCATCGGACCGCTCGACAGCGATCGTCTCCACCGCGAACAGTTCCTCGTAGGCATTGTCGGGGCACGCGTGAGCCGCGAACGACTCGAAAAGCGGCGCGCTCTCGTCCCAGCTCATCAGCTCCGTGGCCTCCAGGACCACGCGGGCCTCGTTGATGAACAGCCGTAGTGCCAAGGCCTCCGCCACACAGCGCGGCGGTTGCCAACGGGTGCCCGTCAGTCGGGTGGCCACGGCCGCGGAGCACAACAGCAGCGAGCGCGTGAAACGCGCGTCGTAGTTGTGCTGGTAGCACGGCGGAAGCTCTTCCAACACCAACAGCCCTACCGCGCCGTCCGCCGTGGCGTCGTTGACCGTCAGCGCCAGCTCGTCGTAGAAGAGCTCGTCGGTCACGACGCTGACGGCGTGAATCAGCGCGCCTGCCGCGAGGTTCGCCCGCTGTTCGTCGGCCCCACTCTGGTCGAAGGCAGTCGCCGCGAAGGCGCGCAGCCGGTCCGAGAGTTCGTGCAGCCGAATCCGCCAGTTCTCCGTCTCGGGCGACTCCGCGCTCGGGGAACGTGCTTCGGCTGTGCCAGCGGGGCCGGTTCGCCAGGGCTCCGACTCCGGGAGACCGGCCTGCTCGAACGCGTCCTCGACCTCGGCCTGCAATCGCTCGTCGGCCTCGCTGAGTTGACCCCCGGAGTGCTGTTCGGCCGCCGCGAGACTCTCGTTGAACTCGTCCTCGGTGATCTTCACCTCGGAGTGCGTGAGCGTCCAGTGCTCCAGCACCTGGCTGTCCAGCAGGATTTCCCGCAGGACGTTGGCGGCGGCGTTCTCCGCGGCCGACAGTGAGGGAGCGTCCACAGCGAGCATCACGGTCGACCCGTCCGGACCGACCTCGATCCGGTAGTCCAGCACGTCGATGTCTTCCTCCTCGGGGCCCGCCACCCCTTCGACCCGACCGAGCTGGTGATCGAGTACCGACACCACCCCCTCCTGTTGTAGTGGGTCGAGTTTCGAGATGTCCACCGGAGGCCGCAGCCCCGCGGTCACTACATAGTCCACCGCGTCTCGTCCTCTTTCCGACTCGTTGCCGGGCATGGTACGTCCCGGCAACCGGCGGGTCGTGTACGACGCGCCAGCGCCCCTCGCCGCTTCGTTCAACCGGCGGGAGGGTAATTATGGCCCCGTGACGATGGTGACGGTATTCGGTAGTTGCAACATGGATCTGGTCGCCTACGTGGCGACACCACCACGCAGCGGAGAGACGGTGCACGGTCGTGCGTTCAGCACCGTCCCCGGGGGCAAGGGAGCCAACCAGGCGATAGCCGCTGCCAGGGCCACCCCGGGTGCTACCGGGAACACCCGGTTTCTCGGGGCGGTCGGTGACGACGGGTTCGGCAGCCGGATCCGTGCCGAGCTGCTCGACTCGGGAGTCGACACGGCCGGGCTGCGGACGGTGGAGGGGAACAGCGGCACCGCGCACATCGTGGTCGACGACGAAGGTGGAAATTCGATCATCATCGTGGGAGGTGCCAACGACACGGTCGATCGACTGCACGACGGCGATGCGGATGCCATCGCCGACTCGGGCTGTCTGCTGTTGCAGCTGGAGACCCCGCTGCGGGGAGTTTCGGAGGCCGCCGAGTTGGCTGCCCGCAACGGAGTACGCGTGATCCTGACACCCGCTCCGGCGGAGCCGGTGCCCGAGTCGCTGTTGTCGAACGTGGATCTGCTGGTGCCGAACGAGCACGAGGCAGCGGTTCTCACCGGTGAGTCGGATCCGGAACGAGCTCTGCCCGCGTTGCTGGAGAGCGTTCCGGAGGTCGTGGTGACCATGGGAGGCCAGGGGGTGCTCTACGGAAATCGAGCGGGCGAGCGCGTCAGGATGCCCGCGTTCCCGGTGCGGGCGGTGGACACCACGGCGGCGGGGGACACCTTCGTCGGCGTGCTGGCGGCGGCACTGGCCCGCGGCACGGAAATCACCCGAGCGTTGCGGCTCGGATCCGCGGCAGCGGCGTTGTCGATACAGCGAAAGGGCGCGAGCGGTTCGATGCCGGTGGAGGACGAGATTAACGAATTCTTGGAGCAGGCCACCGATTGAACGAAAAACGATCACATTTGGCGTGCTTTCGTGCACGCAATGTTTTCGGTCGGCCTCCCCGGCGGGCGGGGACACTCGTGTCACCCCGCCCGCCCGGGCACTACAGTCGGATCACTGTGCTTTGTCGTAGGCCTCGACGATCTCCGCGGGAATCCGGCCACGATCGGAAACCTGCATGCCCTGTTGGCGTGCCCATTCCCGAATGGCCTGATTCCGTTCGCGGTCGGCGGCTTTCGGTGCTTGTGAACCGCTGTTCGACTGGCGAGTTTTCCCGGCCTTGTTCGCCTTGCCACTGCGCTTGCGGCCACCGACACGACGGGCACTGGAAAGATAGGGAGCCAGCGCGTCGCGGAGTTCGGCAGCGTTTTCGGACGACAGGTCAATCGTGTAGTTCACACCATCCAGCGCGAACTCGACGGTCGACTCCGCTTCGGAACCGTCGACATCGTCGACCAGTTGAACCGTTACCTTCTGCGCCACTGCTAACCCTCGATTCCGGATCGTTTTCGTCGGTCATCCACAGCTTACGACGAAGCGCGCCAGTACAATAAACCAGCGTTACTCTATTGTCGTGAAGGCCGCGACGTGATGTTGTTGTGAGCTTCGCGTCACTGTTCGCGTTGTAGTGCTCTTCCTCGATCAGCACAACACGGAGTACCGCGTCGCCCCGGTGAGGGGTTCCAGTACTATTGGTTTTTAGGAACCGACTACATGGGCGTGGGTGGTTTACGAGCGCGTATGAGGTTGTCCTATCGTGAGGAGGAGACAACGGCCCGACCGCGTGCTATAACGTAAGTGTCGGTCGGAGGTGTCTACCGGCAAGTGTCGCGGAGCGAGACGGGGCACGTTCCCGAAACAGGTGATCATGGCCGAGCGGATTCAGGTCGAACTCGTCGACGACATCGACGGGTCCGAAGCGCAGCAGACAGTTACTTTCGCCATGGATGGCGTGAGCTATGAAATCGACCTGAGTGAACAGAATGCGCGAAACCTACGCGAGCTGTTCGGGCCGTACATCAGGCAGGCACGCACGGCGCAGCAGCAGAACAGCAACCGGCGGCAGAGCCGAAAGCAGGAGCGGGAGGACCGGAAGACCCGGCAGGCCAACCGCAAGCTGACCGAGGAGATCCGGGGCGCGGCTCGACGCAGTTACGAGCGCTACCAGCAGGATCGCCAGGAGCAAGAGGCGGATCGCTCCGAATCGACGTCGCAGAGCGACCAGTTCGAGCAGAGCGGTCAGCTCGATCAGGAGACACTGCTGGAGCACCCGCTGTCCTTCACGCCGGACGATTCCGGCCGGGTCGCCGGCGGACAGGCACTGTCGGAAGGCGACGAGGAGACAGAGGAGAGCCGTTTCCCCGCTGTTTCGCTTCCGCAGTTCTCTTCCGCGAACGAGTGAAGCGGTCACGCTCGTCCGCGTTGTGCCGGTACTGGTGCACCGGTAGCAGGTGTCCTGCCGAGCCCTGCCGTCCCATAACTCTGCTGTCCCGCGCGTGGCTCTAGCCGTCCCGCGCGGGTGGGGCACACTCGCGCGCCGATGCTGCCTGTGGTTACCGGCGACGAAACGAGTTCTACTACCTGCCCGGTACCGCCGTGGTCTGCCCACTGGAGCACTCCCGCGGAAGGTCCCGCTCGGGCCGTCCCGGCGTCGCTGCCGGTTCGAACACGCCGGTCGCCGACGTGACGAGTGGAAACGGCTGCTCGGGACAGAGCACCGTTCGGGCCGCCTCCGGACGGCCCGAACGGCTCGGTGAGGTCCGATCAGTCCTCCGCGCGGTGGCGGCGACCGGTGCTGCGCCTGCTCTGTTGTGGCGGTGGTTGTGCTCCGGTGCTGTGGCTACCGCCCGAACCTTGGTCCGACTGATCACTCTGTTCGTGAGCACTTTCCAGGGAGGCGACGAACTCGGGCGGGGCACTGGTGGCCCAGTGGTCCCCTTCCGGATCGATCAGCGTGTTCCGCAATTCGGTGTAAATCGGTGTCGAATCCACTGCTACCCCCGTGGTCGTGTTCCGAGATCGAGGTTACCGCGCTCGCCGGTGACGGAACGAGGTGTGGCCGATACTCACACGCACGTGGTCGAACGCGAATAACGAGCTCCGGCGGGACGAACAAGTGTGGCTGTTTCGTTGCACGCTCTCCTCCGGTCGGGTGAACCCCGTGTTCACCTGGTGTTTTGGTGGTTGGTGGGGGTGGGTGTGTGGGGTGGTGTGGTGGGGGTTTAGAGTGGTTGTTGTCAGCACGGCGGGGCCGGGCTGGGAATCACGGGAAACGGTGAGTCGGGACTGGGTTCTGGTTTGTCGGGTGGTTTCTGGTTTCGGTTCGTGGTGGTGGCTGGTTGTTTGAAGAACTGCATGTGGTGCCCGGTGCTTGCTGGTCGGGGTTGCGTTGTTGTGGCGTGATCTTGGTTGGTGGGTGGGTGACCCCCCGGTGAGTGGGGGGTTGGTTGGGGTGCTACGGTGAATGCAGTCAACAACAAAGGGCATTCGAAAGGTTCGGCTGGCTGGGAAAAGGCTGGTTGGGTGTTTCGGGTGTGGGCCTGCCGCGTGGGTGGTGGGTGTGTTCTTTGAGAATTCAACAGTGTTTGTGCACGCGTGTGTGTGTTTGTTTCTTGTCTTTTTTGCTTTGAGTATCAGCTCGCGCTGTGCCTCATGGTTTGTGAGGTGTGGTGTGGGTTGTGCTGGGGTTGAATATCGAATTCATTGTTGGAGAGTTTGATCCTGGCTCAGGACGAACGCTGACGGCGCGCTTCACACATGCAAGTCGAGCGATGGCGCCGGTTTTCGGATCGGTGTGCAGAGCGGCGGACGGGTGAGTAACACGTGAGTAACCTGCCCTGGGCGTGGGGATAACCCTGGGAAACCGGGGCTAATACCGGATGGCCCTATCTCATTCGCATGGATGGGTGGGGAAAGGTGCATCTCTGTGAGGGGGTGTTCCGGCTTGGGAGGGGCTCGCGGCCCATCAGCTTGTTGGTGCGGTAGTGGCGTACCAAGGCGATGACGGGTAGCCGGCCTGAGAGGGTGATCGGCCACACTGGGACTGAGACACG
>NZ_JBMIHH010000016.1:0-92935 GCF_051225635.1 Actinopolyspora sabaoui | reverse complement strand
ACCCAAACCGACCTCGACCACATCGCCACCCAACTCAACACCCGCCCCCGCCACACACTGAACTGGATGACACCCTCCCAAGCACTAGCCCAAGCACTCGGTGTTGCAACCACCCCCTGAGACCGCCGGCGAGACTGCTTGATCGGGCTGACCTGCGAATTTGTTTCGCGTGCTGTTCGCTCGGGCGGTGGGACGGTGAGTGGGATAACGCGAAAACCAGTGGTACCGGCGTACCACTTTCGTGATACTGGTACGCGTGTCCCACTCCGTCTCGCTGACCGACTACCGCGCGGCGCTGCGTACCCGAGGTGCCGCGGCTCCCGTACTGACCTCGTTGCTCGCCAGACTGCCCGTGGCGATGATCGGGCTGGCCTTGTTGCTCTACGTGCAACGAGTGACCGGGTCCTTCGGTGTGGCCGGGCTGGTTTCGGCGGGCAACCTCGTGGGAGTGGCCGTCGGGTCGGTGGTGCAGGGGCGGATCATGGATCGGCTGGGGCCCACCCGGCCGCTACTCGTGGTATCGGCGGTGTTCAGCGGGTTCGTCGCCGCCGAGATCGTGGCTATCGAGCTGGGTGGGGCAGCGGTACCGATGATCGTGCTCGCCGTGGCCGTCGGGCTGACCGAACCGATGACGGGGCCGGCATCGCGGGCGCTCTGGACCAGGCTGCTCCCACCGGGGCGCACCAGGGACGCCGCCTACTCGTACGAGGCCATCAGCATGGAGGTCTTCTTCATCCTGGGGCCGGGCATAGCCGGGCTGCTGGTCAACATGCCCTGGGCCGGTACCGGACTTCTCGTGGGGGCCTGCTGCATGGTCACGGGAAGCGCCGGATTCGCGCTCACCCCGGCGGCCAGGCGGCACCGGCCGGTGGACCGTGCCGACGCCGTCGGTTCCCTGTTGGGGGCGCTCGCCGCCCCCGGGATGCGCACCGTCGCGCTGGCCGCGTTCGGTTTCGGCGCGCTGCTGGGCATGGTGGAGGTCGCGGTTCCGGCCGCCGCCGAACGCGCGGGCCTCGCCGCGTTGGGGGGCCTGCTGCTCAGCGTGCTGTCCGTGAGCTCGGTCGTGGTCGGCGTGCTCTACGGGATGCGTCCGTGGCCCCGCCCTATGTACCTGCGACTGCCCGCCCTGCTTTCGGTGTTCGCGGTGCTCATAGCGCTGCTGGCGTTGCCGAGCACTCTCCTCGGGCTGACGGTGGCCCTGCTGGTGGCGGGCACGCTGATAACTCCGCAGTCGACCGCTCACTCCGTCGCGCTGGAGGGGGCCGCGCCTCCCGGAACGGCCACCGAAGCGTTCAGCTGGGTCATCACGGCGGTGACGCTGGGGTCGGCCTTCGGACAGTCCGTGAGCGGACAGCTCGTGGAGGTGGCCGCGCCGCCCGCGGCCTTCCTGATGGCCAGCGGTATCGGACTGGTGCTCGGAGCGCTGCTCTGGTTCCGCCGCCGCACCCTGCTCACCGAGGAGGACATGCGCCCGGTGGCGAACTTCGCCGAGACCCGCTGACCGGGTGCTCCGGCCGGGTTCCTCCTCCAGGGAGGTTCCGGCCGGAACGAATGGAAGTGGGAGTGCTCTCCGGGCTCGGGGCGCCGGAGCGGAAACGAGCGGTGGGTTTCGCCGGTGAGCATCCGAGGTCCGAACGGAGGTTGGAGCGAGCCGGTGACACGGTTCAGTCGAGCTCGCCGAGTTCGCGCAGGTGGTTCAGCTGCGCCCGCACGGTGCTCTCGGCGGCGGGCCGCACGGCCGGGTCAACGTCCGCGTAGACGATGTCCACCACCTCGCCCGGGGCCACCATCTCGCCCGGATCGCCGCCGAGCTTCCGCAGCGCCGCCCGCACCTGGTCCAGCCGCTGTCGTCGGTGGTCCAGGTAGTTCACGGCGGTCTGCCGCGCGTCCGGCTGCTCCGGACCGTGCCCGGGAAGCAGCCAGGTGTTCCCGGCGAGCTCGGTCAACCTGCGCAGCGATTCCAGGTACGAGCCCAGGTCACCGTCCTCGGCCGCGACCACCGTGCTCCCTCGACCGAGGATGCTGTCTCCCGAGAACAGCGCCGCCACGCCGTCGTGCTCGGTGTGCAGGCACAGCGAGTCCGCGGTGTGGCCGGGCGTCGCCATGACCCGCAGCCGTACCCCTGCGGCGTTGAGTGTCTCACCCTCGCGCAGCGGTCCCGAACCGAATCCCGCCGTCGGCGTGGTGCCCGCCACGCACAGTTCCGGGTCCAGCGCGCGCACCGGTGCGCCGGTGAGCTCGGCGAACTCCGCCACGCCCTCGGTGTGGTCGGGATGGTGGTGGGTGAGCAGCACCCCGGTTATCCGGGCCTGCTCGTGTAACGTCCGCAGGTGTTCCCGCTCCGAGGGGCCGGGGTCGATCACGATCCGTTCGTCGGATTCGGGCGCGCCCACCAGCCAGGTGTTAGTGCCGTCCAGCGTCATCGCGTTCGGATTCCGCGCCAGCAGCACGGTCGCGAAGTCGAGCACCCGACGCGGGGTGCCGGGGGCTGGGTGCCGCAACGTCGACGAGGTCAACTCGGGTCCTTCCTGCTCGCCTGAGGCCGGGGTCGGGGCGACCGGTCCTGATCGCCGGATTCGGCAGTCCTTCAGGGCTCACGACTCCTGGTCGAGCGGTGCCGGCAGCACCACCCGCCATGCGCCGTCCTGCCGCACGATCTTGGGAACGACCTTGTCGATGCTCCGTTCGGCGCGCAGCGCGCCCGCGACGTCGTCGTGCTCCGCGAGTTCGGCCAGCGTCACCCACGTGGGTGGCAGCAGCCCGTGGTGCCCGGCGCGCCAGTCCGCCAGCGCGTCCTCGGGGGTGCGCCAGTAGGCCTCGGCGGCCTCCCCGGTGCGGGCGTCCGCCCGCTGCCCCTCGGGCACGGTGGTCACGAAGAAGCGCGTGTCGTACCGCCGTGGCTCCATCTCGGGAGTGACCCAGTTCGACCACGGGACCAGCAGGTCGGCACGCAGCACCAGCCCGTGGGTCCGCAGCATCCCCGCCAGCGACAGTTCCTTGCTGACCAGGGCGTGCCGTTCGGCGTCGTAGCGCGCGGTGTCGGTGACCACGTGATCGGGGCTCTTGCCCGCCAGCAGGACCCCGGCCTCCTCGAACGTCTCCCGCACGGCGGCGCAGACCAGCGCGCGCGCCAGGTCCGTCCCACAGCCCAGCCGCCGCGCCCAGTGCTCCGGCTCCGGGCCGTTCCAGGCGATCGACGCTTCCTCGTCGCGGGGGTCCACCCCGCCGCCCGGAAACGCCGTCATGCCGCCCGCGAACGGCATGCCGCGCACCCGGCGTTGCAGGAACGCCTCCGGACCGGTCGGCCCCTCCCGCAGCAGCACCACGGTGGCCGCGTCGCGCGGCGTGACCGGTGGATCGGTCGTCTCCTCCGGGATCATGCCGTCCGGCAGGGTCAGTTCTTCCGGCAGTCGCATGACAGCGACTCTAGAGGTCCGATGCCGGTGCGGTCTGCGGTAACGGCCCGATCGGCGGTAGAGCGCCCCCGTGCCCGGCGATTTCGTGGGAAATTGACGGCTGCCCCGAAGCGCGAAAGCGCCCCCGGGGCGCTGGTCCGAAGTGCTCCCCGAGGACGCTTTCGCTGTTCGGACTGAGGCTGTCCGATCTCAGCTCCGGTCTCAGTCGAATCGGTTGGACTTCACGGCGTCGATGAACGCGCTCCACTGGGTGCCGGTGGCGGTGAAGTACCCGGCGGAGCGGTCCTTGGTGTCACGCACCGCCGCGCCGTCGGCCACGTGGCCGACCTCGACGCAGCTGGTTTTTGAGGAGCGGCTCGACTTGCGCCAGCCCTCGGGGGATAAGTCATTCGTGGTTGTCCTCCATTTCAGCCGCACAGTGAGCGATGAACTCGGTGGACTCGGTCGGGTTCATCGCTGCCTCACGGAGGTTAACCGTCGCGTCGCGGTGAACACGGGAACAGCGGTGCCGGGCGATTCCCACCTGGTGCTCACCGCGACTGGTTGGGGCCGGTCGAACCGATGGGCGGGAAGTTGCCGGTCCCGGGAACGGTGGTGGTCCGGGGATCCTGCTGTGGTTCCGCTCCGACCGCTTCGTGGGAGCTTCCGGTGTCGCCGGGTGACTTGTCCTGCTCCCGATGCGCCAGCTCCTCGTGCAGCTTCTGCAGCAGATTCCGCTCCCGGTCGGTGAGTTTGGCGTCCACAGCGGCCGGAACCGCGGGATTGGAGTTGCCGTCCTCGTGGGACTCGGAGGGCTGTTCGGCGGGGTGGTCGTTCTCGGCCGGTGTGGGCTCGAACGTGGAGATCTCCGGGGGAGACGGAAGATCGACGGGCTCGGAGTAATCGCCGGGCTCCGGGAAGCCGAACGAATCCGCGTGGTTCGTGCTCGGGGCGGGCTCGGGCAGGATGAAACCGGTCTCGTCCGGATCGGGCTCCGGCAGGAGGGAGCGTTCCTGCCGTTGAGTGGGCTCCTGGTGGTTGGCTTCCCGGTGGTTGGTTTCCCGGTAGCTGGCCTCGGGGAATCCGATCCCGAGCGGGTCCCTGTCGTCCGACAGGTCCGCGTTCAGCGAGGTGCCGAATTCCGTGGCGGGCCACTCCGTGGTCATCTCCACCGACGGCGGGTTTGGCTCCGCGGCGGGGGAGTCGGTGAGCACACCGGAGCCGCTCGGCTCCACGCGTGACGGTTCGCCCAGCGGATCGTGGGAGGAGAGCGGATCGGTGAAGCCCTCGACCCTTTCTTTGTGCCTGGTGCGGCCCCGGGTGGACTCCGCCGTGGTGCCGAGTGAGTGCCCCAGCCTCACCTCGTGTGCCACGGCCAGCGCTTCGCGATGGTAGTCGGGAAGCTCCTCGCCGGTGCCGAACGCCTCCACCGAGCACTGGATCCCGCTGCGGTGCAGCGCCCGCAGCAGTTGGTAGTCGGTGGGGCCGATCGCCGTCGAGCCGTCCACCTCGGCCAGCAGCACGCGGCGCGGCACCGCCCCCGCCGCGACTCCGGCCGCCGTTGTACGTGCGGCGCACCACAGCGAGCGCAGGTTCGGCAGTCGTGCGGTGATCTCCCGAAGCGCCCCGGAGACGTCCTCCACCCGTTCCGGTTCGGTGAACCGGTGCTTCTCGGAACCGTCCGTCCCGTCCACGGTGAGCCGTTCGGCCAGTCCACTGCGGGAGTTGGTCCGCCCCAGGATCGAGGACAGCTCGCGCTGTTCGTCCCGCGTCACCGCGATCCCGCCCGCCAGCAGTGCTCCGGTGACGAACTCGGCGGCGCTGTCCGGCTGTCCCGCTCCCGCGAACTCGCGTGCCGTGTTGACCGCGTCGTCGTCGAGTCGGCCGCTCAGTGCCAGCAGCAGTTGGTGCAGCCGGTCGACCGGACCGGTGCTGTTCGCCACGTCCACCACGGGGTTCTCCTTGGGTGCCTGTTCGAGATGCGGGGCAGTGGTCTCTGTTCGGGACTCGTCACGCGACGTCAAAGTGTGGTGCGCCGGTCACCGATGCTCAGTTCGAGCCCACGAGTTCGCCACTGCCGGTGCAGATCAGATTCGAGGCCGTTCGGGCGCGCTCGTGGTACTCGGGGGGATCGATGTTCGCCGGAAGCACCTCCACCATGGGAGTGTGGTTGCCGAGCGCGCGCAGGATTCGCTGGATCTCACCGGCCAGCTCCACCGGATCCCCGCCGGTGTTGACCAGTATCACGCGCTGCTCCGGCTCCGAGCTCGACTCGGTGGTGTCGCGGCGCCAGCTGTCGCGGACCTCGCCCACGTCGGGTCGCCCGCGCAGCGTCGCTCCCAGCACGAGCGCGGTGGAGTCGCCCTTGTCGTCGCCGGGCGCCGCCGCCGTGAACGTGTGACGCCGTAGCCGCGTGCCCTCCTCCGGAAGTATCGCGCCCACCGCGGCCGGATCGGCCCCCAGCGGCAGCAGGGCTTCGGAGAGCAACCGGTGGTCGCTATCGGTCAGCCCGATGCGCTCCCTGACCAGCTGCTTCGGCAACGAAACGGCCAGCACTTCCCCGGCCTCGCCCGCCAGCCAGTCCCGGTAGCGCCACAGTGACTCGTCCGGGATACGGCCCGCGAGTCGGAGCAACAGCTCGTGACACACCAGGCTGGTCTCTCGGTCGGCCACGTCAGTCATCCCCTCCGGGGTCAGGCCCCAGCACGCTGCGTCGGACAGTCATCGACGTTTTCATCCCTATGGGTGATTTTCCCGCGGAAATGTCTGCGATCAACCCGCAGCACGCATCCGGCCCTTGCTACTCGCAGCTCAGTTACACACGGTTCACTATAAACAGCCCTCGTCCGAATGGGTGAGTGCGTGTTGCGGTTCGTCGTCGAGTGCGGCCCGACGCCGCCCACGTGCGAGTGACCGATCCACCGTGGCCGGGACCAATGGTTCTGCTACGAGAGGTTCTCCCGCGTGGGCTCAGTGTCCGCCCGCGATCTCGGCGATCAGTTCCACTTCGACCGGAGCACCCATCGGGAGCTCGGCCACCCCCACCGCCGAACGCGCGTGCGCACCGGATTCGCCGAATATCTCCCCGAGCAGTTCCGAGGCGCCGTTGAGCACCGACGGCTGGCCGGTGAATCCCTCCGCCGAAGCGACGAAACCGACCACTTTGACCACCCCCGCCAACGAGTCCAGCTCGACCACGCTGTTGACCGCCGCCAGGGCGTTCAGCGTGCAGATACGTGCCATCCGTCGCGCCGTGTCCGGGTCGACGTCGCCACCGACCTTCCCCGCGGCCGATAACGTTCCCGACACGAGGGGCAGCTGTCCCGCGGTATGGACGTGGTTCCCGCTTCGTACCGCGGGGACGTAGGAAGCCAGGGGCTTCGCCACCTCGGGGAGTTCCACTCCGAGCTCGGTCAAACGGGCGGTCCAGTTGCCCATCGCGGACACCAATCCCTCCGGGACTCGCGAAACGGCCCCGCTGCGTTACTGATCCGGCCGTTCCCATCCTCGCCGACGGGAACGGCCTCGGGAAATCACTCGATCCGAGGAAGGGCGCGTGTTCGCCCATCCCCGGTCACGGGTCGGGCCCGCTCCGGCCGGAACGGTCACCCCGAGGGCGGTGTGTCTTGGCGAATGCGCCCCGAAGCCGCACCGCGCGCCGCCCGCAGAGGAGACCCGAACCGAACCGGAGGAGTTCCGGGCCGACCGAGGATCCGGGCCCCAAGCCCACTGCTCCGTGGGTCACCCCGAGCTGCCACCACGCTGGTGGCGACCGAGGCCACGCACGGGTTCCGTCATGGGGCCACGGGAGTCGTCACTCCTTCGGGCGCTTCATGTAGGCGACCATCTGCTCGCCGGTAGGTCCCGGCAGAACGGCGACCAGCTCCCAGCCGTCATCGCCCCACTGGTCGAGGATCTGCTTGGTCGCGTGGCTGAGCAGCGGCACTGTCGAGTACTCCCACTTGGTCATGCCGCAACCCTAAGTGCCGGCTCCGGGAGACTGTTCCTCGGCTCGGAAATCCGCCCGGTCGGATCGTGCTGCGGTCGGCTCGTGGTGTGGTCGACGGTGAGCTCTCCCGCGCGGTTCGCCACGAGCTCGACGAGCGGACAGAGCTCCCCGGATGAGCTTAGGCTGATCGTGTGAGCTCTGAATGGGACCGCGAACTCGACCAGGCGAGGCTGCACTTCGTCAGTGGCAAGGGCGGTGCTGGTAAGACCACCGCCGCCGCCTCGCTCGCCCTCGCCCTGGCGACCGGTGGTCGCCGGGTGCTGCTCGCCGAGGTCGAGGGCAGACAGGGGCTGGCCCAGCTGTTCGACACACCACCGCTGGAGTACTCCGAACGCAGACTGGCCGCCGCTCCCGGGGGAGGCGAGGTCCGTGCCCTGGCCATCGAGGCGGAAGCCGCGCTGTTGGAGTACCTGGCCATGTACTACAGCCTCGGCATGGCGGGGCGCACGCTGCGCAGGATGGGCGCGATCGAATTCGCCACCACGCTCGCCCCCGGCCTGCGTGACGTGTTGTTCACCGGAAAACTCAAGGAGTGCGTGCGGCGGACCGACACCAACGGGCGACACACCTACGACGCGGTGGTCGTGGACGCACCACCCACCGGCCGGATCGTTCGGTTCCTCGACGTCACGCGCGCCATGGCAGACCTGGCCAGGATGGGGCCCATCCACGGGCAGAGCGAGGAGGTGGCGGGCCTGCTGCACTCCTCCGACACCGTGGTGCACCTGGTCACCCTGCCGGAACAGTTGCCGATTCGGGAAACCATGGAAACGGTGGAGGAACTCGACGCGGCCGAACTGCGCCCCGGGGCGGTGCTGTTGAACCGGGTACGCCCCTCCCGGCTGGCCACCCGCTCGGTGCTGGCCGCCGCCGGGGGGAGGGTCGACGCGACCAGAATTCGCGGGGGACTGCGCTCGGCCGGGCTGGACTGGGACGACGAGGTGCTCGACGGCCTGGTGGCCGAGACCATCGAACACGCGGGCCGAGCCAGTGCCGAACTGTCGGCCCGGGAACAACTGGAAAACACCGCGCTGCCGTTCCTGGAACTACCCGACTACGTCGAGGGGATCGACGTCGCGGCGCTCTACGAACTGGCGGACGGGCTCGTCGCGCGCGGTGTCGGAGGAAGCCGATGAACACACCCCCGGGGCCGGAACGGCTCGACATCGACCGATTGCTCGACGACCCCGACCACCGCGTCCTCGTCTGCTGCGGTTCCGGTGGAGTCGGCAAGACGACCACCGCGGCCGCCCTGGGGATCCGGGCGGCCGCTCGCGGTCGCAAGACCGTGGTGCTGACCATCGACCCCGCGCGCAGACTGGCGCAGGCGCTCGGGCTGGCCGAACTGGACAACACCCCCCGTAAGGTCGAGCTCGAGCAGGGCGAATCCGGTGAGCTCCACGCCATGATGCTCGACATGCGCAGGACGTTCGACGACATGGTCCTGGCGCACGCCGGGCGGGACCGTGCGCGCCAGATCCTGGACAACCCCTTCTACCAGACCGTGTCGACCTCGTTCTCCGGGACGCAGGAGTACATGGCGATGGAGAAACTCGGCCAGCTGGCCGCCGAGGACACCTGGGACCTGATCGTGGTGGACACCCCACCGAGTCGCTCCGCGCTGGACTTTCTGGACGCCCCGCAGCGACTGTCCACGATCCTGGACGGCAGGCTCATCCGGATGCTGGCCACTCCGGCCAAGGCGGGCGGCAAGGGGATCCGCAGAATCGTCGGGGCCGGATTCGGGATGTTCGCCAAGGCGGTTTCCACGATCGTCGGACGCCAGCTGCTCGCGGACGCCGCCGCTTTCGTGCAGGCGTTCGACTCCACGTTCGGCGGCTTCCGGGAGCGGGCGGACCGGACCTACCGGCTGTTGCGCTCCAGTGGCACCCGGTTCCTGGTGGTGGCATCCCCGGAAGCGGACGCGCTGCGAGAGGCCTCCTACTTCGTGGAACGGCTGTCCACGGAGCACATGCCACTGGCGGGCATGGTCGCCAACCGCACGCATCCGGTACTGGCCGACCTGGCTGCCGCGCGTGCGCTGTCGGCAGCCGAGGAACTCGAAACAGCCGGTTCCGCCCCGTTGGCCGCCTCGGTTCTCCGGCTGCACGCCGACCGGGTGGCGGTGGCGGAACGGGAGAAACGCCTGCTGGCCCGGTTCACCAGGGCGCATCCGGAAGTCGAGCTCGGCAGCGTTCCCGCACTGGCGGACGAGGTGCACGACCAGTACGGCCTGCGCGAGATCGGCAGCCGACTCGCCCGGCAATGAGGCTGTCCGCGCCCCGCGGTGGCGTCAATTTCCCGCGAAATCGCCGGGCGGCTTCGACGCGGGCCGAGCTCCCACCTCCCCTCGCAACTAGAGCTCCCACCACTCATGCAGGCCGCACTCCGACCACTCTCGCCGCTGGTGCCGCTGCGCGAGGTTCCGCCACGTAACAAGCTACGCAACCCGTGTGGCCGACAGCTCTCCGCTTTCAACCCAGTTGGTAGGCGTCGACATCCTGGGAGTAATCCTCCCGCGCGGCTTCGAGCAGCTCACGCCAGTTGCGCACATCAGGGCGCCTGCGCAGCAGCGCTCGTCGTTCCCGTTCGGTCATGCCACCCCAGACACCGAACTCGATCCGCTTGTCCAGCGCCTCCGCGAGGCACTCGGTGCGGACCGGACATCCGAAGCAGATGGTGCGTGCCTTGCGCTGCTCCGCACCTCGTACGAAAAGCTGGTCGGGATTCGTGTCGCGGCATGCCGCGTTCACCCGCCAGTCCCCCTGTTCCAACATCAAAGCCCCCAGCTCCTCACTGGATTGTCGGCGACCATGCAACCTCCGGCCCCCCGGCACCGGCCGTCGTGACGTACCCGCGGGTACGTCACGAAACCTGTCGCTAGACGTGGACGCACACTAGAAGATCTCGGTTCCGTAGCCAACCGACTTTCGTGGGAATTTTCTTTCACTCTCATCACATCGGGGGTTATTGACCGTGACAGCGAGTCGCGTGGCGCGGCTCGGCTTACCGTTTACCTCGTGCGGCTACGTAACGGCGTGCTCAAGCTGTTCGGTCTTTGTGTGCTGGCCGGCGTCCTGATCGCCGGCATGGTCTTCCCCGCCGCGGGAGCACTCGGAGTGATATCGAACCGCGCGGGCGATGCGGTGAACAGGATCTCCACCGAACTGCTCACCGAGCAACCACCCCTGGTCTCGACAGTGACGGATCGCAAGGGCGAGCCGATCGCCTACCTGTACGAGCAGTACCGGACACCGGCCACGTCCGACGAGATCGCCGACACGATGAAAGCGGCGATGGTGGCCATCGAGGACCAGCGGTACTACGAACACGAAGGGGTGGACTGGCCGGGCACGGTGCGTGCCTTCGTCAGTAACCAGGTGGCAGGCAGGATCACCCAGGGCGCTTCCACGATCACCCAACAGTATGTCAAGAACTACCTGGTGCACGTCACCGCCGCGGGAGACCCCGTCAAACAGGCCGAGGCAACCGAGCAGACCGTGGCGCGCAAGCTGCGTGAGATCCGGGTCGCCCTCCAGCTGGAGAAGCGGTTGAGCAAGGAGGAGATACTCACTCGCTATCTCAACGTCGTTCCCTACGGGAACCGCGTCTACGGTATCGCCGCCGCCTCCCACGCCTACTTCGGAACCACCCCGGGCGAACTCACGATCGCGCAGGCCGCGCTGCTGGCCGGTGTGGTCAACCGCCCGGGCTCGCTGAACCCGGTCACCCAGCCCAAGGAGGCGATGTTCCGGCGCGGGCTGGTCATCGACGCGATGGCCAGGCAGGGAAGGATCACCCAGCAGGCCGCTCGGGAAGCCAAGGAGGCCCCGCTGGGGATCGAAGAGCCCCTCGCCAAACTGCCCAACGGATGCGTCGGTGCCGGCGCGCAGAACGGCTTCTTCTGCAAGTACGTGGAGAATTACCTGCAACGAGCGGGGTTCTCCATGGAGCAGCTGCGTCGGGGCGGCTACACGATCCGGACCACGTTGGACCAGGGAATCACGGCCGCGGCCAAGGAGTCGGCCGAGCAGGGCGTGCCCAAGGACAGCGATCAGATCGCCAACGTGATGTCCGTCGTGGAGCCCGGCGAGAGCAAACACCGGGTCCGCGCGCTGGTGGCCAACCGCGACTTCGGTTTCGACAAGGAGCAAGGGGAGAGCGCATACGCGTTGCCCAGCTCCATGGCACCACCCGGCGCGGGGTCGGTGTACAAGACCTTCACCGCGGCGGCCGCACTGGAAGCGGGGATGGGGATCCAGGACGTCGTCCCGGCGCCCGGTTCATACACCTCGGTCAAGTTCAGCAACGGGACCAACCCCTACACCGTGGGCAACGCCGAGGGAGTCGGAGCCGGTTCCCGCTCGATCCAGAGTGCGCTGGCGACCTCGCCCAACACGGCGTTCGTCATCCTGGAGGAGCGTGCCGGGCTGGACAACACCGTTGAGATGGCCTCCCGGCTGGGGATGCGCCGGACGCTCAACCACCACGACCTGGCGGGCGTACCGATGGTCGCCGAGCGAGCTCGGGAACGTACCCAGGCCGAAGAGATCAAACAGCGCAAGATCGGCGCGTTCACCCTGGGATTCAGCCCCACCAGTCCACTGGAACTGGCCAACGTGTCCGCGACCATCACCAGCGGTGGTGTCTGGTGCCCACCGACGCCTGTCAAGAGCATCCGTGACCGCCACGGCAACCGGGTCTCGATCACCGAGAAACCCTGTGAACAGGCCGTGGACCGGGAGCTGGCGGACGCGATGGCCGTCGGAATGTCCGACGACACCACCTCCGGTACCGCCACGCGGGCGGCAGGCGCCACCGGGTGGAGCCGGCCCACCGCGGCCAAGACCGGTACCACCGAAACCTTTGGTTCCGCCGCCTTCATCGGTGCCACCCCGCAGCTGGCGGGTGCCGTGCTCACCTACATCGACCGGCCCGAATCCCCCGGTATGGGGATTTGCCTGGGGAGCCCTCCCACGGTCTGCGGCAGTGGCAACATCTACGGCGGCACCATTCCCGCCAAGACATGGATGCGGGCCATGAAGACCGCGCACGAGGGGCTGCCCGTGGTCGAACTGCCGTCGACCACCGACCGCTACCGGCACGGCGGTTCCGGGAAACGGGTTCCCGAAGTCGTGGACATGTCCGCCGACCAGGCCGTGAAGAAGCTGCGCGAAGCGGGTTACAAGGTGGAGCGGCGCACCGTCAGCAGTAGCGAGTCCGAGGGAACGGTGATCAGCCAGTCGCCACGCGGTATCGCACAGCGCGGCACCTCGGTGCTGCTCTCGGTCAGCAGCGGCTACATCCCACCGCCCCGGACCGTCGCCGCGCAACCGCCTTCCCAAGGGGGCGAGCCGGGGGAGAACGGGGGAACCGGCGGAGGTGAGCGCGGCGGCAACGGTTCCGGCGGTGGTTCCGGAGAGGGCGGTGCGGGAGGGCCTTCGCGGCAGCAGGAGGACTCCGGTGGCTGACCGGAGTTCCCCGCTCGGGACTTTACCCCTCCGCCGGGGAGCTCGTAGGACACTCGGGTGGTCTCGCCACCCGAGTGCTCCGTGAATGGCGGGTGGGGAACTTCAGCGGGGGGTCAGCCGTTGAGCTCCGCCTTTACCGCGGCCGCGACCCTGCCTCCCTCGGCCCGCCCCGCGACCTTGGCGTTCGCGACCTTCATGACCTGCCCCATCTGCTTCGGACCCGGCGTCTCACCGAGTTCGGACGCGACCTCGCTCACCGCTTCCTTCGCCACTCGGGTGAGCTCCTCGTCGTCGAGTTGTGCGGGCAGGTACTCCCGGAGGATGTCGCCCTCGGCGCGTTCCGCCGTCGCCTGCTCGGCACGGCCCGCCGAGTCGAAAGCCGAGGCGGATTCCTCGCGCTTCTTGACCTCCTTGGAAAGAACTCCCCGAACCTCCTCGTCGGAGAGCTCACGTGCCCGCTCCCCCGAAACCTCCTCGGCGCCGATCGCGGACAGCGCCATCCTGAGCACCCCGGTGCGAGTGCTTTCCCGTTCCTTCATCGCCGCGGTCATGTCGGCCCGCAGGCGTTCCTTCAACTCGGACATGCCCCGATTATCCCGGAGTGAGAAAAATTCTCCCCGGTGCGTGTGTGATTACGTGGCGGAACCTCCGGCACGGCTCTCGCTCCGGGAGGCCCGACATCGGGTAGTTACTACACAACGTCGGGCCTTCCTCACGAGAGCCGCACCGGAGAACCCGCGGTCGGTACTGCTGCGAGGGTGGTGGGAGCTCGCCCTGCGTCGATGGCGCGGCGATTTCGCGGGAAATTGACGCCGCCGCGAAACGGAGCGTCCGTTGGGGGAGCCCGAGAACACGTGACCGCCACTCGGCTCGGATCTGTACGTTCTCGTAGGCTGGGTGCTGTGAACACCTTCGGTCGTACTCTGCTCGCCACCGGTGCTCTCGGGGCCTCGGCGCTCGGTTACGCGGCGGGAATCGAGCGCACCCACTGGACACTGCGCAAGGTCACACTGCCGGTACTCGGGGAGTCGAGTCCGCGGCTTCGGGTGCTGCACATCTCGGACCTGCACATGACTCCGAATCAGACCTCCAAACAGCGCTGGGTCGCCGCGCTCGACGAACTCGAACCCGACCTGGTGGTCAACACCGGCGACAATCTGGCGCATCCGCAGGCTGTCCCGGGGGTGTTGCGGGCGCTGGGTCCGTTGTTGGATCGCCCGGGGATGTTCGTGTTCGGCAGCAACGACTACTACGCCCCGAAACCCAAGAACCCGGCACGGTACCTGTTGCCCTCCGGCAAGAAGAAGCGCATCAGGGGAAGGCCGTTGCCGTGGCGGGATCTGCGTGCCGCCATGACGGAACGCGGCTGGCTGGATCTGACACATCGGCGGCGTCGGCTGACGGTGGGCGGGGTAACCGTGCACACCGCCGGGCTGGACGATCCGCATCTCAAACGGGACCGCTACTCGGAGATCGAGGGGAAACCGCCCGCGGAGGTGGGGCTGAGCCTCGGTGTCACCCACTCGCCGGAACCCAGGGTGCTGGACGCCTTCGACGGCGACGGTTACGACCTGGTGCTCGCTGGGCACACCCACGGGGGGCAGCTCTGCGTTCCGGGGTTCGGCGCGATCGTGACCAACTGTGAGTTGGACCGGGGGCGCGCCAAAGGACCCTCCGAGTGGGGTGAGCACATGCGGCTGCACGTCTCGGCCGGGCTCGGAACCTCGCCCTACGCGCCCGTGCGGTTCGCCTGCCCACCGGAGGCGACGCTGTTGACGCTGGTGCCGCGTTCGCAGCGGCCCGAGGAGGACCTCGCTCACTCCGTTACGGGGACCCCTGTCGAATCCGGCACGGGCGTGGGATAGACTTTGTCGTGCCGTCACACGGAGATCCACCGCGTTGTCGGCACAGCCAATGGGAACCGCCGATTCGATGGTTTCGGTGGGGTACCGGGGTGTAGCGCAGTTTGGGAGCGCGCCTCGTTCGGGTCGAGGAGGTCGTGGGTTCAAATCCCGCCACCCCGACAGCAAGGATCCGGCTGTCGACTCTTCCGGAGTCGGCAGCCGGATTTTTCGTGTGCCTACCGTGGCGTGGGCCTACCCGAGTGCGGTGCTCGTCCGGTGCCGGGGCCTCCACGGCGGGGCAGCCACGGTGGGATGCCCCGGCGGAACGATGCCGGCGGAACGGCTCCTCCAACCGAGCGGAAACCTTCAGTTGTCGCTCCGGGGTGCCTCGACCTGCTGATACGGCACCGACGCGCTCAGCCGCGCCGTAACGGCGTTGACCACGTCCTCGTGCCGCGGATCGTCGGCTCCCAGTGAAGCCGTGACCGCCTCGGAGATCATCGTCCGCAGCACTTGTTCGGCCGCCTCCTCCCGCGCTTCGTGGCCGTTCCCGTCCTGGTCGTGCCCGTTCCCGCCCTGCCGTGCCGCGGTGGCGTCCTTGGCGTACCGCTGGTGCAGCCGAAAGGTGTGCTTGTCGATGGCCCTGATGAAATCGAGGGTGGTCAGGCTCACCTCGGTGTTCACGTGGGACTTCCAACCGGGGTACTGGCCGGGGACGCGGCTGCCGGTGAGTTGTTCCAGAATGCTGAAAATGGCGTTTCGTTCGTCGTCACGCATGTCTTCTCCCCGTGGATCGAGCAGTTCTGCCAGCTGTTGACGGTTCCCCCGGTAGGCGTTGGCGTCTACGGGGCGCTGGCCTGCGACGGTGGCGGAACTGGTGAACTGCAGTACGGCCACCCGGTTGTTGCCGTAGTCGCTCCAGAAGTGTTCGGGTACGCGTTGGTAGATCTCGCTGGCGTAACCGCCGTTGTTGTCCGGGTAGCGGGACTTCCACAGTGGTGGGAAGCCGGACAGGTCCGGCCTTCCCAGGCGCTGCCAGTACCACTCGGGCAGGTAGAGCAACGGGGTTCCAAAACCACGGGCGTGCAGCTCGCCCAGCAGCTCGCCGGTCAGTCGGGTTCCACCGCCGCCCTCCTCCACGTCCAGGATCACCGGAACCTCGGGGGGCACCACCCGGGCGACATGGTCGGCCTGCGCCGCCGCCGGGTAGTCCTCCCGCTGGTAGTGGTAGGCGGCTACCAGCAGTCCTGCCGCACGTGCGGAGGCCAGATTGGCCTTGAATCTGGCGTCGACGAACCCGGTGCCCTCCGTGGCCTTGATGAACACGAACTCGAAATCCTCGGCCCGAGCCCGGTGCATGTCGAACGAGCCCTGATAGTGCGAAACGTCGATTCCGTAGATCATTCCTGCTCCACATGAGCTCGCGGGAGGTTGTGCGTGCTCGGGACCCCTCGTTCCCGGCGCTCCTCGTGGGACTCCGGGAACCCGGGTTTTCCGGTGAGGTCTTCTTCTCGATGAGTTCCGGCAGCGCGAAACATCTCGATCATCCTGACTCCTCGGCGAAGTGACAATCCTTCGACCGGCTTGTATCCCTCACCTGGTCGTGGGACACCCGCTGGCGGCGGACACAGCATCCCCGTTGCCGGTGAGGTTGCCCGATCGGGCAGTATCGGTGTCGTGAGCACGTATCCCAGCGCCGAGATCCCAGCGACCCTGTTCGACGATGCGGACAAGGAGGAGCGCTGGCGTGCGCGTTTCAGCGCCCCCCGTGTCTCGATGCCGGACTGGGCACGTGACGCTCCGGAACGGAGTCTGTACGTGTCGAACGTGAGCGGGACCTGGGAGCTCTACGCCTGGGACCGTGTCGCCGACTCCCACCGGCAGGTCACCGACCGGCCGAACGGCACGTTCCACGGCACGCTCACCGCCGACGGCAAGCACATCTGGTGGTTCGACGACACCGACGGCGACGAGTTCGGCGTGTGGCGCAGCGAGCCGTTCGACAAGCACGACACGGCAGCCGTCGAGGGGCTGCCCGGAACCCACGCCGGGTATCCGGCCGGGTTGGAGCTGGGATCGAGCGTGCTCGCGGTCGGGATGTCCACCGACGACGGGGTCACCGTCTGGATCTCCCGCGACGGTACGGCTCCTACGGTGATTTACCAGCACGAACAGGACGGCGGCCTGACCGGTATGTCCTGGGACGAGAGCCTGCTGGTGCTGTCCCATTCCGAGCACGGCGACAGCAGGCACCCCGCGCTGCGCGTGCTGCGCAGCGCCGACGGGTCGAAGCTCGCCGAGAAGTGGGACGGCTCCGGGCTGGGGTTGGGCGCGTTGGACTTCGCACCGGTCTCCGGCGACACCAGGCTGCTCGTCTCGCACGAGCGGCACGGCCGCGAGGAACTGCTCATCTGGGACGTCGCCACCGACACCGAGACCGAACTCGATCTCGGCCTGCCCGGTGAGGTCGCGGCGGACTGGTACCCGGACGGTTCGGCGCTGCTGATCGCGCACACGCATCAGGCGCGCACGACGCTGTACCGCTACGAGATCGCGACCGGCACGCTCGTGCGGTTGCCCACCTCGAAGGGAACCGTGGGTGCGGCCTCCGTGCGGCCGGACGGCGCCGTGGAGTACACCTGGTCCTCGGCCGCGGTGCCCGGTCGGGTTCGGGTGCTCTCGCGGGAGGGCGAGGACAGCGTGCTGTTGACTCCCGGTGGGGTTCGGCCCCCTGAGTCGCAGCCGGTCGAGGACGTGTTCGTGCCGGTTTCCCACGGGCCCAACGAGACGGTGCACGCGTTGCTCGCCCGTCCGGAGGACGCGGGCAGCGGGCCGCTTCCCACGGTGTTCAGTCTGCACGGTGGTCCGCACGCGGCCGACGAGGACCGGTTCTCCTCCTATCGTGCCGCCTGGCTGGAAGCCGGGTTCGCGGTGGTGGAGGTGAACTACCGGGGTTCCACCGGTTACGGCTCGGCGTGGCGCGACGCGATCGAGGGACGCCCCGGCCTCACCGAACTGGAGGACGTCGCGCTGGTGCAGGACTGGGCGATCGACAACGGGCTGACAACCCCGGAGCTCAGCGTGGTCGCCGGTGCTTCCTGGGGTGGTTACCTCACCCTGCTCGCGTTGGGAACTCAGCCGGACCGCTGGGCCGGCGGAGTGGCCGGTGTCCCCGTGGCGGACTACGTCTCGGCCTTCGCCGACGAGATGGAACCGCTGCGTGCCTACGACCGGGCGTTGTTCGGTGGTTCGCCCGAGGAGCTCCCGGAGGTCTACCGGGAGTGCTCCCCCATCACCCATGTCGACCGGGTGCGGGCCCCGGTCCTGGTCCTCGCGGGCGACAACGATCCACGGTGCCCGATCCAGCAGGTGTTGAACTACCTCGACCGGCTGGCGGAGCGGGAGTTGCCGTTCGAGTTCTACCGCTACGACGCCGGGCACGGTTCACTGGTCATCGCCGAGACCCTCAAGCAGGTGGCCACCGAGATCCACTTCGCCAGGCGGACGGTGGGGATCCACTGAGCAGCCGTCGGTGCGAGCCGGTCACACCGTGGTGCGCCCGAGGCTGAGCGGCTCATGCTTGCCGGACCCCGATTCCGGGAAGCAAAAGGTGCCCGGGAAGCAAAAGGTGCCGCCCCGCGGGGGCGGCACCTCGTCAAGCCACAATCCCACCGGTATGGCCTGTCACGAAAAGTGACTACCAGGGACCGTTCCGAGATCTTCGGCTACTACGATACGCGCCGTGCGTTCCGTCGACAATCAGGACTCCGGCGAAATCGGGCAGGACTCCGACGAAATCGGGAACGACACTCTCTTCTCGCTGTTCGGAGTGCCCCGGATGCGGGGTTATCTGGACGCCTGCGGGGGTGATCCGGCCGTCGCGTTGGAGCTGTACCGCTGGAACACCCGGATCAGCGGCGCATTCTGGGAGACCTTGAGTCATCTGGAGATAGTGCTGCGCAACGTCTTGGCGAAACGTCTCGCGGTTCGTCATGAGGCTGCCGAGCGAGCCGGCTCATGGTTGGACGATCCGAGCCGGGAACTCGACCATCGAGCTCGACGAGAGATCGTGGAGGCCCGGCAACGCGTCAACCGCAAGGGAAAGACCGCCAGTGAGGGGCAGATTCTGAGTGAGCTTTCCTTCGGATTCTGGCGATTTCTGCTCGCGAGGCGTTATGCGACCACCCTGTGGCCTGATCCCGCTCGCGGTTTTCCAGCCGCACCCACGCGGGCCCGAACGGTGGTCGAACAGCCGGTCACCCGGCTGCACGAGTTCCGGAACAGGTTGGCTCATCACGAACGTATTTGGAACCAACCGTTGAAAGAGCGCCACGACGACATCATGGCTCTGCTCGGTTTCGTTCGAAGTGATCTACCCGACTGGGTGGCCGAGGAATGCCGCGTGTCAGCGGTGCTGGTCACCTGCCCGATCGAACGTCCTTACCCGTAGACGCGCGGTACGAGCCGGTCACACCGTGGTGCGCCCGGGGCTGAGCGGCTCATATGCTGCGGTAATGGTCGATCCCCGCTACATCGGCGTGTTTCACGAGGTGGTGCGAACCGGTTCCTACACGGCGGCGGCACGCGGTCTCGGCTACAGCCAGCCCGCCGTGAGCCAGCAGATGCGTGCGCTGGAGCGAGCGCTGGGGACTCCGCTGTTCCTGCGCGCGAGCGGAGGACTGGAACTCACCGAAGCGGGCCGGATCCTGGCCGGACACGCCGACTCGGTGGTCGAGGAGCTCACCGCGGCCGCGAACAAGATCACCGCGGTTCGCGGGCTGCGCCGTGGCAGCGTCCGGCTGTGTGCCTTCCCGAGCGCCAGCGCCACGTTGGTGCCGGGCGCGGTCGCGCGGATCACGGCGAGCCACCCGGAGTTGCGCATCCAGCTCAGCGAGGCCGAACCCCCCGACTCGCTGGAGGCGCTGCGTCGCGGGGAGTGCGACGTCGCGCTGGCCTTCAGCTACCCCGACATCGAGGAGCCCGCCGGGAACGACATCACGGGGACCGACGTGCTGGACGATCCGATGGTGGCGGTGCTGCCGGTGGCGCACCCGCTGGCCGAGCGCGAATCGGTGGCGCTGTGGGAGCTGGCCGGACAACGCTGGATCGCGGGGTGTCCGAGGTGTCGGGATCACTTCCTGCGCTCCTGCGAGAACGCGGGGTTCGAGCCGGACATCGCCTTCACCACCGACGACAACCTGGCGGTGCAGGGGCTGGTGGCCGCGGGGGTGGGGATCGCGTTGATGCCCTCGCTGGTGCTTTCCTTCCTGCGCCACCCCGATGTGGTCGGCACACCGGTGGAGGGGCTGCGTCCCCGCCGGGTGACGGCCTACGCGTTGTGGGAGCAGCACCGGATACCGGCCACCGCGTTGCTGCTGGAGACCTTCGGTGAACTCGGTGCGGAGATCGTCGCGGAGGGCTGAGCGCCACGCCCGCGTTCCCGCCGTGGCCCCGTTCCCACCCAGCCTCCAGTCAGTGCCCGCCGGAGCCTCGCCGGTTCCTCCCGGTTCTCGGCAGTGGCGCGGATCATGATCCGACCCGTCGCGGTGCCCGTTCCGTGCGGCTATAAGCCCGGTTAGTACCCGCCAAAGAATTCGGTGGTCGACCGGGGAGCGTTTCGCTGTGCATGGTTTCGACATGACCACCATGCGGAGCGAGCGGGCGAATCCTCGGCTGACCGAGCTGACTGACGTGATCCGTGACCGCGTGCGCGCCGGAGTGAACCAGGCACACACCGCCGACCTGGTCAAGGAGGCGCTGCGGCCGTTCCTCGATGTTCCCGGACTGCTCACCGAGGAGCAGCGACGCGGTGATCCGGAGCGCTATCTGCAGCACGTGCTGCACGTGGAACCGGACGCGAGTTTCTCCGTGGTGGCGCTGGTCTGGCTGCCCGGGCAGCAGACCCCGGTACACGATCACGTGGCGTGGTGCGTCACCGGCGTCTACCAGGGTGCCGAGAGCGAACAGCACTATCAGGTACGCGAATCCGAACAGGGCGCCTGTCTGGTTCCGACGGAGCTGGTCACCAACCACGTGGGGGAGAGCTGTGGATTCGCTCCCCCCGGGGACATTCACCGCGTCCGCAACTGCGGCACCGGGACGGCGATCTCGCTGCACGTCTACGGCGCCGACATCGGAGAACTCGGCACCAGTGTGCGGCGGGTCTACGAACTCCCGGTGCACGAGTGATCGAGGTTTTCCGGCCGATTCATCGGGTTGCCCGCTCGGCGGAGCTTCCCGAGGAGGTGTGAGCGACTCGGAGAGCCGCTCCCGTCCCGAGCCGTGGTCTCAGGAGCGCAACGCGCGCAGCGCGTCCCGGACGTGCCCGTCGGCCTCGCGCAGCGCGTCCGAGGCGCTTTCGACATCCACCTCGCCCAGCAGATGGACCAGGGCGGTCTTGAGGTCGCCGCCCGCTCGGTGCAGGGCGGGCTCGCAGGTTTCCGCCGGTGCCCCGGTGGCCTCGCACAGGATCCGTACGGTGCGGGCCCGCAACTTGGCGTTGGTGGCCACCATGCTGACCATCAGGTTGGAGTAGGTGCGTCCCAATCGAATCATCACCGCGGTGGAGAACGAGGTCAGCACCAGCTTCTGGGCCGTGCCCGCCTTCATCCGGGTGGAACCGGTGATCGGTTCCGGTCCGGTGTCCACGGTGATCGCCGTGTCCACCGCCGCCGTGGCCCGTCCGTGCGGGTTGGACGAGACCAGGCCGGTTCCGGCGCCGAGCGTGCGCGCCGCTTCCAGCGCACCGAGCACGTAGGGCGTGTTCCCCGAGGCGGCCAGCCCGAGCACGAAGTCGTTCGCGGTGGTCTCCCGTTCGATCGTGCTCGCCCCGGCGGCGGCGTCGTCCTCGGCGTTCTCCACCGCCTCGCGCAGCGCGGGTTCGCCACCGGCGAGGTGAGCCACGAACCAGCCCTCCGGCATGTTGAACGTCGGGACGAGTTCGGCGGCGTCCAGCACGGCCAGCCGCCCGGAGGTCCCGGCACCGACGTAGTGCACCCTGCCGCCGGATGCCAGCGCCTTCACCGCCAGGTCCACGGCATGTGCCAACTCGGGCAGCGCCCGTCCGACGGCCTCCGGAACCGAGCGGTCCTCCGTGTTGAGCCGTTGCAGCAGGTCGAGCGTGTTGAGCAGGTCGATGTCCGGGGTGCGCGGGTTGCTCCGTTCGGTCGGCGACTCCGCGGGCGTGGGGTGGTTCCCGGGATCGGCGGACCACTCGGTTCGGGAGTTCCGGGGTGCACCGTTCCGGCTCAAGGGTTGTCCTCCCGGTGTCTGCGCTTGTCGGGACGCACTCGCAGCCGGTGGTTGCCGACGGCCTGGGAAGTCGCCTGCAGCGCTGTCTTGGCGTCGTCGATGTGGCGCTGCGCCACCCCCACGAACAGGCAGTCGATCACGGTCAGCTGGGCGATCCTGCTGGCCATGGCGCCGGACCGGTAGGTGGTTTCGCGGGCGGCCGTGGTCAGTACCAGGTCGGCGATCTCGGTCACGGGGGAACGTTCGAAGTTCGTGATCGCGGCCGTGGTGGCACCGTGTGTGCCCGCTTCGCGCAGCACCTCCACGGTTTCGGCGGTGGCACCGGTGTGCGACACACCGAGGGCCACGTCGCCGGGTTCCAGGATGGCCGCCGAGGTCAGCGCGTTGTGCGTGTCCGGCCAGGCGAAGCAGGTCAGGCCGATCCGGTGCAGCTTCTGTTGCAGGTCCAGCGCCACGAACCCGCTCGCCCCGACCCCGTACACGTCGATCCGGCGTGCCCGTGCCACCGCGTCCACCAGCGAACGAAGCGCGGTGACGTCGAGCTGTTCCGTGGTCTCCTCCACGGCACGCGCGTCCGCGTACCCGATTTTGTCGACGATCTGGCCGAGGTCGTCCGTTTCGGAGATCTCGCTGCCCAGATCACGGTCCCGGCTGGTTGTGCGCGCCGTGTCGGCGGCGAGCGCGATGCGGAGCTCGGGATACCCACTGACTCCCACGGCCTTGCAGAACCGGGTGACGGTGGTCTCGCTCGTCTCGGCTGCCTCGGCCACGTCGGTGATGCTGCGGTGCGCGATCGAGTAGGGGTCGGCCAGCACTATGCGGGCCACTCGCTGCTCGGCGCGCGCCAGGCCGGGCAGCAGTGAACGAATCCGGACGAGCGGACTGTGCTCACCGGATTCGATGCCGGATTCGTCGGGAGTGGCCATGTGGGAAAGTTACTAACATCACTGTTGCTCGGTCAAACGGAGCGGTGGGCGGAAACCCCGTCCACCACCATCAGGCTATGCCACCGGAGCGGGTTTCCGCCCCCTTTTCGGGATGATTACCGGAAATGGCGGCTACGGGACGGTGAGGTTTTCCGAGGCGTCGCCGCACGGCCCGGGCCGGTTGCCGGGGCGCCACGCCACGGCCCGCTCGGGACTCACTCGGCGGCCTCCGGTGGGCACGGCGTCCCTTGGTGGTGTCGCAGGCGCCAGTCCTCGTCCTGCCGGAGCCACACCGAACTGCGAAACGTCTTCACGTCGCTCCGGTGTGCCGTGTAGGTGAGCAGGATCGTGGCGGAGTCGATCCGCACCGGCCGAAGTTCCGTGGTCGTGATCCGCTCCGAACTGTCGGAGGCCGTGGCCGCGGTGATCGTGTCCCGGTCCCACACCGCTCCGGAGGCGCCGAACTCGGTGAAGTCCGGGTGCAACAGCGCGCGCACGGCTTCCGGATCGTCGCGCACGCGGGGGTCGAGCAGTTCCAGTTCGTGCGCGACGACCTCGTCGAAGTCCGTTCCGGGGTCCACCATGCGCGAATCGTAGGTGGCTCCGCCGCCGCGGGGGGAGCCGGTTTCACCGGCGTGCGCCCGCTCCGGGCTCGACCGGCTCTCGCGTTCGAGCAGCTCTCACATCCGGGTGGTGTGCTGCGGCTCCACGTAGACGATCACCCGGTGGTCGCCCGGCTGGTCGTAGGGATACTCGTCGGCGTCCATGTATTTCTTGGCCAGCCGGTTGATGAACGCCCGATCCGGGTCGTCCTCCACCCGAGCCACCCTGCCGCGGACCTCGAGGTACCGGTAGGGCTGTTCCGGATCGAGTGCGGAGATCGCCAGTCGTGGCTCCCGCTGCAGGTTCCGGTACTTCTGGCGCGCGGTGGTCTGGCTGAACTTGAGGTACTGCCCGTCCCAGTCGATCCACACCGGACTGGACTGCGGTTCCCCCTTCGGTCCGATCGTGGCGATGTGCGCGAACGAGCGCTTGTTCAGGATGTCCTCGAGATCCTCCGGAATCACGGACAAGGCGTCTTCCCTCCTGCCGGGTGAACACGGTCGACATCGGGCACGCTATCGCGAAATCACGCCGGGTGCCCGTACCGAAAAGCTCCGTGTTCGCCCCCGTTCGAAGGATTCGGCCGTTTCCCCGGCGAGCCCCGCGACCGCACGATCCGCGTGCTCCGGACTCAGCGTTGCGCCACCAGGAACCCCGCGCCGCGCAGCCTGCCTGCCTCGGCCTCGCCGTCGAGCACCGTCCTGCCCCCGGTCGAAAGCCTGATGCCGTCCAGATAGACCCCTCTGCCCACGTACCGTTCGTCCGGCGCGAAGCGCCAGCGCAGCAGTGTTTTCCCGGAGCGGTTTTCCGGAACGGTGCCGCGCACCCGCCACCAGGCGCGGTGCCCGGAACCGGTCAGTTCGGTCACGGGGCGCCTCGGGGATCCCGGCCCTCTGGTGTGCAGCCGCACCGGGTTCCAGGAGGCCCCGCCGTCCTCGCTGTACTCCACCAGCAACCGGTCGGCCCCGTCGGTGTCCCGCTGAGTGTCCACGAACGCATCGAACGACACCCGCAGGCGGCCCTCGGCCGCCACGGAATCGGTGGTCAGCGTGGCTTCCCCGTCCGAGGAGCCACCACCGGTGAACCAGGCGGTCGGACCGTGCCGCGGCTCCACGGCCATGGATCGGGCCAGGCCCTGCGCCAGCGCCACCCGCGCCGGGTTGTTCGACCCCCACTCCCGCGAGGGGTGGACGCGGTTGCTCAACAGGATCGCCATCGAACGCGACCGCGGGTCGAGCACCATCGACGTTCCCGTGTACCCTGTGTGCCCCGCGCTGCGAGGGCCGGTCAGCCCCGCCATGTACCAGCGCTGTTCCAGTTCGAAACCGAGGCCGTGCGAGTGCTCGGGGAACTCGGTGTTGTAGTCGGTCAGCATCAACTCCACGCTGCGCTCGCGCAGGATGCGCTCGCCGTCGTAGCTTCCGCCGTTGAGGATCGCCTGCCCGAGCACGGCCAGGTCCTCCGCCGTGCCGAAAATCCCCGCGTGGCCCGCCGTTCCTCCCAGCGACCAGGCGTTCTCGTCGTGCACCCGGCCGCGCACCATGCCGCGTGGCGGATCGCTCTGGAACTCCGTGGCCGCGATCCGGTGCAGTTTCGAACGCGGCGGCAGGTAGCCCGTGTCGGTCATGCCCAGTGGTTCGGTGATTCCCCGGGCGACCACGCTGTCCAACCGCCGTCCGGTCACCCGTTCGAGTAGCTCGCCGAGCACGATCATGTTCGGGTCGGAGTAGTTGTAGGTGCTGCCCGGTTCGGCGACCGGTTCGAGGTTCATCACGTGCGGCATCCGTTGCCGCTCCGGCAGCTCCCACAGTTTCACCACCGACTGCAACCCGGAGGTGTGCGTCAGCAGCTGGCGTACCGTGATCCCCGACTTGCCGTGGTTGCCGAACTCGGGCAGGTACCGCGCGACCGGTTCGGTCAGCTCGACCCGCCCGGACTCGACCTGCTGCAACACCGCTATGGAGGTGAACAGCTTGGTCATCGAGGCGAGATCGAAGATCGTGTCCGGGGCGGTTCTCTCCTGCCGCCCCGCGGGGAGTTCGGTGCCCGCGCCGTCGGCGTAGCGCAGTTCGTAGCCCACCGCCTCGTGGCTGACCACCATGCCGTCGTGGGCCAGCAGGCTCACCGCGCCCGCGTACATCGGTTTCTCCCGCTCCGGAGTGGACTCGCTCCAGTCGGCCAGTCGCGCGGTGGCCTCCCGGATCGGTGCGGGCGCCAAACCGGCCCCACGAGGGGTGGCGTCGCGTAGGCGTGTGTCAGTGGCGGAGAACCCCTCGTGCGGCAGGTCGAACCGGCCGCTCGACCGCACCCCGGGGACGGGGGCGGAAGCGCAGGTCGTCACGGTCAGCATCGACAGCAGTGCCGTCACCAGCAGCGGGTTGCGCATCCTCACCTCACGGCGCTGGAACTTCATCGACTCGGTTCCCGTGGTGTTCGGTCGGTGGTGTGTCGTGCCCTGTCCGAGGCTTGCTGCTTTGCCCATATCCCGCTCCGCCGTCCGGGCCCCGGGGTTCCGCGGTTCACCGGTAGAGCAGGTAGGGGCGGCGTCGCCGTCGGAAACCGGCCAGTTCTTCCTCCCAGGCCCCGATGACGTCGGGCGAGTCCGCGCCCGCGTCGATCATTTCGCGCAGGCGGGCTGACCCGGTGAGATTGTCGATCCAGTGGTCCGAGCGCCACCCGAACACCTCCGGGTACAGTCGTCGGGCCTGCACGAGCATCCGCACCGCGGTGCCGATCGCGTCGAACTCCGCGTCCCCGGTGCGGTAGAGCTGCACCCCGCCACAGGTCTTTCCTCGGTGCTTGGAGAAAGTCGGCACGAAGTGCGCCTCCCGGAAGTAGGCCCCGGCCGTACCCTCCGAGTTGAGCCGTTCCGCCCAGCGCCGGTCCACTTCGGGCGCGCCGATGATCTCGAAGGGTCTGGTGGTTCCTCTGCCCTCCGAGAACACCGTGCCCTCGAACATCCCGGTTCCGGGATAGGCCAGGGCGGTGTCCGGTGTTGGCATGTTCGGGCTCGGCGGTATCCAGGGCAACCCGGTTTCGGTGAACGAGTGTTTCCTGGACCAGCCGGACATCTCGACCACGTCCAGACCGGGGAGTCGTTCGTTCTCCCGCTCGGGCAGGAATTCGGCGTCGAACATGCGTGCCAGTTCGCCGACGGTCATGCCGTGTTGCTGTGCGATCGGCAGCTCACCCACCCCGGAGGCGAACTCGGGATCGAGCACCGGCCCGGCCGCGTGACCGCCCAGCGGGTTCGGCCGGTCCAGCACGGTCAGTGGCACTCCGACCCGCACTGCCGCTCGCATCGCGGTGTACATCGTCCAGATGTAGGTGTAGAAACGCGTTCCGACGTCGGCGATGTCGAACACCAGCCGGTCGACCGAGGCCTGCCGCAGCATCCCGGCGAGTTTCGCCGCGTCCGCTCCGTAGGTGTCGTAGACCGGTATCCCGGTTCGGGGGTCGGTGTAGTCGCCTTCCGAACCGCCGGCCTGCGCGGTGCCCCGGAAACCGTGCTCCGGGCCGAAAACGGCCACCACCTCGACGCCCTCGGCGGAGTGCATCTCGTCGACGATGTGTGGCAGCCCCGCTCGCGGCCGGGTGACCACTGATGTCGGATTGGCGATCACACCGAGCCTGGGGCCGCGGAGACGGCCCCACCCCGCCGCGGCGAGCTCGTCCGCCCCGGTACGTACCGGTTGGTGGCCGGCTCCTCGTTCGGAGTCGTGTTCGGGTTCCCGCTCGGCACCGGCGGCCGATGCTCCGGTGAGTCCGAGCATCGGAGCCGTCACGGCGGAGGAGAGCAGGAACCTCCTGCGGTCCAGTTCACCCAACTCGCTACCTCACCAGGTGATTCCGTGGCCGAACGGATAACGCGGTGTGTCGGGGCGGTCCGGATCGGGGATCGGAACCGGCAACTTGCCCGAGGGGGACACCACACCGAACAGCACCCTTGCCAGGGATCGCATCGACACCTGCCGGTAGGAGTAGGTGGCCAGCCAGGTGCCGATGTCGTCGACGCAGGCCGCGTCGTAGGGGTCGCGTACCGCCACGGCGATCACGCGGCCGCCCGCCCGGCTCAACGAGCGGAGCAGTTCGCGTTGTGCACTGCCGGACTCTCGCCAGGCACCGTTGGTCAGCACGATCGTCACGTCGTGTCGTTCGGCGCGGGCGACCGCCTCGCCGACCAGTCGCTCGTCCGGGGATTCGCCGGTGTGCAGCGTTTCCGTCATTCGGTGTTGTCGTCGGACCTCGGCGGCCAGTGCGGCGGTGGTCGTTTCGCCCCATCCAGTGACGAACACGCTTCCCACCGCTGTCCGCAGCGGCAGCAGGCCGGTGTCGTCGCGCAGCGCCGTCACGGAGCCGTCGGTGACACGCAGCGCCTGCCGCCGGTGTCGGACGGTACCGACCGTCCGCTCCACCGCCGCGGGGTCCACCAGGGGAGTCGAGACCGTCCCGCGGCGGTCCTTCATGCTCAGGATCCGCAGTACGCGGCGGTCTATGTCCCGTTCGGACAGCCTGCCCGAACGCACGGCGCCGGTCACCGCCCCGATCGCCGCGGACAGGTCGCCCGGCATCAACAGCTGATCGGCTCCCGCCTCCAGTGCCAGCACGGGAACGTCCTCGGCGGGATGCAGCTTGTGCACTCCCTCCATTCGCAGCGAGTCGGTGACCACCACCCCCTGGAAACCGAGTTCCTCGCGCAGCAGGCCCGTGAGAATCCGGTGTGAAAGCGTCGCCGGTTCCCCGGAGGGGTCGAGTTCGGGGAATTTCAGGTGCCCCGTCATCACCGCGTCGGTGCCTTCGTCGACGGCGGCGCGGAACGGTGGGGCGTCCAGCCGTCGCCACTGCCGCTCGCTGTGGTCGATGACGGGAAGGTCGGTGTGACTGTCCACGCTGGTGTCGCCGTGCCCGGGGAAGTGTTTGACGGTGGCCGAGACGGTGTTTCGCGCCGCTCCCGAGCGCTGGTAGCCGCGTATCTGGGAACGGGTCAGTTCCGCGGCCAGCTCCGGTGAGGAGGCGAACGAACGCACTCCGATGACCGGGTTCTCCGGATTGACGTTGACATCACCGACCGGCGCGAAGTTCTGGGTGATGCCCATGGCGCGCAATTCTCGGCCGGTAATGCGTGCCGCCCGCCCCGCCGCGCCCGTTTCCCGGACCGCGCCCAGCGCCATACTTCCGGGCAGCACTGTCGCGGGTTCACCTATCCGAGTGATGGCACCCTGCTCTTGGTCGGTGGCGATGGTCAGTGGAACCCCGGCCCCCGAATCCAGCGCGGCACGCTGCAACCCGTTCGAGAGTTCGGCGATCTGCCGTGGCTCCCGCAGACTGTCGGTCCAGGAGAAGTGGATGACGCCGCCGAGCCGGAATCGCCGTACCACCTCGGCGGGGGACCCCACGCCGTACTCCGTGCGGTTGGTGGGGTGGTCGGTGTCGGCCGTGGCCCCGTACACCACCGTCACGAAGAGCTGTCCCACCTTCTGCGGTAACGACATGTTCCGCATCGTGCGGCGGGCCCACTCGGTGGTCCCCGGCGGCGGTGGCCGGTCGGCTCCTGCCGCGTCGAACGTGTCCGGGCGGTTCCGTCCGTTCCTGGCGTCGGCGGCAGCCAAGGTGCCCAGCGTCGCCGCTCCCAGCGCGGCAGTACCGAGCTGCCGCCTGCCGAATGTCGCTGCCACGAGAAAGCTCCCGTTCCACGGAACTTGGATTCGCCGGTGGCGGCCGTCGTTGGTTCTGGAACGCGGTGGAGAACCGAACGCATGGGAGAGCCGTGAGTGTCCCACCGGATACCCGGTCGGCTGTGTAAGTTACCCACGGTGTATGACGCGGTCAACGCTACGCGCCGCGCTGGTGACTTTTCGTGTGAGTGGTTCCACCCGGGCAGGGGTCGACCGCGGCGGGGTTTGGTCGAGGTGGGGCCTGGTCGCGGTGGGGCCCGGCCCCGACATGATGGCGGCGCCCGCCAGTCGGACTGACGAGCGCCACTCTCCCGGCGCGAACCTGCGGGTTACCAAGCGTGTTCTAGTTGTCGTATCCTGCGGGCTCGGCGCCCGGCGTCCCGGTACGCAACCCTGAGAACGACTTTGCCTTTATTCAGCGGCTGCGCGTGGGTTCCCGCCATCGCGCCCGGAGCCCTGTCGGGGAGACGCTGCTTCTCCTCCGCAACGTCCCTGGCCAACCAGGGTTCCGTACTTCCTTTTTAGACCGCGCGGCGCGCTCTCGCAAGTCCCGGAGCGAGATCGTCTCACGGGCTCGGGCCGGGTGGGCAGGAAAGGGGACGCATCGTGAGGCGGGTACCTCCTGCCCGTGGCCACGGCGGCGCTTCGGAGCACGGGGGAGCGGCCACCGACTTCACCGGTTCGCGTGCCGTCGCTGCCACCACAGTCCGTAGGCGACTCCGGCGGCGATGGCCCCCAACACCACGAGGGTCGTGGTGACGGTGGTCGCGGACGGGGTGGGGAACCGTGCCCGCAACGACACCGGGTGTTCGAACACCAGCGCGGGCCAGCCGCGCTGGGCTGCCTCCTTGCGGAGGCCCCGGTCCGGGTTGACCACGGTCGGGTGGCCCACCAGTTCCAACAGCGGCAGATCGGTGAGCGAGTCCGAATAGGCGTGGCACTCCGACAGCCGGTAACCCTCCCGCTCGGCGATCTCGGCCGCCGCGCGTGCCTTCTCCGTGCCGGTGCAGTAGAACTCCAGCTCGCCGGTGTAGCGCCCGTCCTCGATCCGCATCCGGCTGCTCGCCCAGTTCGTGACACCGAGCAGGCGGGCCACGGGGGCCACCACCTCCTCACCGGAGGCCGAGAGCACCACCACGGCGTCGTCCTCGGCGCGGTGTTCGGAGATGAGCTGGGTGGCTTCCCGGTAGACCAGCGGATCCACGATGTCGTGCAGTGTCTCGTCGACGATCGCGTCGATCTGTTCGACGTCCCAACCGGCGCACAGCGAGGTCAGGTGCTGCCGCATTCGTTCCATCTGGTCGCTGTCCGCGCCCGCGAGCATGAACATGAACTGGGCATAGGTGCTCTTCAGGACCGCCCGGCGGTTGATCAGCCCTTCCCGGAAGAACGGCTTGCTGAACGCGAGCGTGCTCGATCGGGCGATGATCGTTCTGTCCAGATCGAAGAACGCCGCCCCGCGTCGTTCGCGGTTCTCGGGAGCATGCTGGGTCACACCGCCAGCATAGGAGTCGTCGCGGTGGGAAGCGTTCCATCCGGTCACGGGCCGTTCCGAGCTGGTTCACCGGTCCGGACGGCCACCGTTGTGCCGGGTGCGAGTGAGCCGTCTCAGTTAGCTCTTTCGGGTGAAGCTGATCTCGGCTTCGAGTACGCAGCGTGCAGATGCAGCTGCATGTGAACGGTTCGATTAATCCAAATGCAGGTTTTCGGCCCGGCACATTCCTCCTAATGGACGCAACGCGTCCGTTCGAGGATGAGCGATACAGTGGAGGAGGTCCGGTGCGCCGGACAGTTCAGCCCGACCCCCCGGGGCTGAACCACTGGCGGCCCTCGTCCCTCCCCCCTGGCGAGGGCCGCCCCTCTTCTCCGGTTCCGTGGGGCGTCCGTTTCGTCCACGAGGCCCCGGATCGTCCACAGCTCCTCGATCTCGTGCTGGCGCCCCGGGCCCACCCGGTCACACGGTGGACCGGACAAAGAAGTGGGCAAGGTGAACGCGGCGGTCGTGGTTGGCACCGAGGAACTCGTCGTGCCGTCGGACCCCGCCGCTGTCGGGGGTGCCAGTGGAATGCCGGAAGACACGAAGCGCGGATGGACGAAGCGGGGACAGGCGAAACGGGAACGGGCGAAGCCGGGGGATGCGGCGGCGGGACACGCGGCGCGGGGGCGTGCGACGTCGGGAGAACCGCTGATCGTCACCGACGATCCGGGGCTCGCCGAGGAACTGGCCGGAGTGGCCGCGGCCGCGGGCTGTGAGCCGCGCCGTGTCGCCACGGCACGAGAGGTGGGCGGATCCTGGCACGAGGCTCCCGTGGTGCTGCTGGACCCCAGGGCGCTCGAGGAGTGTTCGGCAGTGGGACTCCCACGGCGCCCGGGGCTGATCCTGGTTACCGCGCGGGCGGAGCCGGATTTCTGGCGAGCCGCCTTCCGGAGCGGGGCGCAACACGCCGTCGAACTGGTTTCCGAGGAGCAGCGTCTGGTGGGGCTGCTCACCGAACTCACCGAGGACGTCCCGCCCCGGGAGGGAAGTCTGGTGGCGGTGCTCGGCGGCTGCGGTGGAGCGGGGGCCTCGGTGCTGGCCGCTGTCACCGGGGTGCTCGCCGCCCGCGCGGGCGAGCGCTGCACGTTGCTCGACTGCGACCCAATGGGCGGAGGCCTGGATCTGCTGCTGGGGGAGGAACACACTTCCGGGGTGCGGTGGTCGGAACTGTCGCTGGGCGCCGGGAGGTTCACCGCGGCGGCGTTGCGGGAGGCCCTGCCCTCCCGACGGCTCGGTTCCGGTGAGATCGCCACTCTGAGCTGTTCCCGGGAGGACGTGTCGCGCGGCATGACCCCCGAGTCGGTGTGCGCCGTGCTCGACGCCGCCCGCAGGGCCGGTCAGACCGTGGTGTGCGATCTGCCCCGCGTGCAGAACGAGTCCACCCTGGCTGTGCTGCGTCGCGCCGATCTCACGGTGCTGGTGGTTCCGGCCGAGATACGTGCGTGCGTGGCGGCGGGTGGAGTGCTCGATGCCGTCCGGGACGCCGTACCCGGACAGCTGCGGGCGGTCGTGCGGGGCCCGTCTCCCGGAGGATTGCGCCTGGTGGACATTCGCCGGGCCCTGGGACTGGAAGTACTCACCGCGATGCGAACGGACCGTGGGCTCGCCGCGCTCGTCGATCGGTTCGGATTGTGTGCCGTTCGCCTCGGTGAGCGCCGGCCACCGGTTCGTGCGGGCAGGAAACTGCTCACCCTGCTGGACGAGATCACCGGCGAAGCTTCGCGGTCGGCTGGCCGGTGGGAGGCCTTCGCTCGGCACGGCCGTTCCCCGCTGCGGCCGGTTCGCGGTGGCGCCGGCGGGGAGGATCATTTGAGTCGATAGCTCTACCCACCGAACCCCTTTTTACGTTTCGTGTACGGCTTTTCGGTGCTCCGGCTTCGCGCGTACGCGGAGAGATCATTGAAGCGTGCGATCAAAATCGTGCTTCTTTTCGGTTTCGATTCGGGATACCCGGCCGCGGAACACCGTGTGAGCTCCCGATGTCGAAATTCGACACAAGTGTGGTGCCGGGACCGCCGCACAGCGGTGACGTCGCCGATTTCGTGGTGCTCCCGGCACTCCGCGTTCCCGACTCCACCGTTCCGGCACGCCGCCGGATCTCCGGTTCTCCCCGCGAGGGATCCTCGCCACGATCCGGTGCTCGGCGTTTCCGGTGAAGCGTGCTCACCGCCCCGTATCGGAGTGAGCACGCACCGGTGCTCGGCAGTGTCCCCCGTGTTCGGTCACGGTGTTTTCCCTGCTCTTCCTCGATATCCCCCAGGTGGATCCGTGTCTCGTGGTCTCGCCGCGGACATCTTAGCTTCGTTCGCGACGGTTCGCACGATGGAAGGAATCGGTACGGCATCGGGTTCGAGTGGGGGTTTTCGGGAGCCGGGGCCTCGAGTGTGGGGCTTGTCGATCTTCGAGGAAGATTCTTTTCGGTTGATGTCGAATTTGATCCGGCAAAGTTCGGGGTAATACCGGTAAACTCGCCGAAGAGTTCTTGCGCGAAGGTCGCGAATGCGACGAGGGGTGCCGTGTTCCGTGGCCACATGCTCGTGGATCCCTTCCGGGACCACGACTATTTCGGACAGTTGTCGGGAGGAGGTTCGCGGTGTCCGAGTCTTCCAGCTCCAGCCCGCGACCCATGGACGTCACGATCGCCGAGAGTGTTGTTCGTACGGCTACCGGAACCGTGGATTCCGAAATGGTGGACCAGATCGCCAGAGTGCTGGCTCGTCACTCCGCGTTCAGTTCCGAGCTCGCCGATACGGCTGCCAGGGGAATGCTGTCGGCCGAGGAAGTCAGCGCCGCGAGTGCGCGGGCACACGAAGTGACCGAACGCGAGATCCAACGTGTACTCGCCAACGCGCGGATGCGTGAGACGGACGCTCCGGTGCCGCCACAGCCGCGTGGCAGGCCTGCGGTGGAAACCTACGAGGACACCTACGAATCGGAGCCTTCCTTGCCCGCGCAGACCGCGGCGGCGATGTTGGGAGTGCATCCCTGAGCGAGCTTCTTCGGGCGGGTGGTGGGGTGCGGGCCTCCCAGCGGCAGGTCCGGCCCCAGCGCGGTGCTACGCGGTCGATTCGGGGGCGTGGAACGATGTTTCAGTGCTCGGGCTGATGGAGCCGGGACGAGAGCGCGTCGATCCTGTCGTCCAGTTCCGCCAGCCGGAGCCGGAGAGTCGCGGCGAACCGCGGATCCTCGGTTTCCTCCAATGTCGCGGCGAGCTCGCCGTAACGGGTCAGTAGCGCGGCGATGTCGTTGCCCGATGTCTCCCACCCCTGCTCGTTCAACTTGACTCCCACCCCTTTCGTGTGAGCTTCGCCGACCCGCGTGGCCCTCGTCGGTAGGGCATGGGCCCCGGAAGTCCGGCTTCGGTTGTCGCAGCCCGCGGCCGGATTCCTCGCCACCGGCTCCGTTGCCGGTTACCCGAACCGAGCGCTCGTCATTCCCTCCCGGACACGTGCCCGTTCGCCGACCGCCTGGACCCGGGGTTTTCGGGAGTTCGTTGCTCGCCCTCGCCGTGTGCCGTGAAGAGTCCTAACACGAATGGCCTAACGGTGCCATGTGACTCGGGCTTCGCGGCCCCGTCGTCACTGATTCGTCGGCGGTGACTCCCACACCGGTCGGTGCCGCGTCGCCGGCTGTTCGGCGTCCGCTTGTCCACAACGGACCAGTTTTTCCCCAGGAAGCGAGGTTCGGGATTGGCGCCGGTGCCGGATCGGAGCAGTGTGATCGGTGCGGAGGAGAACGCGGTACGGGGGCTTTCCCGGCCGCCGAACGGAACTGAGGTGGGAACGATGCCGCTGTCCACCGAGCGAGGCTCCACCACGGACTCGCACACGCCCTGCTCCGAGCGCGTGGACGAGAATCTCGTGAACCGGGTGCGGGCACGTCTGGTCTCCGAGGGGGGCGAACTCACCGCACACGCCATAGCCGTCGCCGTGCGGGAGGAGGCCGGAGCTCCGCTCGGTGACGGCGAGGTCCTCCGCACCATCCGCAGGCTCCACCGGGATTTCCTGGGTGCCGGACCGCTGGAGTCGTTACTGCGGCGTTCCGATGTCACCGACGTTCTGGTGAGTGGTCCCGAGGAGGTGTGGTTGGACCGAGGTTCCGGCCTGGAACGTGCCGGGGTGAGCTTCGCGAGCGAGGAAGAGGTGCGCAGGCTCGCCCAGCGACTGGCCCTGGCAGCGGGCCGCAGACTAGACGATGCCCAACCCTGGGTGGACGGGTGGCTGCCCGAGAGCACGGCGGGCACCACGGTGCGGTTGCACGCGGTACTCGCTCCGGTGGCCGCGGACGGGACGTGCGTTTCGCTGCGAATTCTGCGACCGGCTGTACACGACCTGGCGAGTCTGTGGCGACTCTCGACGTTCGACTCCGACACCTGGTCGTTGCTTCGCTCGACAGTAGCCGCACGCCAGGCCTTTCTGGTCACGGGAAGTACCGGCTCCGGGAAGACGACACTGCTCGGCGCGCTGCTGGGAGAGGTACCCGCCACCGAGCGCATCGTGTGTGTGGAGGAGGCGCGGGAACTCGACCCGATGCACCCTCACGTGGTCCGGCTGGTGGCACGGCCGCCCAACATCGAGGGCAGCGGGCAGATACGGATGAACGAACTGGTGCGGCAGGCACTGCGCATGCGACCGGACCGAATCGTGGTGGGAGAAGCGCGCGGTGCCGAGATCCGGGAGCTGCTCGACTGTCTCAACACCGGTCACGAGGGTGGCGCCGGAACGGTCCACGCCAACTCGCCCGCGGAGGTTCCGGCACGACTGGAGGCTCTCGCGGCACACGGCGGCATGGGGCGGCGAGCGCTGCACAGCCAACTCGTCGCCGCGATCAGGGTGGTGCTGCACATGCGTCGTACCGCCCGTCGTGGCAGGCATCTCGCGGGGATAGGCGTGCTGCACCGGGCCGGTTCGGAAACCCGGGTGCGGCCGGCGTGGGAAATCGAGTCCGGTTGGGGACCGGGACGTCGACAACTGCTGGACCTGCTGGCGGCGGGAGCGGAGCGGGTCGAATGCTGACCCCGCCCCAAACCCAGGACACACCGGCGGTCCCGATGTCCGTGGTGCTCGCTTCGGCGGCGTTGCTGCTCGGTTGGCCCGATCGAGTGGCCGCGAACAGACTGGCGCTGCTGCGTGGTTCGGTCGGTTCCGCTTCCCGTTCGTGGCCTCGCCCGCTCGTGCCCGTTCTCGGCCTCGGCGGCGTGGTGCTGCTCGTGGCGTCGGTGGACCTCGTGGTGACCCTCGTCCTCGTACTGCTGGCCTCGCTCGGTGAGCGACACCGCAGGTGGCGTGTGCATGCGGCACACCGGCTGCGGGTGTTGGAAGCGCTGGTAACGGGACTGCGGGTACTGGTGGGTGAACTGGAGGTGGGAACGCATCCGTGCGCCGCCGCCGAGAGGGCCGCCGCCGAGAGGACCGCCGCGGAGGGGTCCGCTGTTGACAGCACACCCGAGGTGAGCGGGTTCTTCGCCGAACTCGCGAACTCGGTGCGCCTGGGAGGTTTTCCCGACCAGGAGTTCGGAAGCGGCTCGCTGCCCGCCGAGGTGCATTGGGACGCCGCCCGGATAGCGCGTCGCTGGCGACTCGCCGAGCGATACGGCATTCCGCTGGCGCGGTTGCTCGAAACCGCGCGAACGGATCTGGAACACCGTCTCCGGGCCGAGCGGGACGTCGAAGCCAAGCTGGCCGGGGCACGTGCCACCGCCGCGGTGTTGATCGCCCTACCCGCGCTCGGACTCGGGCTCGGGCAGGCGAGCGGAGCCGACGCCCTGGTCGTACTCACGACCGACCCGCTCGGACACGTGCTGCTGCTGTCGGGGACCGGTTTGCTGTGTGGCGGCGTGCTGTGGGTGCAGCGACTGACCGGCAGGGGAGGGCGGCAGTGAGCCCGACATTGTCGACGCTCGATCCGCCAGTGCTGGCGCTGCTCGACCCGCCGGTACTGGCGATGTTGAGCGCGGCTCTGTTGCTGCTGGGCAACGGGCCCGCCGCCCGGAGGCTGCGTGGCGTGCTGCCCTCGCACCGGGCGGCCGGTTGGCGGGGCGCGTCCCACGCGCCGGGTGCCGCACGCGCGAAAGTCGGCCGTGTGCCGCGTACCTCGGCGTCGCGGCAGGTGCTCCCCCCGGTCGCACTCGGCTCGGCGGTCGGGATCGGTGCACTCGTCGTGCTGCTGGGTTCGCCCGGTCCTTCGGTGGCCGTGCCCGTGGCACTCGGCGCGGGCGCGGTGGCGGCTCGGGGATACCGCCTCGCGCTCGCTCGTGGACGGAAGCCGAGCTCGACTCCGCCGACCCGAGTGGCGGCGGGGTGTGAACTGTTGGCCGCCGGACTGCGGGCGGGGTTGCCGCCGACAGCCCTGTTGCACGAGATGGCAACCGAGTTCGACACCCCCGCCGCCGACGGACTTCGCGAGGTTTCCCGAACGCTGGCGCTCGGGGCCGATCCGGATACCGCCTGGGAAGCCGCCATGGCGCGATCGGATACCGCCGAACTCGCCAGGGCGGCCCGGCGCAGCGCGGGCAGCGGCAGCGGTCTCGCGCGAGTCGCCGAGCAGATCGCCGCCCGGCAACGGGCAGCCGCACGGGAAAAGGCGATGGCTGATGCGGAGCGAGCGGCGGTCCGGGTGACGGCACCGCTGGGGCTGTGCTTTCTGCCCTCGTTCTTCTGCCTCGGTGTGCTGCCGATCGTGCTGGGGATGGTCCAACGGCTCCAGGTCCACTGGTGAGCGGGTCCACTGGTGAGCGGGTCCACTGGTGAGCGGGTCCACTGGTGAGCGGGCGTCTCACCCGGCGGCAGGACGAGTTCGGAGCCCGCGACGGAACCCGCACGAATGCGACGTTCGGTCCGCGCGGATCGAGCACCCGGCGGAATCGAACCCCGACTACCGGAAAACACCTGATTACCGGAAAACCCTTGGTTACCGGAAAACACCGATGTTCGACGAAACGGAGCGAGAGCATGACACCAATTCGACGGGCGTACCGGCATCCCCACGCGGCACCGTTTCGGAAGATCCCGGACGGATTCCTCCGGTGTCTCCGGCTCGTGCTGCGCGGGGAGTCCGGTATGAGCACGGCTGAGTACGCGATCGGCACTTTGACCGCGGCGGCTTTCGCCTCGGTGCTGTACATGCTGGTGACCAGTGATTTCGTCACCGAAGCGCTGACCTCGCTGCTACGGCAGGCGCTGTCGGGACAGTCGCGTTGACCGGCGCCGGCTCGGGTGGTGCGGTGTCCGTCCGCGACGCCGAACCCGATTCCGCTTCCGACACCGGAAGCGTGACCGTGGAAGCAGCACTGGGAATCTGTTCGGTGGTGGCCGTTTTCCTGCTGGTGCTGGGGGCGATCACGGCCGTTTTCCTCCAGCTCCGCTGCACCGATGCCGCTGTCGAGGCTGCCAGGCTGCGTGCCCGCGGGGACGTTGCCCGTGCGGAGCGAGCCGTGGAACGCGTGGCTCCGGAGAACGCGCGGCAGCACACCACCGTCGCGAACGGATACGTGACGGTCACCGTCGGCGTCCGGCCGCTCGGGGAGGTCCTTCCGATCCGGCTGCGCGCTCGTGCGCACGCGGCGCTCGAACCCGGCGTGGCAGGGGCGGGAACTCCGCGATGAGTTCGGCGGGACGCGCTCGGTCCGGCGGTGACTCGGGTGACAGGGGCAGTGACTCGGAGGACAGGGGCAGCGCCACGGTTCCGGCCGCCGTGCTGACCCTGGCGGTACTCGCGGCGTGTTGGATCGGGGTCCAGTTCGGCGCGGCGATCATCGCCGGACATCGGGCTCGTGGCGCGGCCGACCTGGCAGCCCTGGCGGCGGCCGCGCACAGCCACGAGGGACGGCACGACGCCTGTTCCCACGCGGAGGAGGTGGCACGGCGGATGAACGTCACGCTGAACGAGTGCCTGCTACACGGCAGGCGGGCGCGGGTTCGGACCGAACTGGAGCTCCCGGCGGCACTACCGGGAATCGGGCGCGTGACCGGGCGGGCATTGGCCGGACCGGTCGACGAGCGGCGGGACTGATCCGAAGCCTCCTCCGTCCAGTCCGTCGGGAAACCGCCGCCTTCGCGGAAGACCGCTCGTCACACGAGGAGCGGTAGCGGTGGGCGCGCTCGTTGCCGCTTCGAGTTCGGTCGCTCTGTTATCCGGATCACGCTCGTCGCCTTGTGGTGACCGGTCGTCGACGCGGGGGTGTACGAAACGCCTTCGCTTGCCGTTATTTGGAGGTACCAGCGCGGAACAAGGAGGCGTGACGAAATGGATTTGGCGACGGAAGGTTGGCGCAATGCCTTCCGGATCGAGCTGCGGGTGCAGGTTCTCGAACTGGCTTCGCACGGCTGGCCGGTGTTTCCGGGGAGCTACCCCTCGGCCGCCGGGTGGGTCGGCGGCGAGAGCCCGACCGACGAGACCGGGCACGGGCCGCTTCCGGTGCACCGCGACTGGCGGGACCTGCTCCGCGCCGACGCCGGCGACGTCGCGGGCTGGTGGGCCACGCACCCCTACAGCGTGCTGTTGGCCACGGGGGACGGAATCGAGGCGATCGAGGTGGACGCGGAGCTCGGGCGTCGGGCCGCGATCGCGCTGCGCGCGCTGGCAACCCCCACACCGATCGCCGCCACTCCGCACGGCCGGTGGTACTTCTTCACCGAAGCCGGTCAGCGGTTGTCCGAGGAATTGGCCGAGGCGGACGGCGTGCGACTGCACGCGGCGGACAGTTGGTTGCCGTTGCCGCCCTCCACCTTCCCGAACGGGGTGCTGCACTGGCGGGTCAAGCCGCAGCTCTGCGGCTGGCGGCTCCCCGAACCGGCACACGTCCAGGACGCGCTGCTCACCGGGCTGCACCGGCTCCACGGTGATCGGGTACTCACCGCCACGGGCTGACGAATTCTCGGATCGACCGGTTCGTTACGGGCTGTCCCGGAACTCGGCGTCCCGGTGGGCCGGGTGAACCGGAGGCGGCAACTTCCGACACCCACTCCCGGCCTCAGCGGTTCCGAAACAGAATCCGGCGGTGCTGGAGGTCAGGCCGGTGCGACATCTGTCCGTTCGGCCAACAGCACGTCCAGTACCGCCACTGCCCCCGCCTTGTCCAGCGGTTCGTTGCCGTTGCCGCACTTCGGTGACTGGACGCAGGACGGGCAGCCGGCCGAGCAGTCGCAGGCCACGATCGCCTCCCGCGTGGCGGCCAACCACGGGAACAGCGCGGCGAAACCGCGATCGGCGAACCCGGCACCCCCCGGATGTCCGTCGTGGACGAACACCGTCGGCTCCCCGGTGTTCGGATGCAGCGCGGTGGACACTCCGCCGATGTCCCATCGGTCACAGGTCGCGAACAGCGGTAGCAGGCCGATCGCCGCGTGCTCGGCAGCGTGCAGCGCGCCGGGGATGCGCGCCGGATCCAGCCCGGCGCCCCCCGGTGCGCTGCCCACCAGCAGTTCCTCGTCGAGGCTGTACCACACCGCCCGCGTGGTCAGTGTTCGTTCGGGGAGGTCGAGCGGCAACTGATCCAGCACTTCTCCGCTGGGCATCCTGCGCAGATAACCCGTCACCCTGGAGGTGACCTCCACCTCGCCGAGGTTGACCGACAGACCGTTCGAGGTTCGCCGCTGCCGCTGGGTGCGCAGCACCGCGATGTCGGTTTCCTCGCGGGGTGAGGTGTTCCACTCCGGATCCTCGGCGTGGACCAGCGCGATTCCCTCGTCGAGGTCCAGTTCGTCCACCACGAACGATTCGCCCTGGTGCAGGTAGACGGCTCCCGGGTGCACGAGGCCGTGGGCCGATTCCGGATCAACCGTGCCCAGCAGCCTGCCGGAGTCACTCTCCACCACGGCCGTCTGCTGCCCACCGGAGCCGCGCAGTTCCACCGAGCGGTGTGGCGGTTGCCGTGCCGTCCAGTACCACCCGTTCCGGCGAGCGCGGAGTTCTCCGGCCTCGGTCAGCCGAGCCATGCTCTCCCGCGCTGTCTCACCACCGAACTCCGCCAGCGCCCGCTCGTCCAGTGGTAGTTCGGCCGCGGCACAGGCGAGGTGCGGCTCCAGCAGGTTGGGATTGCCCGGATCCAGCACCGTGGCCTCCACCGGGCGGTCGAAAACGGCCCCCGGATTGTGGGCGAGGTAGGTGTCCAGCGGGTCGTCCCTGGCCACGAAAACGACCAGCGCCCCGCCGCCCTCGCGACCCGCGCGGCCCGCCTGCTGCCACAGCGAGGCCAGTGTCCCCGGATAGCCCGCGATGACCACCGCGTCCAACCCGGAGATGTCCACCCCGAGTTCCAGCGCGTTGGTGGTCGCCAGTGCACGTAACTCGCCCGAATGAAGTTCGCGTTCCAGTTCCCTGCGTTGTTCCGGCAGGTAGCCGCCACGGTAGGCGGCGACTCTGTTCGCCAGCTCCGGTGCCACCTCCCGCAGGGAGCGTTGCGCGCCCAGCGCCGCGAGCTCGGCCCCGGTGCGGGAGCGTAGGAACGCCAGGCAACGCGCCGACTCGATCACCAGGTCGCTCACGATCCGCGCCGTCTCCGCCCCCGCGGAGCGTCGAACCGGTGCCCCGTTCTCCCCGGTGACCTCTTCCAACAGCGGTGGCTCCCACAGCACCATGGTGCGCCCGCCGCGCGGGGAACCGTCTTCGGTGACCGCGTGACAGGTCCGACCGGTCAGGGTGGCGCCCAGTTCGGCCGGTCCGGCGACAGTGGCCGAGGCGAGTACGAAGACGGGGGCGGCCCCGTAGTGCTCCGCCACACGGCGCAGCCTGCGCAGCAGCAACGCGATGTGGGAGCCGAAAACACCCCGGTAGGTGTGGCACTCGTCGACCACGACGTAGCTCAGGTTCCGGAAGAATCGAGACCAGCGCGAGTGCCGAGGCAGTATCCCGTGGTGCAGCATGTCCGGATTGCTGAACACCCATCTGGCGTGTGCCCGTACCCAGTCCCGCTCCGTGCCGGGGGTGTCACCGTCGTAGGTGGCCGGTCGTACCCCCGGTAGGTCGAGTCCCGCGACCGAACGCAGCTGGTCGGTTCCGAGTGCCTTGGTGGGCGAGATGTACAGCGCGGTGGCACGGCTGTCGAGCTCCAACCGGGTCAGCACCGGAAGCTGGTAGGCCAACGACTTGCCGGAGGCCGTGCCCGTGGCGACCACGACGTTCTCCCCGCTGTGCGCGAGTTCCGCCGCTTGTAGCTGATGGATCCAGGGACGTTCCGTCCCTCGGGCGCGCAGCGCGGCCACCAGCCGGTCCGGTGCCCATTCCGGCCAGTCGCCGTGCCGGGCGGGGCGTGCGGCGAGATGTTCGACGTGGCGTACCGGGGACTGCTCGGGAGGTGTGCCCGCCAGCACCCGGTCGAGCAGCCGGTTCCCGCCTGCCGCTCCGTACGCACGGTCGCGTCCCGTTGAACTCACGTTCCGAGCCTCGCACAACCGACCGTCGATGGTGCGCGCAGTGCGAATCCCCGGGGTGACTCCGCCGGGCAGTGCCACCGATCGGTTCGCGCTCCGACTCGGGTCCCGGGGCCGGAAGGCCATCCCGAGCGATCTCCGTGCGGTTCACCGGGCCGACTTTCGTGCCGATCTCCATCGCTTCAGTCGCCGCACCGTCCCCCTGAACGGGTGATCATCCGGATGCCTTGATCGATCCATGGTGGAAGAATGCGCAGTCCGGAACGAGCGGAAGATCACAAAGTGAATTGAAGCACTTTTCATGGAAAGGGTCGCGGATGCCGCGTACGGGGCGGGGTGGGTACCGCTCGCCTCGGTGTGACGCCGGTGTCCGAAGCCGGATCCGAAGCTCTCCGGCACGTGACCCGAGCACAACCGAGGAGGACGAATGTCCCTGCTCAACGTTGCCCGGTCCGGGTGGGCCGCGAGCACCGGACCGCGGCCCGCGCCACCGGGCGGTGAATTCGCGGGCACGTCGGTGGAACCGCGAGCCGTGCCGCACGGCGGTCACGTCCTGGCTCAGGAACCGTCGTCCCTGCTGCGGCTCGACGCCGCCGATTACACGATCGTAGGAATCGTACTGATTATCGCACTGGCCGCTCTCGTCTTCGGCTACGTGCTCATCCGGGAGGTGCTGGCGGCAGCCGAGGGCTCCGAGCGGATGCGCGAGATCGCCAGAGCGGTGCAGGAGGGTGCCTCGGCCTATCTCAACCGTCAGTTCCGCACCCTGGCATTCTTCGCGGTGATCGTGTTCCTACTGCTGTTCGCGCTCCCTGCGGAGACACCGGCACAGCGGATCGGCAGATCGGTGTTCTTCCTCTTCGGCGCGGCGTTCTCCGCTGCCATCGGCTACCTGGGCATGTGGTTGTCCACCCGGGCCAACCTGCGTGTCGCCGCAGCGGCCAACGACCCGACCGCGGGCAGAACCAAGGCGATGCGGGTCGCGTTCCGCACCGGTGGGGTGGTCGGTATGACCACCATCGGCCTGGGACTGTTCGGCTCCGCGCTGGTGGTGCTGGTCTACGCGGGGCAGGCGCCACGCGTGCTGGAGGGCTTCGGATTCGGGGCCGCGTTGCTGGCGATGTTCATGCGTGTGGGTGGCGGAATCTTCACCAAGGCGGCCGACGTCGGTGCCGATCTGGTCGGCAAGGTGGAACAGAACATCCCCGAGGACGATCCGCGCAACGCCGCCACGATCGCGGACAACGTGGGCGACAACGTGGGCGACTGCGCCGGGATGGCGGCCGATCTGTTCGAGTCCTACGCGGTGACACTGGTGGCCTCGCTGATCCTGGGAACGGCCGCGTTCGGCACCAAGGGGCTGCTCTTCCCGCTGATCGTGCCCGCCATCGGCGTGATCACCGCCGTGATCGGTGTCTACATCACCAGGGCGCGCAGCGGCGAGAGCGCGCTGGTCGCCATCAACCGCTCCTTCTACATCTCGGCGGCGATATCCGCCGTGGCCTGCGCGATCGCCGCGTTGCTCTACCTGCCCGGTTCGTACGCCGGGCTGACCGGAGTTCCGCCCCGGATTCTCGAGCTCGGCGGCAACCCCGCGGTGGTCGCGCTCGTCTCCGTGATCATCGGCATCGCGCTCGCCGTCGTCATCCTCAAACTGACCGGATACTTCACCGCCACCGAGCGCAAGCCGGTACGCGACGTCGGCAGGTCCTCCACCACCGGCCCCGCCACGGTGATACTCACCGGTTTCTCGGTCGGTTTCGAGTCGGCCGTCTACACCGCGCTGGTCATCGCGGCGGCGGTGTTCGGGGCCTTCCTGCTGTCCGGCTCCATATCCGTGGCGCTGTTCGCGGTCGCGCTGGCGGGCTGCGGACTGCTGACCACCGTCGGCGTGATCGTCGCGATGGACACCTTCGGCCCCGTGGCCGACAACGCGCAGGGCATCGCGGAGATGTCCGGCGAGTTCGAGGGCGAGGGGGCGGCCGTGCTCACCGAGCTGGACGCAGTCGGCAACACCACCAAGGCCATCACGAAGGGCATCGCCATCGCCACCGCCGTGCTGGCGGCGACGGCGCTGTTCGGCTCGTACCGCGACGCGATAGGAAGCGCGCTGGTCGACATCGGTGCGCGACTCACGGTCGGCGAGTTCCTGGTCTACGCCCCGAACGTGCTCGTCGGGGTCGCCATCGGTGCCGCCGTGGTTTTCCTGTTCGCCGGCCTGGCCATCAACGCGGTCTCCCGGGCGGCGGGAGCGGTTGTGCACGAGGTGCGCAGGCAGTTCTCCGCCAAGCCGGGAATCATGGACGGCTCGGAGCGTCCCGAGTACGGCCGGGTGGTCGACATCTGCACCAGGGACTCGCTGCGGGAGCTGGCCACCCCCGGGCTGCTGGCGGTTCTCGCGCCCATAGCGGTCGGCTTCGGGCTCGGGGTCGGGCCGCTTGCCGGCTACCTCGCCGGTGCGATCGCGGTGGGAACCCTCATGGCGATCTTCCTGGCGAACTCGGGTGGTGCCTGGGACAACTCCAAGAAACTGGTCGAGGACGGCTACCACGGCGGCAAGGGATCGCCCGCCCACGAGGCCACCGTTATCGGTGACACGGTCGGCGACCCGTTCAAGGACACCGCCGGCCCCGCCATCAACCCGTTGCTGAAGGTGATGAACCTTGTCTCGGTGCTGGTGGCACCCGCCGTGGTCACCGTGACGGTGGGGGTCGACGCCTCGCTCGGGCTGCGGATCACCATCGCGGTGGTCTGCGTCCTCGTGATAGCCGCGGCGGTGATCTCCTCCAAGCGAAGGAGTACCGCCATCGCCGAGAGCTCCGGAGACGAGGTCGTCAACGGCGCCAAGTGATGTGGCTGCGCCCGCTGGTCCGGTTGGCGCGGTGGTCGCTTGGCGGAACCTCCGGCACGGCTCTCGCTGCGGGTGCCCCGACATCGGGTAGCGACCTACACAACGTCGGGGCCGTCCTCGCGAGAGCCGCACCGGAGAACCCGCGGCGGGGCTGGCTGCCGGGGTGGTCGGGGTGCGGCCTGCGGGGGTGGTGGGAGTTCGCCCTGCGCCACGGCCGCGGCGATTTCGCGGGAAATCGACGTCGTCACCGGGGTGCGTCCCGGTTCCCGCCCCGGCTCCGGTGATCGTGAGCTCTGGCGCCCGGCGTGCGCGGGACTCTACGATCACCGGAGTGGGCCAGCTTTCGTTCTTCTCGGCCGAGGCGCGGCCCGCTCGTATCGCCGATCTGGCCGGCCTGCTCTGCGGCCACGGCCAGGTGACCGGTTTCGGGCGCGGCACCGCCGCGCGCCTGTCCGTCGTGCTCGCCGAGACTTGGCGGGCCCGCGCACTGTACGAGACGTTCCGGGCGCGGGGAGTCCCCTTGGAGGTCTCCAGCACCGAGTGCGGTGAATCACTGCTGCGGACCTCGTTCCGGGCCGATCTGACCCAGCTGGCGGCGAATTGGTTACACGGCGCGGTAAAGTCGGTGCCGAACGGATTCAACCCGGATGGTTCGGCGCTGCGCGTCTGGACGCTCATCGCGGGCGCCCCCACCGCTGGGGGGTATCTACTCGGGCTGGATCCGAGCGTGCCGGAGACTCACGAGCCGCTTGCTTCGTCACTCGGCCGTGCGGGCCTACCAGCCAGGAGGGTCGGTTCGCCGGGTGCGGAGCCCGTGTTGCGGATCGTGGGCCGGCGTCGCCTGACTCGGTTGGCCGAGCTCGTCGGACCCGCGCCGAACGGCGCTCCTGGGGGAGCATGGCCGCTGTCGCCGTGAGTCGTTCGACACACCTCCTCGTGGGCGTCATGGCGGAACACTGCCGAGGTCGGGGGCGTTCGGCCTGGTGAAGCGCGCGGACCCGGGGCGGCGTGTGTCACGCTGTGCGTTCCCCGGGACGGCGAACAGGACCGGACACGGTGCACACTGACGGATCGGACACCTCCAGACGAGAGCAGGTAGGCGTGGCTGGCTCGACACGGACGAAGAAGGACGGCGCCAAGGGGCGCGCTTCTAAGGCATCCACCGGGAGCTCCGGCGGTCGGCGGTTGGTGATCGTCGAGTCCCCGGCCAAGGCGCGCAAGATCGCTTCCTTCCTCGGCTCGGACTACCAGGTCGAGTCGTCGCGCGGGCACATCCGTGATCTTCCGCGTGGTGCGGGCGACGTTCCCGCCGACTACAAGGGGCAGTCCTGGGCACGCTTCGGCGTGAACGTGGACAACGACTTCGAACCGTTGTACCTGGTGACCGACGACAAGCAGGGCACGGTCGAGGAACTCCGGGAGGCGCTGTCCGACGCCGAGGAGCTCTACCTCGCCACCGATGGTGACCGGGAGGGCGAGGCGATCGCCTGGCACCTGCAGGAGACGTTGCAGCCCGCCGTCCCGGTCTACCGGATGGTGTTCCACGAGATCACCGAATCCGCCATCCGGGCCGCTGCGGCCAACCCCCGCGAGCTCGACAACGACCTGGTGGACGCACAGGAGACCCGGCGCATCCTGGACCGGCTCTACGGCTACGAGGTCAGCCCCGTGCTGTGGAAGAAGGTCATGCCGAAGCTCTCGGCGGGGCGGGTGCAGTCGGTGGCGACCCGCATCGTCGTGCAGCGGGAGCGGGAGCGCATCCGCTTCGTGCCCGCCTCCTACTGGGACATCGCCGCCACGTTGCACGCCGCCGACGAGGAGCGATCCGACCGGCAGGGCGGCTTCGGCGCGCGGCTGGTCAACGTCGATGGCTCCAGGCTGGCGACCGGACGCGACTTCGGCCCGGACGGCGAGCTCACCGGCGACGCCCTGGTGCTGGACGAACCGCGCGCCCGTGCGCTCGCCGAGGGGCTGGCCGACACCGAGCTGAGCGTCTCCGCCGTCGAGGAGAAGCCCTACACGCGCAAGCCCTACGCGCCGTTCATGACCTCCACGCTGCAACAGGAGGCGGGACGCAAGCTCCGGTTCTCGGCCGACCGCACCATGCGGACCGCGCAGCGGCTCTACGAGAACGGCTACATCACCTACATGCGTACGGACTCCACCACGCTGTCGGACACCGCGATCGCGGCGGCGCGGCAGCAGGCCGGGGAGCTGTACGGCAACGACTACCTGTCCGCGCAGGCCAGGCAGTACACCCGCAAGGTCAAGAACGCGCAGGAGGCCCACGAGGCCATCCGCCCCGCGGGGGAGAACTTCCGCACCCCGCGCCAGGTCGCCTCGGAGCTGGACACCGACGGCTCCAAGCTCTACGAACTGATCTGGCAGCGCACCATCGCCTCCCAGATGGCCGACGCCAAGGGAACGACCATGTCGGTGCGGGTCACCGGCACCGCCACGAGCGGGGAGGAGTGCACCTTCGCCGCCTCCGGTCGCACCATCACCTTCGCCGGTTTCCTCAAGGCCTACGTCGAGTCGGTGGACTCCGAGGCCGGTGGGGTCGCCGACGACGCGGAGTCGCGACTGCCCCGCCTCGTCGAGGGGCAACGGGTTTCGGCGGGCGAGCTCGACCCGGACGGGCACACCACCAGTCCGCCCGCCCGATACACCGAGGCCAGCCTGGTGAAGGCCCTGGAGGAGCTGGGAATCGGGCGGCCCTCCACCTACGCTTCCATCATCAGCACCATCCAGGAACGCGGCTACGTCTGGCGCAAGGGTTCGGCGCTGGTTCCCTCCTGGATCGCGTTCGCCGTGGTGGGGCTGCTGGAGCAGCACTTCTCCAGGCTGGTGGACTACGACTTCACCGCCGCGCTGGAGGACGAACTCGACCGGATAGCCGAGGGTGCCCAGCAGCGCACCAAGTGGCTCAACGGGTTCTACTTCGGTGGGGACATCGGCCCGAAGGACTCCATCGGTCGTGCCGGAGGGTTGAAGAAACTCGTCGGCTCCGGTGTGGAGGAGATCGACGCCCGGCAGGTCAACTCCATCCCGATGTTCACCGACGACGACGGACGCACGGTCTACGTCCGGGTCGGCCGCTACGGGCCCTACCTCGAACGCAGCGCCGCCACGTCGAACGAGGGCAACGGCGAGTCACAGCGCGCGAACCTGCCGGACGCGTTGCCGCCGGACGAGCTGACTCCCCAGGTGGCCGAGAAGCTGTTCGCCACCCCGATGGAGGGGAACACCCTCGGTACCGACCCGGAGACCGGCCACGAGGTCGTCGCCAAAGACGGGAGGTTCGGGCCGTACGTCACCGAGATCCTGCCGGAGGGCACCAAGACCAAACCGCGCACGGCCAGCCTGTTCAAGTCGATGTCGCTGGACACGGTGACGTTGCAGGAGGCGCTGCGGCTGCTCTCACTGCCCCGCACCGTGGGAACCGACCCCGACACGGGGGAGGAGATCACCGCGCAGAACGGTCGTTACGGGCCTTACCTGAAACGGGGCAGCGACTCGCGTTCGTTGGACAACGAGGAACAGATCTTCGCGATCACGCTGGAGGAGGCCCGCGCCATCTACGCGCAGCCGAAACAGCGGGGCCGCAGGGCCGCGGCGCCTCCGCTGCGTGAGCTCGGCGAGGAACCGGACACCGGCCGGAACCTGGTGGTCAAGGACGGGCGGTTCGGCCCGTACGTCACCGACGGCGAGACGAACGCCTCGCTGCGCAAGGGCGACAGCGTCGAGGAGCTGACCAAGGAACGCGCCATCGAGCTGGTCGCCGAACGGCGTGCCAAGGCCCCCGCCAAGAAGGGCGGCAAGAAGTCCGGCAGCTCCGGCTCCAGCGGCAGCAAGAGTGGCTCCAGCGGCAGCAAGAGTGGCTCCAACGGCAGCAAGAGCGGTACCAAGTCCGGTGGAAACGGGTCCTCGGGCTCCGACACCTCGGGCAGCGGCACCAAGAGCGGTACCGGCGGTTCGGGCGGCAAGAGCACCGCCAAGAAGGCCGCCACCGGTAAGGCGAGCGGATCCGGAACCAAGAGCTCCACGAGCAAGGGTTCCACCGGCGGCACGAGCGGGAAGAGCTCGGCGAGCAAGAGTTCGACGACCAAGAGCTCGGGCACCAAGAGCTCGGGCACCAAGAGCTCGGGCACCAAGAGCAGCGGCTCCAGAACCAGGAGTTCCGCGTCCGCGAGCTCGGAGGGGCAGCGAGCCGCGGACCGTTCCAACACGTGATCGGGTTTCGAGGTACCGGCGATGGCAAGCGAGACAGCGGCCCCGGAAGTCGGGGCTGTCGCCGATGGGGACTCCGTGCGCGCCGATCGGGAGCCCGAAGGCATCTGGGCCGAGGTCGTCGGCCAGCCCGAAGCGGTGCGCACCCTGCGCGAGGCCGCGCGGGCGGCGCGTGACCGGTTGGCGGGGCGCGACACCGCCACGGGAGCCATGACCCACGCCTGGCTGTTCACCGGCCCGCCGGGATCGGGACACCCCATCATGGCCCGCGCGTTCGCGGGAGCGTTGCAGTGCACCGACCCGGAAACGGTCGGCTGTGGCGGCTGCGTCGCCTGTGAGACGGCCCTGGCGGGCACGCACGCCGATGTCACCACGGTGGTCCCGGAAGGCCTCTCGATCTCGGTTGCCGAGATGCGTTCGCTGGTGCAGGCGGCGGCTCGACGCCCCAACACCGGCCACTGGCGGGTCGTGCTCATCGAGGACGCCGACCGGCTCACGGAGGGCGCGGCGAACGCACTGCTCAAAGCGGTCGAGGAACCTCCCGCGCGCACCGTTTTTCTGCTGTGTTCCCCCTCGGACCACCCCGCCGACGTGCCGGTGACCATCCGTTCCCGGTGCCGTGGCGTGCAGCTGCGAACCCCGCTCACGGAGGCGATCGCCGAGGTGCTGCACCACCGGGAAGGCGTGGAGCGGTCCATGGCCGACTGGGCGGCCTCGGTGTGCGGCGGACACGTCGATCGCGCTCGTCGCCTGGCCACCGACCAGCAGGCCAGGGAACGCCGCGAGGCCGTGTTGCGCATTCCGCTCGGCTTGCGCGGGCTCTCCGAGGTTTTCAGCGAGGCGAGCGGGCTGGTCCGTGCCGCCGAGACCGAGGCCGGGGAGGCCAACCAGTCGCGCGACGAGGCCGAGAAGGAGGAGCTGCGTACCGCGATGGGGGCAGGAGGTACCGGCAAGGGGACCTCCTCGGCCACCAAGGGTGCCAACGCGGCGCTGAAGGAACTGGAGAAGAAGCAGAAGGCCCGCGCTACCCGGTCACAGCGGGACGCGCTGGATCTGGCGCTGGTGGATCTCGCCGGGTTCTACCGGGACGTGCTGGCCCTCGGTTTCGGGGCGGAGGTGCCGCTGAACCACCCCGACTTCGCGAACCAGGCACGCAGGGCAGCCGCGGAGTGGACCTCCGAGACCGCCCTGCGCCGGTTGGAAGCGGTGCTGCGCTGCCGGACCGCGCTGGACCGCAACGTCAAACCGATCATCGCCGTGGAGGCGTTGGCCGCCGAACTCCACCGATGATCCGCCACACTTACCCCCGGCGGCGCGGCAGTGCCGCCACCAGCACCGCACCCAGCAGCAACAGGGCCGTTCCGGTCCAGAACAGCGGCACCGCGTGGTAGGCCCCCGAGGTCTTCGCCAGTGGCGGGGAGTCGCCCCCGCTCGCCGGTGGGGTGGTGTTCGGGGGCTGGGTCGAGGTCGAGCAGTCGACACCGCCCTCCGGCGCGTTCGCCCTGGCGAACTGTTCGCCGAACGAGATCTGGGCGAGTGCGCTGGAGAAGCCGAGTAGCTCGTTGGGCAGGATCTTCAGGTCCAGCAGCCGTGCCCCCGCGCGTACCGCGGTACCGTCCCGCTGCTTGGTCAGTTCACCGAGACTGAGCCGCAGCACGCCGATGTCCAGCACGTTGGACTTGTCCGGGTGCCCCACCAACGGAACGTCGGAGTCGAGTCCCGAGGTGGGCAGCGGGATACCGATCGGAAGTTCGAACTCGGGGTTCGCGGCATCCAATGTGAACAGTTCCTCGCCGCCGCGGCTGATCCGCAGTACCGGCGCACTGTAGTCCACCGTGGATGTCTTCGGGTCGCCGGTCGCCGTCGCGGTGAGGGTGGGCTGACTGACGATGTCGATGCGCAGTTCCTGGGAGGTCCCCGCGAACAGTCGGATGCTGGCGACGTCGAACCGCGAGGTGGAGCGGACCGCCTTGTTGTCCTGCCCCGGCACGTCCACCAACCGCACGTTGGAGCGCGCGTGCATGATCTCGGGAACCCGCAGCAGCGAACCGGACGCCTCGGAGCCGCCGGCACCTCCCAACAGGCCCCCCAACCGTTCGAGTGGCCCGGCCAGCCGGTCTAACCCGTCGCGCAGCTCCCCGGTGTCGGCCGCGGCGAGTTCGCTCATCCCGCTGGATGCCTTCTCGGCGAGCTCGTCCTCCCGACTCTTCAGTGAGGGCAGCACGTTCAGTGCCGAGATGCTCGCCAGCGTGGTCTCGGCATCGGCGATCGGTTCCACACAGGGGCCGAGTTTCTCGTCCCAGCGGGCGTGCACGTTGCCCTTGAGCAGACCGAAGTCGACCAACTTGTCCAACGGGGTGGACGGTGGTTCCAGTCCGCTGGTCCGGGGCTCGGCGTGATCGGGCACCGCGGTCTGTGCCAGCGAGCCGGGTAGGGCGGGCGCGTTGCCACCCACCGCGAATCCGAACGGCGCGGACTCGGCGATCGCGTGTTCCTGGGCGAGGTACGCCTTTGAGTTGGCCTTGGCCGTTGCCAGCCCCATCCCGGTTTCCACCAGCGCCTGTCTGGGCAACTTTTCGTCGAACTCGGGCGCGTCCAGGATCGACTCGCCCGGCACCGCGTTCGGCAGCACCCGCAGCAGACCGATACCGGTGCCCGCCTCGGCCACCACCGGTCCGGGAACCGGGGTCTCCGGTTCGCCCTTCCCTGGGGGCTGTCCCGGGATCTCAGGGGATGGCGTGGGGGTTTCCGGGGGCGTGCTCTGCGCGGTCGCGGCGGGAAGGCTCAGACACGCGACGGCGAACGAGACGGCGGAACAGATCGCGATCCGGTGGACAGGGGGTATGCGCATCCAGCACCTTCCGGTATTCCCGTGATCGTCATCACTCCACCCTTCAACGAGCCGGGGGGCTGCGGGTGACGTTCGCGGACCCGCTACACTCGTACACGGTTTCGCCGCCTTAGCTCAGTAGGTCAGAGCGACGCACTCGTAATGCGTAGGTCAGGGGTTCGACTCCCCTAGGCGGCTCCACCGGTAACCGGCCGTTTTCCGCGATGCGGGAGACGGCTGGTTCTCGTTGGTCTCGGTTTCGTCGCCTCCCCGCCGTCCGCCCGGCGATTTCGCGAGAAATTGACACCCGCCGTAACCGTGCGGCTCTCGCGCGTCTCGTGATGTCGGTGCCGACCGATAGCTTCGGCCCATGACCGAGCAACAGCAGAGCCACGCAATCGAGGTCCCGTTCGAGGTCCTGGAGTGGGACGAGTCCGTCTACGACGAACCGGCGGAAGGTCCCAAGCTCTCCCGAATCTCGATCCGGAAGCGGTACCGGGGCGCGCTCGACGGCATGGGCACCGGTGTAGTGCTCACCGCCGGAGGAGCCTCCGGCGGCGGCTACGTGATCTCCGAACGCTTCGAGGGCACCCTCGACGGTCGGCAGGGCACCTTCGTGCTGCAGCACGGCGGGCTCGCGGACGGGACGGAGCAGCGCACCTACGGCACCATCGTCCCCACGTCCGGGACTGGGGAACTCACCGGCGTGGCGAGTAGCTCCGTCGAGTTCGAACACGGACTGCTCCGATTGGAGTACACGCTCTGATCGAGCGTCTCCGCTGTCGAGTTGCCCGACCAGCCGTCCCGTCTCGTCGAGCCGACCGAAGAGCGGCACCGGGCGCACCGAGCCGAGGACGGGATCGCCGGGGTGTCGGCACCGACATCGTGCCACCCCGGCACCTAGGGTTTGCCCATGGCGGACGAGCAGGGGATGACCGTTTCGAGGATGGCGGCAGGCGCGTTGTTCGTCGCTCCCGATGGAGAGGTACTGCTCGTCCGCAAGACCTACGGCAACCGGTGGGACATCCCCGGTGGATACGTCGAGCCGGGTGAGTCACCGGCACGAGCCTGTGTCAGGGAACTGGCCGAGGAATTGGGGATACGGCGGTATCCGAGTCGGATACTGGTCGTGGACTGGGCACCCACCGCCGGCGAGCCCGACAAGCTGCTCTGGGTCTTCGACTGCGGTGAGCTGGCCGAGGACGAGCAGCGCATCCGGCTCGACTTCGACGAGCTGGACCACTGGGAGTGGGTGGCGGTCGCCGAACTCGACGAGTACCTGATCCCGCGGCTGGCCCGCAGGCTGCGCGGCGCCCTCACGGCCCGTGAGCTGGGCGGGACCGTCTACCTCGAACACGGCGAGCCCGTGTTCGGCTAGTCCCCGTGCTCCGATGTAAGGCGCCGTACGCGCCTCCGTCGCGTGTTTCCCCCTGTCCCCACCGAAATCCACCCCACTTGAATCCACCCCCCGGAACCGCGGCATTGACTTCGAGTGCACTCGAAGATCTAGGTTCGCCACGTCACCGAAGGGGAGTAAACGGATGAGCTTCATCGAGGTCGAACGCGCGTATCTGCGGGGGCAGCTGCTGGGCAGACTCGCCACGGTGGGAGACGACGGCACGCCGCAGGTCCGACCGCTCGGTTTCCGGCTCAACGAGGACGGAACCATTGACCTGGGGGGTCCGAGAGTCGCTTCCACCAAGCGGTACCGGAATGTGTCGGAAAGACCTCGTGTCGGGTTCGTGGTGGACGACATGACACCTGAGGAGCCGGGAAGTGTCAGGCCGGGGATGGGGCGTGGCGTGGAGATCCGGGGAGTGGCACGGACGTTGCGGGTGGCTGACCCGCCGGGTGAACCACCGATGGCGGGATCGGACATCATCCGAATCCATCCGAAGCGGATCATCAGCTGGCACATCGATCCGGAGAATCCCAGCGGTTACGCCAGGAACGTGTGAGCGGCGATCAGCGGGACATTCGCGCGGTCGATGCCGCCTCCCGCGAATCAAAGGAGGAGACGAGATGCGGATCTCGACGGTCGAACACCGCGTGAGTGACCTCGCGGCGGCGGTGGCCTTCTACCGCGATCTTCTGGGACTGCCGGTCTCGCACGACGACGGTTCCGCCCGCGTCACGCTCGGTTCGAGCGAGTTGTGGTTGACTCCCGGACCCGCGACCGCGGCGGCACACCACCTTGCCTTCGACGTCCCCGCGGAGAGCTTCGACGCCGCGGTTTCGTGGTTGGCGGAACGCGTGCCGCTGCTGCGTTCCGCCGATACCGGCGAACACGAGATCGAGGGCCCCGCCGGCTGGAACTCGCGTTCGACCTACTTCGAGGGGCCAGACGGTGAGGTGCTGGAGTTGATCGCCCGGAGGCGGGTGCGCCATCGCGCGGCGCCGGAGGTTTTCGGGCCCGGCCACATCGCCTCCATCAGCGAGGTTGCCATCGCGGTGGACGACGTGCCCGCGGCCGTTGCCGAGCTGGAGCGTCGCTTCGGCCTCACCTCGTTCGGGCCGAGTTCTGAAAACTTCGATTCGGTGGGTGACGAGGCGGGATTGCTGGTCCTGGTGCGGACCGGGCGGGCAATGGCACCCGATCAGGTGAAGCACAGTGGGCCGCTGCCGCTCGCGGTGTGGTTGGCGGATGTCGGGATCTCCGGGGAATTTAGTCCGAGTGACACCCGCACGGTGATCATTGGCTGATCGGCCGTGGCGGCGGTGTTCTCCGTGAGCGGGTCCCTGGAGCTGGAGCCGCCCCATGGGCTTCGTGCCCTCGCTCGGGTACCTCGGCCGGGGCCACTCGGAGAATGTGAATAATTTGCACAGAGCATCGTGCCAGAAAACGCGAAAAATATTCCCAACGATGCTCGTTCGGTGTGGTCGAGGCTTCGTGGCGTTCCACTTGATACTTCTTCGGGATGAATTCGGGGATCGGAATGTTTCGTTTTCGGCTGTCGGTTCGTTCGGGGATTGCTTCCGGTTTGGGGGTGCTTGGCTGTGTTTTCGCTGTACAGGTAATATGGCATCTTTCGGTTCGACGGTTTCGGATGGCACGTCTTGCGGGTGGCTCGAACGGAGGTGGAATTGTCGCGATCCTGTGTGGGCGCGACGAGTGCTTTCTTTTGTCTGGTATTCATTCCGGGGGGCGAATGTGCCCGCTGTTCGTGTGGTAAAGCGATTGAGTGATGCCTTTTTCGGGAAACGTCGTTGCTCTCGCTCCGGGTGGGTAACGCGTGATGGTCCGGCCGTATGGGGGCGGCGGGGCGCGAGGGAGATGTAGCCGGGCGGAGGTGCGCCGTCGTGGCGATCCGGACGTGGATTATTTGTCCATTGTGGACTTATTGTATATTTTCCCGTGTCCGTGCGAACTTCGCCATGTGCCGGGGGACGTGTCCGTGACGCGCCCGACCGCGCGGCTGGCGTCTCGTGGATGATGTGACGGGTCGGTGACTGCCGGTGAACGGTGTCGATACCGCCCTGCGGGGGGACTGAATGCGTAGCGTTATTCGACCACTCTGGGTGTCACTCCGTCGGCCGATTGCAGTAACGCTGTTGAGCTATTTCGATCACAGTGACGCCGTGAAGGGATCGTGTGATGAGCAGTACCGAGGTCAGCACGGGGATTGTCGGGGGAGGTGTGCTCTCCGCCGAATCAGACCCCGATGACGTCGCCCGACGCATCGCGGACCTCTCCGAACAGGTGCACCGGGCGCTGCTGTTACGACGCCTGTTGGCGGTGTGGGCGCTTCCCGGCAACGTGGCGCTGGTCGCGCTGACCGTGAGCTGGTTCGTGGTGAGCTGGAGTCCGGGATGGAAGCTGTCGACACTCGTTTCGGTGATTCCGATGATCTCCGTGGTGGGGTCGGCCTTCCTGTTCTACCGGCAGTACTTCAAGGTACGCGGTATGGCGATCGAACTGCGCGAACTGAACCAGGCCCGACGTGAGCAGTCGCTCGACGACGTCGGCTCCGGCGGCGACCTGCTGGCGGCGCACAAGCGCTACCGCGCCTACCTGCCCGACGCGATTCGTGCCTATCGCAGGCAGGCCCAGCGTCTTCGTCGTGCGCACAACGCTTTGCAAGTCGTGATCATTTCCGGCGCGATCGTGACGTCGGTGATCGCGGCGGTCTCGGTCACGATGGCCGACGTCCGTTGGGCCGTGGTGGGGGCGAGCCTGTTGGTCGCGTTGACCGCCGCGTTGTCGGGCTTTGCCAAGTACCGTGAGCGGGGGGTCAACCTGCAGCGGACCGCGGACGCGCTGGAACGTGAGTACCATTCGGTAGAGCTTCGGGTGGGCAAGTATCGCCGGTTCGACAGCGAGCAGGCCGCTTACGCGGAATTCGCCCACGAGGCGGAAACGCTGCTGGACGAACACGCCAAACGTCAGCAGCAGGTCGGCCCCGCGATGCTGCCGGACGCCCTCGTGTAGGTGTGGGGTCGCGGACCGCCGAACGCTCCGTGACCCGGCATCATGTTCGCTACGGTGTTGTTTCCGGCCTGGGAGGTCGAGATGTTCTCATACGGTGTGCGATGAAAATGTGTAGCCCGATTGGGTGAGTGCTCGCATGTTTTCGAGTTCGAGCAGCAATTTTCGTTACTCGCCGTATGAGAATACCGCTACTAGGGTTCGCTGAATCGTGTTGAGAATAGTTTCCGTAGTCTTTTGCTCCGCGTGGGGGACAGTTACCTGTGCAGAGAGGAACCAAGGCGATGAAACGCACTCTTACCACGGTGACCGCCCTGGTGGCGGGAAGTGTCGGCGCTATCGGCTTCGCGGGAACCGCCGCCGCGGACGCCCCGAAGCTGCCCGCCGAGCTGCCGGTGGACAACAACGTGGCCAAGACCACCTACCACACCGCCGCGACACTGCATTCCGCGCAGCAGACGATCGGCGAGATCGTGCCCTCCCGGGGAATCCCGGCTGCGGCCCGCTCCGCCGAGGCCTCCGATGGTGACCCGCTCGCGGAAGCCGTGCAGAACGGTCACATCTCCGGTGAACTGCTCAACGAGGAGCAGCTGAACGGTGCTCCGGGCGAGATGCTGCAGGACCTGCCCCAGCAGGCTCAGCAGAACCAGCAGGCTCAGCAGAACCAGCAGCCCTCGACCCGTCCCGCGCCGACTTCGAGCAGTAACCTCGCCGGCCTGCCAGTAGGCGACGTGATCAGCGGCCTCGCCGGCTGAACGGTGCCCGTCGCGAGGACGACACCACAGAGACGACACGGCAGGAAGGTCCCCGTTCTCGTTTGGCGGGGACCTTCCTGCCGTCTCGCTGTCTCGGGGCGTTCCCTCGGCGCTTCTCGCGCCGGACGCCCACCCGCGTGGCCCAGCCCGTGGCTTCCGCCACGGCCGAACTCCCGGTGAGTCTCCAGGGTGGGGCGGGTGATCGCTCGAAGTCGGGCCGGCCGCTCACGACCGGGTGGCGAGTCCGCCGCCGCGGGGAACATCCCGAGGAGCCGAACGGAAAGTTCGAAGGCTCAGTGGCCCTCCTCCTTGGCCCGCTCGTACGATTTCTTGATCTCCGCCTCGGCCTCGTCCCGGCCGACCCAGGTGGCGCCCTCGACGCTCTTGGCGGGCTCCAGATCCTTGTAGACCTCGAAGAAGTGCTGGATCTCCAGGCGGTGGAACTCCGGCACGTGATGGATGTCGCGCATGTGCTCCTGCCGCGGGTCGTCGGCGGGCACACAGATGATCTTGTCGTCGCCACCCTTCTCGTCGCGCATCCGGAACATGCCGATGGCGCGGGCGCTGATCAGGCAACCGGGGAAGGTCGGCTCCTGGATGAGCACGAGCGCGTCCAGCGGATCCCCGTCCTCGCCGAGGGTCTCCTCGATGAACCCGTAGTCGGCCGGATACTGGGTGGCGGTGAACAGCGTCCGGTCGAGACGGATACGGCCCGTCTTGTGGTCCACTTCGTACTTGTTGCGCTCCCCTTTGGGGATCTCGATCGTGACGTCGAAGTCCACGCGTTCCTCATTCGTCCTAGTGATGTTTCGGACGGCGATGGTGCCGTTCCCGGCCGTTGCTCGGGGAGTCCCCCGATCGCCCGCCCTGGGGCGGACCATCCGGCGTGGAGTCGGATCGGAGTGGATCGTGTCCGAACCGTTACCACCACCGGTGGAGTGGTGACTACAGCCTAGGAACCGGCTTTGAAAACCGCTCGCGGGGTCGGAAAACTCCAGCTCGCAGCGGGTGCATGCTCCGGCCGGAGTCTCCGGCGCCGTGTTCGCCGCCCGGCCGTTCCGGCCTGACGGGCGCACACGACGACAGTCCGCTGCGGTTTTCGGCGAGCGGTCCGCACCGGTTCCGGTGTGGCCTGATCCGTCACTCCCACGGACGCAACTAGTGTGGGACAAGTCAGCCGTTCCAGCCGCACACAGTGTGCGAGATCGCATTCGCGAGCCGGTGAGAGTCGTTAGGAGGAGCACTTGCCCGAACCCCAGGAATCACGGGGTGGGACGGGCGGTCGTGAGGACGCGGCATCGTCCGCCGAATCCACCGGCGGCTTCCCCACGGACTTCTCCGACGGTTTTCCGGAGGCCGACCCGGACTCGGAGCCGAGTGACTCGTTCGAATGGCCCGCGGCGGATCCCGAGCAGCATTCCACCCAGTCGCAGGATGCCCACCCGTCGGAGGAATCCCACTCGCTAGAGGAGTCCCAGCCGCCGGAGGATGCCCAGCCGCCGGGGGATGCCCAGCCGTCGGAAGAGTCCCAGTCGCCGGAAGAATCCCAGCAGGAATCCGATCGGCAACCGCTGGACTCCGAGGAGTCCCCAGCCGCCTCGGAAACTCCCGTCACCTTCTCGGAACAGCAGGAGACCGTTCAGCAGGAGACCGTTCAGCAGGAGACCGTTCAGCAGGAGACCGTTCAGCAGGAGACCGTTCAGCAGGAGACCGTTCAGCAGGGGGTCATCCAGCGGGAGAACACCGAGCAGCTGTCGGAAACCTCCGATTCGGAACCGGAGTGGCCGGAGCAGGACCCTGCCGCGGTCGAGCGCACCCAGCGTTTCAGCGCGATCCGTCCCACCGAGCGGGAGCCGGGCGAAGGTGGGCAGGACCCGGACCAGCGCGGGCAGGCTTCGGGCCAGCAGGGGGAGGCTTCGGGACAGCGTGACCGGGAGGCCGGAGAGACCCCGAAAGCGGCCCCGTCCTCCGGGCCCGCTCCCACCGCCGATCCCCCCACCATTCGCATGCCGCGGATCCCCGCCGCGGACCCCGGGTGGCCGCACGCCGAACCTGCCCCGGCAGAACACCGCGAGCGGTTGGAGCAGCGAACCGAGCGGTTCACCACACAGCAGCGGTACCACCAGCCGGGGAACTCCTCCGGTAGCCCGCAGGGCCCGCCCTCGGGTAGCCAGGGCCCTCCACCGGGGAACCAGCATCCCGGTCCGGAGCGTCCTGCCGCTCCCGCCGACTTCGGTATGCCGCTGGGGTCGGAAACGGCTCCCGCCCAGCCCCCTCGGGGGGATCCCGGCCATGCCCGGGGCCGAGCGACGCCGGGTGGCCCGGGTGCGGCTCCGCGTTCTCTGCCGGGCGGGGAATTTCCCCGCGACGGGGAGTACGAGGAGGCCGGAACCGTCGAACAAGAGCTGCTGCCCCGTCGGGAGGAGCAGGCCGCGCAGGAGGCCGTTCCGCATCGGGCGGGTACCGCTTCTCCCGGCGATACCTCCCGGCCTGCCGACCCCGTACCCCAGGTGGACGCGGCCCCACCCGATGGCACCGTCGGACCGGTCGCCCGGGGAGCCGAGGAGAATCCCACCGCCGGCACCGCGGCACCCCTCGACCACGCCGACGAGCACGGCTCCCACGAGGATCGCGACGAACACGAGGCCCCCGAGGAGCGCTACGACGACAGTCCCGAATCCGGCGAGGCCGCTCCCGTGACGTCCGGTACCCACCCGCGCCGCGGCCGCCGCAAAAGGAACGTGCTCGTCGCGGCGGCGCTGCTCGGCGTCCTCGCACTCGCCGCAGTGCTGGTGTTTCGTGGTTCCGGCCCATTCGGCGACATGCTGAATCCTCGTGCCGACCCACCCGCCCTTGCCTCGTTGCGCCCCGATGTCAGGGGGTTGAGCAACTCGGCACCCCTCCCGACCAGCCAGGGGGTCGAGGCCAAGTTGAAGGAGATCGCCTCGGACCCCGTGCTCGGCGACTTCGGGGGCGTGGTCCGTGACGCCAGATCCGGCAGGACCCTCTGGGAGCGGAACCCCGGGAAGGGGCTGGTTCCCGCTTCCACCAACAAGCTGCTCACCGCGTCCGCGGCCCTGCTGGCGATCGATCACGGTTTCCGGTTCCGCACGAAGGTCGTGCGCGGCAGCGAACCAGGCAGCATAGTGCTCGTCGGTGGCGGCGATCCGACGCTGTCCGCACTGCCGGAGAACGAGAGTTCGGTCTATCCGGGGGCGGCCAGGCTGGACGAACTGGTGGAGCGGATCCGGGCGAGCACTTCCGGTGACATCGAGTCGGTCAAGGTCGACGTCAGCCGTTACAGCGGCCCCGAGCTGGCCTCCAGCTGGGATCCGGCGGATGTGTCCAGGGGATATGTCGCCCCGATCCAGCCGGTGATGCTCGACGGTGGGCGGCAGGACCCCACGAGCAGGGTCAGCCCACGCAGCGACGAACCGGCACTGGACGCGGCCCGTGAACTCGCCTCCAGGCTGGGAGCTCCCACCAGCTCGGTCAGCAGGACCACCGTCGACTCGGAGGCTTCCACCCTCGCGGAGGTCGAGTCGCCGCCGCTGCGGGATCTGGTGCGCAAAACACTGCGGGATTCGGACAACGTGCTCGCCGAGGCCCTCGCACGGCAGGTCGCGATCACCACCGGCAACGAGCCCTCGTTCGCCGGCTCCGTTCGTGCGGTTCGCACCGTGCTGAGCGAGAACGGTTTCGATCTGACCGGGGTCGACATCGTCGACGGCAGCGGGCTTTCCGCCTCCGACGAACTGCCCGCCCGAATCCTGGGCGCGATAATGCGCACCGCGAGCGCTCCCGTCGAGAGCCCGTCGGGACGTTCCGCCAGACTGCGGCCGTTGTTGACTTCCGTCCCCGTGGCCGGCGGCACCGGTGGTCTGGCCGGGCGTTACGACGGCGACGCCTCCGAGGGCAACGGATGGGTTCGTGCCAAGACCGGAACACTCACCGGGACCAATGCCCTGGCGGGGACCGTCCTCACCCGGGACGGCCGGCTGTTGGCGTTCGCGTTCCTGTCCAACGGACGGAGCCCTGTCGCCGTACGCCCGGTGATCGACGAACTCGCGGCCGCGTTGCGTACCTGCGGCTGCCGGTGATCGGGTCGGCTCCCGCCGTTCGCTCGTGACGGAGGTAAGTCGTGGCGGCGGAAAGGTGTGCCGGAGGTAAGCCACTGCGGCGGGGGGCGTAGCAGGGAGGCCGTAGCAGGGGAGGGCGTGGGGCGCGAGCCGGAGATTCGCCGTGTGCTGCCCGCACGGGTACTGTCGGAAACGTGACTGTTCGTGCGTCCGCGCTGTCAGCGCCGCTACGTCGGGACTCGGCCAGGCATGCCCGACCGAGTCAGCACCGCCGGGAGGGACACGTCTCCGGCCACGGCAGCGGCGACGTCGTCGACTGGAACACCGCCGTAGCCACCGCGAGCAGGCTGCTCGGCCCCGGTCCGGAGATCTCGCGTTCCGAGGCCGACGGTGTCGTTGCCGAGCTCCGCGAGTTCAGCGTGAGCGCCGAGACGCATGTTCGGGAACTGACCGGGCTGGGCGCCGACCTTCCGGTGGCTCCCGGCGATGTGGTGGACCGGCCGGGTTGGTTACGGGGTGCCACTCGTGGCCTGGCCGAGTTGACCGACACCGCGCTCGCGGGAGCCGGGGGCGAGGACCGGGAGGGGGTCAACCCGGTGCTGGCCGCCGTCAACAGCCGTGGCGCCGGGATGCAGGCCGGTCTCGTGCTCGCCTACCTGGGCACCAAGGTTCTCGGACAGTACGATCCGTTCGCCCCCACCGAGTCGGGTTCGGGCGATCCGGGCAGGCTGTTGCTGGTCGCTCCCAACATCGTCGCCGCACAGCGTGCGCTCGGTGTTCCCGAGGACGACTTCCGGATGTGGGTCTGTCTGCACGAGTCCACCCACCGGCTCCAGTTCAACGCCGTTCCCTGGTTGCGCGAGCACTTCTCCCGCAGTATCGGCGAACTGTTCACCGAGATGGAGGGTTCCACCGGTGAGCTGTTCGGCCGGTTGCCCGCGGCGGTTCGCGAGCTTCGGGCGGCGCGGATGGGTCGAAGCGACACCAGCCCCGGCATGCTCGGCGTGGTCGAGCTGCTGCAGAGCCCGCGGCAGCGTGCGGCGCTGGACCGGATTCTGGCCATCTCCACGCTGCTGGAGGGGCACGCGGATCACGTCATGGACGCTGTGGGGCCCCGGGTGGTGCCCAGTGTGCACGTCATCCGGGAGCGGTTCACCCAGCGCCGGGCGGGCGGAGGTCTGTTCGACCGGGTGCTGCGCAGCCTGCTCGGGGTGGACGCGAAGATCAAGCAGTACGCCAAAGGGGCCGAGTTCACCCGCAGGGTGGTGGATGCCGTGGGCATGACGGGGTTCAACGCTGTTTGGCAGGAACCGGACAACCTTCCCACCCGCTCCGAGCTCTCGGACCCCCCGGCCTGGCTGCGGCGGGTGCACGGCTGACCGGGCTCTCCTGCCGCGATCGCGGGCCGGATCCGCTCGCCCGAGTCGCTTCCCCGGTGGCCCGAGAACTCGCCGGCCACGCACCACCACCGGTGAGTTCGCCTGCTGTCCGGTGGCGCGATAATCGGCCCGTGCCGCCAGCTCCCAGCGTCAGCGCCGTCCGGCTCGCCGTGCGACGACTGCTCGACTCCGAACAGGCCGCCCGTTATCGCGGTTTTCCCTTGGTGGTGGCCTGTTCCGGTGGCCCGGACTCGTTGGCCCTGGCCGCGGCCACCACCCATTTCGCGCGGCACCGGAACGTACCGGTCCACGGGCTCGTCGTGGATCACGGGCTGCAGCCCGGTTCGGATCGGGTCGCCTCCGACGCCGCGACCCAGCTCATCCGGCTCGGCTGCGCCGAGGTGGACATCGCGCGCGTCGAACCGGACGGGGTGGGTGGTACGGAAGCCGCGGCGCGGCGCGCCCGCTACGAGGCGCTGCGGCTCCGGCGGCCCGAAGGGGCCCCGGTGCTGCTCGGGCACACCCTCGACGATCAGGCGGAGACGGTGCTGCTGGGACTGGGGCGTGGTTCCGGGGCGCGTTCGTTGGCCGGTATGCGCCCGCTGGACGGACCGTGGGTGCGCCCCTTCCTGGGGGTGAGTCGTCGAACCACCGAACGCGCCTGTGAGGAGCTGGGGCTGCGGCCCTGGCACGACCCACACAACACGGACCCCGCCTTCACTCGCGTCCGGCTCCGCCGCGAGGTGCTGCCGTTGCTGGAGGAGGTGCTGCAGGGCGGGGTCGCCGAGGCGCTTTCCCGCACCGCTGTCCAACTGCGGGAGGACGCCGACGCGTTGGACGCGGTCGCCGCGGGGGTCCGTGAGCGGGTGGCCGACTCGTGGGGGCTCGACGCGCGTAGTCTTGCCGAGCACCCTCCCGCGCTCCGCAGACGGGTGCTGCGGGACTGGCTCTCCGGACGGGGCGTCCCGGAACTCAGCGACGCCCATCTGCGCGCCGCGGATGCCCTGGTAGGTGACTGGCGAGGGCAGGGTGGTCACGCTCTGCCAGGAAACTTTGCGCTGGTTCGTCGGCGTGGGACCCTTCTGGTGGAATGCGGGGGTCGCGGAACCGAGCAACGGTCGAGCGACGGGTGAACAACGACCCAATCGAGAGGGGAAGCCGGGCCGTGTACGACGGCGACATTGCCTCCGTGCTCATCACCGAGCAGCAGATCAACGACAAGGTCGGGGAGCTGGCCAAACAGATCGACGAGGACTACGGGGACCTCGCGGGGGGCGACTTGGTGCTTGTCGGTGTCCTCAAGGGCGCCGTCATGGTGATGACCGATCTCGCCCGCGCACTGCCCCGGCCCGCGCAGCTGGAGTTCATGGCGGTCAGTTCCTACGGCTCCTCGACCTCGTCCTCGGGCGTGGTGCGCATCCTGAAGGATCTCGACCGGGACATCGCGGGCAAGCACGTGCTCGTGGTCGAGGACATCATCGACTCCGGACTGACGCTGTCCTGGCTGTTGCGCAACCTCGCCGCCCGGGACCCGGCCTCGGTCGAGGTCTGTACGTTGCTGCGCAAACCCGATGCGGTAAGGGTCGAGGTGCCGGTGCGCTACATCGGATTCGACATTCCCAACGAGTTCGTCGTCGGCTACGGGCTGGACTTCGCCGAACGCTACCGTGATCTTCCGTACATCGGAAGTCTCGATCCGAAGGTTTACACCTCCGGAACGTGATCCGGTTTTCCGCGAGCGCCGTACCACGGGTACAACCGGGAGAGGACGGTGCGCCGCTCCCCGTGGCCGCGAGAGCGGTGGCCGCGAGAGACGGGGATCCGAGATCACCGTGATCGCTGGAATCGAGGGGGCTCACGGCGTACGGTCGACCATCGTCCGTGCGTTGTGTCACCGAGGGAGGGGAGCGCTGGAACTAATCCGGTGCATGGGCCGTTGGAACGCCAGGGGCGGGTACCCTGGGTTGCCGGTGAAACGGCTCGCGCAGTTCGACACTGCCGCGAGCGGTACGCTGGGCTGAACCGGGGGTGGACGTTGAATGGACGCCCGCCACCACCCGACGTGACAGTCAGGGAGGGTCGAGGCCGCTCGGCGGCCGCAAGTGAATGGACCGAAAGCGCCTGCTCCGCAACCCGCTGCTGTGGCTGTTGGCGGGGTTGCTGCTGATTTATGCCTTCAGTGTGCTCTTCGACGACACGCGTGGCTACACGGACGTGTCGACCTCGAAGGCGCTGCAGCAGATCTCGCAGGGCAACGTAGCCGAAGCCACGATCGAGGACAAAGAACAGCGGGTCAGGCTGACTCTGAACGATGGCGTCCAGGTTCAGGGCAGCAACCGGATCATCTCCAAGTATCCGACCGGGTCCCAAGAGGACATCGTCAATCGGATCGAGCAGTCCGGCATCTCCAACTGGGACACCGAGGTGTCCCAGAGCTCCATCTGGAGCCAGTTGCTCATCTATCTCATCCCGCTGGGCCTGCTGGTCCTGCTCGTGATGTGGATGATGAACAACGCCCAGGGCGGCGGCAGCAAGGTGCTGAACTTCGGCAAGTCCAAGGCCAAGCAGTTCACCAAGGACATGCCCAAGACCCTGTTCGGTGACGTCGCCGGTGCCAACGAGGCCGTCGAAGAACTGCACGAGATCAAGGATTTCCTGCAGCACCCGACCAGGTACCAGGCGCTGGGGGCGAAGATCCCGAAGGGCGTGCTGCTCTACGGGCCTCCCGGTACCGGTAAGACCCTGCTGGCCCGCGCCGTCGCGGGTGAGGCGGGCGTACCGTTCTACTCGATCTCCGGCTCGGATTTCGTGGAGATGTTCGTCGGTGTCGGCGCCTCCCGTGTCCGTGACCTGTTCGAGCAGGCCAAGCAGAACGCGCCCTGCATCGTCTTCGTCGACGAGATCGACGCGGTCGGCAGGCAGCGCGGTGCCGGTCTCGGTGGTGGCCACGACGAGCGGGAACAGACGCTGAACCAGCTGCTCGTCGAGATGGACGGTTTCGACTCCAGGGGCGGGATCATTTTGATCGCGGCCACGAACCGTTCGGACATCCTGGACCCGGCGCTGCTGCGTCCCGGCCGGTTCGACCGGCAGATCCCCATCGCTCCGCCCGACCTGCGTGGCAGGCGCGCGATCCTGAACGTGCACACCCAGGGCAAGCCACTGGCCCAGGACGCCGATCTCGACGGTCTGGCCAAGCGCACCGTCGGTTTCTCCGGTGCCGATCTGGAGAACGTGGTCAACGAGGCCGCCCTGCTGACCGCACGGGAGAACGCGCAACTGATCACCGGTGCGGCCCTCGAGGAGTCCGTGGACCGAGTGATCGGTGGACCGCGCCGGAAGAGCAAGATCATTTCCGAGCGGGACAAGAAGATCACCGCGTATCACGAGGGCGGTCACGCGCTGGCCGCCTGGGCGATGCCGGATCTGGAGCCGGTCTACAAGCTCACGATCCTGCCGCGAGGCAAGACCGGAGGGCACGCGCTCGTCGTCCCCGAGGACGACAAGGACATGATGACCCGCTCGGAGATGATCGGTCGTCTGGTGTTCGCCCTCGGTGGGCGTTCCTCCGAGGAACTCGTCTTCCACGAGCCGACCACCGGTGCCTCCAGTGACATCGAGCAGGCCACCAAGATCGCGCGTGCCATGGTCACCGAGTACGGCATGACGGCCCGGCTCGGCGCCGTCAAGTACGGCAAGGAGGAGGGCGATCCCTTCCTCGGCCGTTCGGCGGGCCAGCAGCCGAACTACTCGCTCGAGGTCGCCCACGAGATCGACGAGGAAGTGCGCAAGCTGATCGAGGCTGCGCACACCGAGGCGTGGGAGATCCTCAACACCTACCGGGACGTGCTCGACAACCTGGTGCTCGAGGTGATCGAGAAGGAGACGCTGAACCGCACCGATCTGGAGCGCATCTTCGCGGATGTGGAGAAACGCCCCCGGATCACCGCGTTCAACGACTTCGGTGGGCGGACTCCCTCGGACAAGCCGCCGATCAAGACGCCGGGCGAGCTCGCCATGGAACGTGGCGAACCCTGGCCGCCGCCGGTCAACGAACAGCCCGCCCCGGCACCGGTCGGAGCCGTCTCCGGATCCAACGGGTACGGACCGCAGCAGCCCGCCGGGCAGTACGGTCCCGACACCCAGCAGGGGCAGCCCTACGGCTACCCGGCGCAGCCCGCACCGGGGCAGCCCTATCCACCGCAGGGTGGGCAGCCACCGCAGGGAGCGGGCCCGCAGGGATCTGTCCCGCAGGGACAAGCCCCGCAGGGTGGTCAGGTTCCCCAGGGGGTGCCGCCCAACTACGGGGCCCCTCCCGGCTGGACTCCCGCGACCTCCCCCGGCGGCCAGTCCGGCTACCAGCCACAGCAGGGCCAGTCGCCACAGGGCCAGTCGCCACAGGGCCAGCCACAGCAGGGCCAGCCACAGCAGGGCCAGCCCCGGTACAACGGTTCTCCCGGATGGGAGCAGGGCGTTGCCCCGCAGGGACAGCGCCCGGCGGAGCAACCCGGTGCTGCCGAGCAGTGGACCGAGCAGATCCAGCAGAACCAGGATCAGAACGGGCACCAACATCGCTCGGGTTCCGCCGACGCGGAGACGCCCGCTTCCGGCACGGAACAGCCGGACGCGGGTAACCAGCAGAACTCCGAACGGAATTCCGAGGGTGACCCGGATTCCGGCAACGAGAACGGGACCGGCCCCAACAGCGGCCGGTAACCGCGGACTGCAGTGGAACGAGGCACCCGGCTCACCGAGCCGGGTGCCTCACCGCTGTGGAGGGGAAGACACGTGACAGGTCAGGGCGTGCCAACCGGGCCGGACGCTGAGTTCGGCGCCGATCCCGCCGAATTCGTCGAGGAGCATTTCGACAGGCCCCGCGCCGAAGCCGCCATCCGGGAGCTGCTGCTGGCGGCGGGTGAGGATCCCGAACGCGACGGGTTGCGGGAAACTCCAGCACGGGTGGCCCGCGCCTACGAAGAGTTGTTCACCGGGCTCTACACCGATCCGGACGAAGTGCTGGACCGGACGTTCGACGAGGCCCACGAGGAGCTGGTGCTGGTTCGGGACATTCCGATGTACTCGCAGTGCGAGCACCATCTGCTTCCGTTCCACGGGATGGCCCACATCGGTTACATCCCCAACGAACAGGGCAGGGTCACGGGACTGTCCAAGCTCGCGCGGCTCGTCGATCTCTACGCCAAGCGACCGCAGGTTCAGGAACGGTTGACCTCGCAGATCGCCGACGCGCTCACCCGCAAGTTGGAACCGCGGGGAGTGATCGTCGTGGTCGACGCGGAACACCTCTGCATGGGGATGCGCGGTATTCGCAAGGCCGGTTCGACCACCACCACCTCCGCGGTGCGCGGCATATTCCGTTCCTCCTCGTCCTCCAGGGCCGAGGCGTTGTCGTTGATTCGGGAGAAGTGATGTCCGTTCAGCTGCCGGAATCCTCGCGCTGCCGCGTGATGGGGGTCCTGAACGTGACCCCCGACTCGTTCTCCGACGGCGGTCGGTACCTGGATCACGCGGCCGCCGTGGCGCACGGGCTGCGACTGCGGGAGCAGGGCGCCGACATCGTCGACGTGGGCGGCGAGTCCACCAGGCCGGGTTCGGAACGGGTCGACGCCGCCACCGAGACCGAGCGGGTGCTTCCCGTCGTGCGGGAACTCGTCGAGGCCGGGGTTCCCGTCAGTGTGGACACCACACGTGCCGAGGTGGCCGCCGCGACCGCGCGAGTGGGTGCGGCGATGATCAACGACGTTTCCGGAGGTCTGGCCGATCCGGAGATGGCCGGTGCGGTCGCTGATTCGGGGCTGCCCTGGATACTCATGCACTGGCGAGGACACAGCAGGGACATGAACTCGCTCGCCGTCTACGAGGACGTGGTGAGTGAGGTCCGTGCGGAACTGTCCGAACGCGTGACGGCGGCACTGGCCGCCGGGGTTCCGGAGGAGTCCATCCTGCTCGACCCGGGGCTGGGCTTCGCGAAGAAGGCCGAGCACGACTGGCTGCTGTTGCGACGGCTGGACACCTTCCTGGGAATGGGATTCCCGGTGCTGGTCGGAGCCTCCCGCAAGCGTTTCCTCGGCAGTGTACTGTCCGACTCGGACGGAACTCCCCGTCCCGCCGCTGGTCGCGACGTGGCCACCGCGGCGATCTCCACCCTGGCCGCCGACCGCGGTGCCTGGGGAGTACGGGTGCACGACGTCAGCGGATCCACCGATGCGGTGAAGGTGGCCGCTGCCTGGCGCAACGGAGGTGAGATCCGTGGCTGACCGGGTAGGACTGACCGGACTGCGGGTTTTCGGTTACCACGGCGTCTTCGACCGGGAGAAACGGGAAGGCCAGGAGTTCCTCGTCGACATCACGGTGTGGGTCGACCTCGGCGAGGCAGCCGCCTCCGACGACGTCGAGCGCACGTTGCACTACGGGGTGCTCGCCGAACGCGCCGCGGCCGTGGTCGCGGGTCCCGCGCGGGACCTGATCGAGACGGTGGCGGCCGAGATCGCCGACGACATCATGAGCGACGGCAGGCCGCACGCCGCCGAGGTCACGATCCACAAACCAGACGCGCCCATCCCGGTGACCTTCGAGGACGTGTCGGTAACCATCCGCCGTTCCAGCCGCGGCGGCAGAGGCGCTAAGGCCGCTTCGACATGAGCAGGGCGGTGTTGTCCCTCGGAGCCAACCTCGGGGACAGACTGGAACACCTCCGGCTGGCCGTTCGAGGACTGCGCGAGGTGCTGCTCGCGAGCTCCTCGGTCTACGAAACCGCTCCGTGGGGAGTCACGGATCAGCCCGACTTCCTCAACGCCGTCCTGCTGGTCGAGTCCGCCGCTGCCGACGAGTGGGACTGGCTGCGCCGGGCGCAGCGCCTGGAACGGGAGGCAGAACGTCGCAGGGAGCGGCGTTGGGGTCCCCGTACCCTGGATGTCGACGTGGTCACCGTGGACGAGGTGTACAGCCGGGACCCTGAGCTGCTGCTGCCGCATCCCGGCACTCCCGAAAGAGCTACGGTGCTGATTCCGTGGTTGGAGATCCAACCGGAAGCCACGCTTCCCGGCCACGGAGCGGTGTCCGAGCTGTTGGCCGCACTGCCGGATACGGAAACCGCGGGTGTTCGGCTACGCCCCGATCTGGCGTTGCGTTAGGCCACGTCTTCGTTTCCTCGCGCTCGGAGTGCGGGTGGTTGTCGGAGCGGGAGGAACTTCCCGCACGAACGGGAAAGCCCCGAACGGGAGAGCACTGCGTGGCGCCGTACGTTGACGGGCCCGCTTCGCGATACGGACGGAGGACGGATGAGCTACACCAGGCCCCGCGAGCTCCTCGGCGCGGCACTGCTCGCCGCGGTGCTGCTCTACGGTGTCGTGCAGCTGTCGTACGGATCACTGCCGCCGTTGCCGGTGGCGGCCGGTGGCGTACTGCTGGTGGTGGCCATCGTGGACGCCGTACTGGCGATCGTGCTGCGTCCCAGGGCCAAACACCGGAGCGGCTCCGAACCACTCGATCCGATGATGGCGACCCGGATCGTGGCACTGGCGAAAGCATCCTCGTTGGCGGGCGCACTCATGGGGGGTGCGTGGGCCTCGATGCTGTTGTACCTGTTGGCCGAGGTGCGGCTGTTCGGCTCGGACACCATCGCCTCCGTGGTCGGGCTCCTCAGCGCCGCCGCGCTGGTCGGCGGTGGGTTGTGGTTGGAGTGGGCCATGCGCAACCCCGACGAGCCGCAGGAAGACGACGACGATCAAGAGTAGGAATTGAGCTCGGTGCCGGTGGTCAGGGTGGTCGGAGTGCGGCCTGCGTCGAAGCGGCGCGGATATTTCGCGAGAAATTGACACCGCAGGGAGTCGCACTGCCTACTGGCGCGGCGATTTCGTGGGAAATTGACGCCGAGAGCGGAGGGCTCCGGCTAGTGCTGTTTCCGACGCCTGAATACGTTCGGTGCTTGGTTTATCGCACGACTCGGTGGGGCTGTTTTTCTCCAGTACTGCCCACGGCTTCGCTGCGTGACCGCCCCGGTTTCGGAGCGTCCCACCGGATTTCGAAGCGATAAACTCCGGGTACGGTTGGCCGCATGGCTGACCCGAGCGATTCCGAGTCTCGATCGCGAGGAGATCGAGCGGTGCTGCTGTGGCTCGGTACGTCGGGTCTGGCCCTGGCCGCGACGGTCGTGCTGATTCTCGGTGACGACGTCCGGATGCTGCGGCTGGGAATCCTCGCCGCGCTGTGGGCGGCGCTGTTGTCGAGTTTGTGGGCAGGCCGGATACGTACCCGCTCGCTGGAGCAGGACGAGCTGTTGGCCGAGCGGCAGCGCTGCTACGAACTGGAACTCGAACGCGAGATCGACGCTCGTGAGGAGTACGAGACCGAAGCCGACAACGAGGCGCTGCGTCGGGTTCGGGAGGAAACCGAGAACGAGGTCGCCGAGCTGCGTTCGGAACTGTACGAGCTGCGTCGGCTGCTGAATCGTTCGACTCCCGTTGGGGCCCCCTCCTCGGCTGCGACGTCCGTTTCGGATTCCGCCCGCCGGGACGGGGCCGGTTCCGCCGAGCACACGCACGGACGTCCTGACTCCCCGCCGCGACCTCCCGCCCAACCGAATTCCGAATCCACCGAAGCGCCTCGGCAGGCTTCTCCGGCGCCCGCCGCACCGGGGTCACCCCCCTCGGGAGGGACCGCACGGGCCGATGTTCCCGGCTGGGGAGGTGCTCCCGGAACAGCGGCTTCTCCGGTTCCCCCCGGCGCGGCGGATTCCGGTGTTCCCCCGGGGAACGGTGCTTCGTCGGCGCCCGAGGAGCAGGCGGAGGGCGATGCTTCCGCGGGTGGCGGCGTTCCGCCTCGGCGCCAGCCCGGGCGTCCCGGTGGACGTCCTCGCAGCGATGGTCCGCCCGCTTCGGGACCGAAACCTCCCGCTGCTCCCGGCCCCGACCGTTCCGTGGCACCCGGCCGACAACAGGCTTCTCCCGGCGCGCGGGAACCCGGTTCTCCCGGCCCCGGTGCCGAGGTCGGTGCTGCCCCCCTGGCGTTTTCGGGCGAGGGCGAAGCAGGACAGCGGGAAGCCGCGTCCCGCGGGTCAGCTTCCCAGGCCGCGGTTCCTCCACCTGTGGCTCCTCCGGCAGCCGCTCCTCCGGCAGCCGTACCCCCCGCGGGCCCACCCCGGGGAAGTGCCTCGAGCGGATCCGCTTCGCACGCGGCAGCGGGTGGCCCGGTCGGACGCCCCGCTGCCCAGGGCGGACCCGGTTCGGACCCACCCCCCGATCAGGTCGGTGCGCAACCACCGCAGGCACCACCTCCCCCCACCGCCGGTGCGCAACCACCGCCACCGGCCCCGGCCAACCAGGACGCACCGGCCCGTACGCCGGGACGAAGAACCGGCCCCGCCCGACCACCGGGACGTCCTCGGGCGCGTGGCTCCGGTGGCGCCCCAGCCGGTGAGGAAGCCCCCGGCACACGCCCGCCCGGTGGCGAGGTGGGAGGTGCACAGGGGGGCCACGGTCCGCCCAGTGGGCCGCCGAACGACGCCGGACCGGTTGAACGCCCGCAACAGGCTCCGCCCGCTGCCGTGCCGACCGGCCCGGCGGCACGAGCCTCCCGGGAGGGCGCCGCGGCAGGCGGTACGAATCGATCCGACAACGGATCCGCACGATCGAGTGAGACATCAGGTCCGCCCCCTGGAGTGACATCCCCCACGGGGGAGGCGCACCCCCCAGCCGACGCGCCAACCTCCTCGGCGCAGCAGTCCCCTCCCGTGGGGGCTTCCGGCGCTCATACGCAGGGAACATCCGTCAATGATCTGCTGGCCGCCTACGGCAATTCCGGTGAGACGCGCAGACGACGACGCCGCGACGAGTGAGATCGCGAGCTGATTTTCGGTATCGGCCTGCGCTGTCGGCCGGTGGCACGCGGGCTTTATCGTTTCTGGCGTGTCCAATCCTGATCTGTCGGGCGCCCGCAGGAACCAGACCTATAAGCACAGCGTAGTCGGCTGGCCCATCGCCGGTCTGATCCTGCTCGGTATGTGCGGCTTGACGATGCTCGGCATCGCGACCGCACGTGTGGGATACCTCGCGGCCGTGGTGGGTGCGCTGGTCGCCCTGCTGCCGGTCGGCGTGGTGTTCGCCGCGATCGTGTGGATCGATCGTTGGGAGCCCGAGCCGCCGATGTTGCTGCTCGGTGCGTTCCTGTGGGGGGCCGGTGGTGCCACGGCATGCGCCTTCCTGCTCAACGACGCAATGACCGGTTTCGGCGAGATCCTGTTCAACGGCACCCTGCAGCAGCATTTCGCCCTGGTGATCACCGCACCGCTGGTCGAGGAGGCCGCGAAGTCGCTTTTCGTGGTCGCGCTGTGGTTCCGCCGGCGTTCCGAGTTCAACGGCATGGTCGACGGCATCGTCTACGCGTCGTTGACCGCGGCCGGTTTCGCCTTCATCGAGAACATCTTCTACTTCGGCAAGGCGTTCGCGCAGGCGGGGCTGGGGGACATGAGCGGAGGTGTCGTGGCCGTGTTCGTACTGCGCGGTGTGCTGGCCCCGTTCTCCCACCCACTGTTCACCGCGATGGTCGGGATCGGAATAGGTCTCGCGACGCGTGCCCGCGGTCCGCGAACGCGGGGACTGTGGCCGGTTCTGGGGTTTCTGGCCGCGGTGCTGCTGCACGCCTTCTGGAACGCCTCGACCACTCTGGGCGGGGTGCGCTTCCTGGACATCTACTTCGTGATCATGGTTCCCATCTTCCTGGGAACCGGTTGGCTGGTGGTCTGGCACCGCAAACGCGAACAGCGCATCGTCGCCGCACAACTGCCCGCGTTGCAACGCGCGGGGCTGATCGTGTCCAGCGAACTCGAAAAACTGGCCAGCCTTTCCGCGCGACGCGACTGGAAGCGCAGGGTGCGACGGAACTCGGGGCAGGAAGCGGCCAGGTCGGTCCGCGACTACCAGATCGCGGTCACCGAATTGGCCTTTCTGCAGCATCGGGCGAGCACCGGAAACACCACGAGCGTCGTGCGCAGGCAACGCCGCGAGAAGCTGATCGAGGACCTGAAGACGGCCCGTCGTTCCGCCAGCGGCTCCCAGGAGGCGATCTACACCGAGCGGATCAGGATGGACGAACTGACCAGCATGAACGTCAAGCGTCCGAAGAAGCGCTGACGCGACTTCCCCTCGTGTCGGCGCCGGTTTCGCTCCGGCGTGCCCCGAATGTTGTGGTGCTCGCCACTTTCGGACAAGTTTTCACGGTTGCGGGGGCGTGGCTCTCGCCACCATGGGATCCCACCGGAAGTGTTTTCCGGTTACTCTCACGACGCTGTCCGGTACCCGGTACGGGACTGGAACGGTAGGAGGATTGGTCGACGTGTCCACTGACAGACACGGTGTCCGCGGCCCGGGAACGGCCCCGGATTCCCCGCGATCGGCCGCTGAGACGCGTCCGCGTCCCCGCCTTCGGGTCGGTGTGATTTCCGCGGGACGGGTCGGAAGCGTGCTGGGAGCCGCACTGCATCGAGCGGGCCACGAGATCGGGGCGGTGGCCGCCGTATCCGACGCGGCGTTGAACCGCGTGTCGTCGCTGCTGCCCGAAGTCCCGGTTCGCCCTCCCGACGAGGTCGCACGACAGGCGGATCTGGTGCTGCTGGCCGTGCCCGACGACGCGCTCGGTGGGCTGGTGCGCGGACTGGTGAGCGCGGAGGCACTGCGTTCCGGCCAGATCGTGGTGCACACCTCCGGGGCACACGGCGTGGAGGTACTCGAACCCGCCGTGAGCGCCGGTGCGCTGCCGGTGGCGCTGCATCCGGCGATGACTTTCACCGGAAGGCCGGAGGACCTGGAACGGTTGACCGCGGCCACCGTGGCCGTGACGGCTCGGCAGGACGACGAGGCGGGCTTCAGTGTCGGTGCGGCGCTGGCCGTGGAACTCGGAGCCGAGCCGGTGCGGATCGCCGAGGAGTCCCGAAAGCTTTACCACGCGGCGCTGACCCACGGATCCAATCATCTGATCACCCTCGTCAACGAGAGCGCGCAGCTGCTGCGCGCGGCCGGTGTCGAGTCCCCGGACCGGGTGCTCGCCCCGATCCTGTCGGCCGCGTTGGACAACTCGCTGCGGTACGGGGACCGGGCCATCACCGGGCCGGTATCGCGGGGTGACGCGGGAACCGTGCGGGACCACCTCGACGTGTTGGGTGAATCCGCGCCGGACGTGCTGTCCGGCTACGTACAGCTCGCGAAACGGACCGCGGCGCGGGCGGTGAGCTCGGGAATGCTGCGTGCCGACGACGCCGTTGGCGTCGACGAAGTACTCGACGGGGGGCACTGATGAGCGTTACGGACGAGCGGGGCGGTTCGGAGAGTGTCGGTGCCGGACCGGGGTTCACCCCCGACGAGGTCACCGTTCACCGCCTTCCGGCGGAACTGGGCAAGGTGACGCGTGCGCTGCGCAGCACCGGCCGCAAGATCGTGCTGGTTCCCACCATGGGGGCGTTGCACGAGGGGCATCTGGAGCTGATTCGAGCCGCTCGGCGCGTCCCGAACAGCGTTACCGTGGTCTCGATCTTCGTGAATCCGCTCCAGTTCGGTCCCGGGGAGGACTTCGACAGCTACCCGCGCACCTTCGACGAGGACCTGCGGGTCTGCGGACGGGAGGGTGCCGAGCTGGTGTTCGCGCCGAGCAGCCGGGATCTCTACGGCGACGATCCGGGGACGACGATCGAGGCGGGAGAGCTCGGTCGGGAACTCGAGGGCGCCAGCAGGCCGGGCCACTTCAATGGTGTGCTCACCGTGGTCGCGAAGTTGTTCAACATCGTGGCCCCGGATCTGGCTCTGTTCGGTGAGAAGGACTACCAGCAGTTGGTGCTGCTGCGCAGGATGGCCCGCGAACTGAACTTTCCGACCGATGTGCAGGGCATCCCGATCGTGCGTGAGCACGACGGGTTGGCACTGTCCTCCCGCAATCGTTATCTCGGTGAGCGCGAGCGCGCCGCCGCGTTGACGTTGTCGGCGGCGCTGGCGGCAGGGGTCCACGCCGGTTCGCGTGGTCCGGACGCCGTGCTCTCGGCCGCGCGCGAGGTGCTGGACACGGAACCGATGGTCGAACTCGACTACCTGCGGCTGTGTGACCCCGAACTGGGGCCCACCCCGACCGCGGGAGAGGCACGTCTGCTGGTCGCCGCGAAGGTGGGCGGTACCCGACTGTTGGACAACGCGCTGGTGGAACTCGGACCGTCCGACGCGGCATCGGAGCGGTAGTCCGTACCCGGTAGCTCGAAGCCTAAGGAGCAGGCATGTTCCGGACCATGCTCAAATCCAAGATCCACCGTGCCACGGTCACCCAGGCCGATCTGCACTACGTGGGTTCGGTGACCATAGACGCCGCCCTGATGGAGGCCGCCGATCTGTTGGACGGTGAGCAGGTCACGATCGTGGACGTGACCAACGGAGCGCGGCTGGAGACCTATGCCATCACCGGTGAACGAGGTTCCGGGGTGCTCGGTATCAACGGTGCCGCTGCCCATCTGGTCCATCCGGGTGACGTGGTGATCCTGATCGCCTACGGCGTCATGGACGAGGCCGAGGCCAGGTCGTTCCGACCGAGCGTGCTCTTCGTCGATGGGGAGAACCGAGTGGTCGAACGTGGTGGCGATCCGGGGCACGCTCCCGAGCGGTCGGGGCTGGCCACCTCCGCGGTGGGAGTCGAGAGTGTTCCTCCCGACTGATTGAGGTTTTCCGCTCGGGTCGCCCGCTCGACGGAACCCCGGCTCTCGCTCCGGAGCCCGCGTCATCGGGTAGCGAGTCGACAAGGGGGAGTTCTCACGGGGGCGACGCGGCGAACTCGTGGGGTCGCGCTGGTGGCTTCGACGCTTCCGGAGCTGGAAAGGCCCACGCGGACCGGTCAGCACGACAGGAAATGGGCAGGGAGGAGAGGGGGGCGGCCCCGTCGCGGGTCGGGGAGGTGACACCCTCGTCCGGCTCGTTTCCGGTGGGTGTTCCGCGGGATGCATCCACCGCTGTGCCAGCGTTTCGACAGGAAGGGAAATCCACGGTGCTGCTCGCTATCGACGTCGGCAACACCAACATCGTGTTGGGGCTCTACGAGGACGATCCCGATGGTCCAGAGCAGCGATCCGGTTCCGGCCGGAAGCCGAAGGCACAGGCTCGGCTGGTGCGGGACTGGCGGATGCGGACCGAACCCAGGATGACCGCCGACGAGCTCGCGTTCACCATGCGTGGTCTGCTGGGCGACTACGTCGACAAGATCACCGGTATCTCGGCCCTGTCCACCGTTCCCACCCTGCTGCGCGAGCTGCGGGTCATGCTCGGCCGCAACTGGAGCGACGTTCCGAGGGTCGTCGTGGAGCCAGGTGTCCGAACGGGTGTCCCCCTACTGGTCGATAATCCCAAGGAGGTCGGCGCGGATCGGGTGATCAACACGCTGGCCGCCCACCACCTGTACTCCACGAACTGTGTCGTGGTCGATTTCGGTACCTCGACGAACATCGACGCCATCTCGGCCAAGGGCGAGTTCCTGGGGGGAGCGTTCGCCCCGGGGGTGGAGATCTCACTCGACGCGCTGGCTTCCCGGGCCGCCCAGCTGCGCAAGGTCGAGCTGGTCAGGCCGCGTTCGGTGATCGGCAAGAACACGGTCGAGTGCCTGCAGTCCGGACTGCTCTACGGTTTCGCCGGGCAGGTGGACGGCCTGGTGCACAGCATCGTCTCCGAGTTGGAGGAAACCCACGGCGGTCCCACGACGGTGCTGGCGACCGGTGGCCTGGCCCCACTGGTGATCAGCGAGTCCCGCACGATCTCGCACCATGTTCCCGAGCTCACCCTGCTCGGGCTGCGTTTGGTCTTCGACCGGAACCTGGAGTGACCCAACCGGGCGGCCGGTAATTCGTGCCGCTCCCCGGCCGAGGGAAACCGGTGATATTTCCTCACTCGTTCGGTGTCCGGTTCGGTCGAGCCTGTTCGGTCGGTTCCGCGGCCCGCCCACCCTTCCCGCGTCGGGTGCGCCACCGGGGGAGGGGCTCTCCCATCCTGCCGGAATGTCGCCCCTGGCGGGTCCGTACCCTTGTAAACCGTGAATGACCAGGATCAATCGAGTCGTGTCGACGGAGCCGAGGACCTGCCGGAGCAGCTGCGGGTGCGTCGGGAGAAGCGGGAACGTCTGTTTTCCGAGGGGCAGGACCCCTATCCGGTCTCGCTGCCCGTGACCCACGAGCTGTCCGAGGTGCGGGCGGCGCATTCGGACCTGCCCGTGGACGCTTCCAGCGGACAGCGGGTCGGTGTCGCGGGCCGAGTGATGTTCATGCGCAACACCGGCAAACTGTGCTTCGCCACGTTGCGGGGTGGGGACGGCAGCGAGCTGCAGGCCATGCTCAGCCGGAACGAGATCGGCGAACAGGCCTTGTCCGAGTGGAAATCCGACGTGGATCTGGGGGACCACGTTTTCGTGGCGGGCGAGGTCATCACTTCTCGGCGTGGTGAGCTCTCGGTGCTGGCGGACGAGTGGCGGATGGCGGCCAAGTCGTTGCGGCCGTTGCCCGTGGCCCACAAGGAACTCAGCGAGGAGAACCGCGTACGGCAGCGCTACGTGGATTTGTTGGTCCGTAGCCAGGCGGCAGAAACGGTTCGCACCCGGGCCGCGACACTGCGTTCGCTGCGGGATTCGTTCGAACGGCGCGGATACCTCGAAGTGGAGACGCCCATGTTGCAGACTTTGCAAGGTGGGGCCGCCGCCAGGCCGTTCGTGACTCACTCGAACGCCTTGGACATGGATCTTTACTTGCGCATCGCCCCGGAGCTGTTCCTCAAGCGGTGCGTCGTGGGCGGTATCGAGAAGGTCTTCGAGATCAATAGGAACTTTCGCAATGAGGGGAGTGACTCTTCCCACTCTCCTGAGTTCGCCATGCTCGAGTTCTATGAAGCCTACTCGGATTACAACGCGATGGCCGAACTCACCCGCGCGCTGATCCAGGAAGCGGCCCAGTCCCTGTTCGGCACTCAGACCGTCACTTGGGCCGACGGTTCCGAGTACGATCTTTCCGGGCAATGGGCGAACATTACGATGTACGGATCGCTTTCCGAGGCCCTTGGTTCGGAAGTAACCCCCGAAACCTCTGTCGAAACCCTCCGTAAGCACGCCGAGAGTGCCGGTTTGTCCGAGCTCGATCCGTCGTTCGGGCACGGGAAGTTGGTCGAGGAACTCTGGGAGCACATGGTCGGCAACCATCTCCACGCTCCCACATTCGTGCGGGACTTTCCGCTGGATACCGCTCCGTTGACCCGGCAACACCGAGAGCATTCGGGTATGGCGGAGAAATGGGATCTCTACGTGAAGGGTTTTGAACTCGCGACCGGTTACTCCGAGCTCGTCGATCCCGTCGTCGAACGTGCGCGGCTGGAAGAGCAGGCGCGGTTGGCTTCCGAGGGGGACGAGGAAGCCATGCCCGTGGACGAGGACTTTCTCCGGGCACTGGAGTACGGAATGCCTCCCACCGGCGGGGTGGGAATGGGGATCGACCGGTTGTTGATGGCGTTGACGGGTCTGGGTATCAGGGAGACCATCCTGTTCCCGCTCGTGCGTCCGGAATGACGTGATCGCACTCCCCTGATCGATGACGGAGCGAAAATTTCTTCGGTGGGGTGAGTGCGAATCCGGCACTGCTGCGCTAACCTTGCTGGCGAGAATGAAACGGTGACGATGTATTAGTGGCTCGATACGTGATCGGTCGCGATACGGGTTCGAGGATGATGTGGTTCGAGAGAACACCGGCGATACTCGTTCGGGCTCGGATCGTCACCGTCTCGCTGTAAGGAATACCGGGGAGGACCGCGGAAGATGGCGCAGAAGGTAACTGTCCAGTTGGTGGACGACCTGGACGGTGGAGAGGCCGATGAAACGGTCGAGTTCGCCCTGGACGGCGTCTCGTACACCATCGACCTTTCCAATGACAATGCGACCGAGCTCCGGGAGGCACTGAGCGGCTTTCTGGCCAGTGCGCGTCGCGCCGGGGGACGTAAGAAGCCGGGGCCGAAGGCTGGTTCCGCGCGTTCGTCGTCGGCTTCGTCCGGTGGTTCCACGAGCGCGGATCGTGAGCAGAACCAAGCGATTCGGGAATGGGCCCGCAAGCGGGGTATGAAGGTTTCGGACCGTGGTCGTATACCCGCCGATATCGTCGCCGAGTACCACAAGGCGCACTGAAGTTCGCAACGGTCGACGTCGGCTCGGTTTGTCCCGCCGGACACCCGTCGAACCGGAACGCGGCTCGTGCCGTGCTCCCTCGATATCCGCCCGGCCGATATTGGAGACCGATTCGGAATGCGGCAGGGGGAATGTCTCGATACTCCTGCCGTTGTTTCGGGAGTACCGACCGCTGTTTCGGCAGCGGTGGCCAGTAGTGCTTTGTCGTATCCGGAAGTGCCCGTCGGTCGTGGCATCCGGTGGTGTTCCGGCGCGTCGGCGCCGAAACGCCCGCACGCCACTCGTACCGCCACGGCACTCGTACGGACGAGGACAGACGTGACGCAGGTGCCCACACGGACACCACCGGGCCGGAGTGGGGCCGGGTGCGCCCCGGGCGGACAATGTCGCATTGGACAATGTCGGAGCGCACCCCGCACACTTGGCCTGTTATCGCGGCCCGTTATCGCGCCGCGTCGACGCCGAACGCGTTCGCCAGGTCGTCGAGAATCGCGTGTGCACCGTGGATTCCCACCGAGGTCATCCAGGTGATGTCGTCGACCAGGTGTTGCTTCCCGGTGAGTTTGTTCCACAGCGGGTTCGATTCGAAGGTTTTCCTGGTCTCGGCCGCGTCGCCCGCCTCATCGGGATAGACCGTCACGAAGATGTGGTCCGCGTCCAGTTCCGGGATCCGCTCCTGGCTGAGATTGACCGCGATCCCCTGACCCTCGGGTTGCCCCTTCGGACTGGCCAGCCCGGTGTCCTGCCGCACGGTCCCGGGGAACGAGTCGGCGCTGTAGAGCCGCACGGTCGGTTCGCCCGCGAAGCGCACGATCGACATCGTCGGGTTGTGCCCCACCTTCGAACGGATGCTGTCACCGACCGTTTTCGCCCGTCGCTCGTACTCGTCCAGCTTGTTCCGGGCCGTTTTCTCCTTGCCCAGTGCCCGCCCGGTCAGCAGCAGGTTCTCCTTCCAGGTCGCCCCGGTCGTGCGGCTGAACACGGTGGGAGCGATCTCTGAAAGCTGGTCGTACATGTCCTCGTGCCGGACCTTCGCGGACAGGATCAGGTCGGGGTCGCGCTGGACGATCCGTTCCGCGTCCGGACTGGTCAGGCTGCCCACGCGCTGTGCCTGGGCGCCGTATTCGGCGCGGTCCCCACCGAGGTATTCGGGCAGTTTCTCCCGACCACCGAAGGTGGTGTAGCCCACGACGTTGGTCCCCAGCGCCATCGCGGCGCTGGTGAAGGTGGCGTCCAGCGCGACCACCCGTTTCGGTGTTCCGGTGATCTCGGTTTCACCCATCGCGTGCTTGACGGTGCGGGGGTTCGCCCCACCGCTCTGCTCCGTCGAGCCCGACTCGCCACCGCACGCCGTCAGCCCGAGTACGGGCAACGCGCTCGCGGCGGTCAACGCGGTTCGCAGCAACTCACGTCTGGTGCGTGTGACTTCCGACATCGGTTCACCTTCCTGTTTCGGTTACTCTTAGGTGGGCCTAACCTAAGTGTGGGCAACCTAAGCGAATCGAAGCGGACAGCCAAGGGAGTGGGATTTGAGTCGCAGTTCGGCCACAGGCGACCCGTCCGGTTCGGGCCCCGTTTCTTCGACCTCTCCCGCTCCCGATGACGAGTCCCCCGCGGCGGGGGACTCGTGGCAGGAAGCACCGTCCCCGCCGAGCGAGCACGGCAGCGCCACACCATCCGAGGCGGCCCAGTTGTCCGCTCGGGAACAGGGGGTGACCGGTCGGGACCAGGGGCCCGAGCGGGCTGTGCGGGCCGACCGTGCGACGCGCTCCAACCGGCCGAACTCGCGACGACGCGGCCGACTGCTGGGTGTGCTCGTGCTGTGCTGTCTGCTGCTGCTCAGCTGTGCGCTGAGTATCCTCATCGGCGCCAAGCTCATACCGCCCGGCGCGGTGGTCGACGCGCTGTTCGCGAGCTCGCGGACCGAGAACAACGTGATCATCTACGAGTTGCGCGTGCCGCGCACCATCGCCGGGGTGCTCGCCGGTTCCGCGCTGGGGCTGGCCGGAGCGCTCATGCAGGGCTACACCCGCAACCCCATAGCGGCCCCGAGTGTGCTCGGAATCACCCAGGGCGCGGGGCTCGCGGTGGTGCTGGCCGTGTTCACCATGGGCATCACCGGCATGCTCGGCTTCATCTGGTTCAGCTTCGCGGGGGCTTTGCTCAGCGCGCTGGCGGTATTCCTGATCGGTTCGATCGGCAAGGGAGGCGCGACACCGGTCGCGCTGGCACTGGCCGGGGCGGCGATCAGCGCGCTGCTGCAGGCACTCACCTCCGCCCTGGTGCTGCTGGACCGGCAGAGTCTGGACACCTACCGCTTCTGGAAGGTCGGCTCCATCGCCGTCTCCGACATGGGGCTCATCCAACGGGTGCTGCCGTTCCTGCTGTTGGGGCTGGTGCTGGGACTCGCCAGCGCCCCCGGGCTCAACGCGCTCTCCCTCGGGGACGACATGGCCGCGGCGCTGGGCCACAACGTCGCCAGGTCAAGAGCGATCGGGATCACCGCCATCGCGATGCTCGTCGGCAGCGCGGTGGCAATGTGCGGGCCGATCAGTTTCGTCGGCCTCGTCGTCCCCCACATAGCCAGATACTTCGCGGGCCCCGACCACCGCTGGTTGCTGCCGTTCGCCGCGCTGGGAGGTGCCTGCCTGGTGCTGCTGGCCGATCTGGTCGGCCGGGTCATGGCGCGCCCCTCGGAGATCCAGGTCGGCGTGACGCTGGCCATGATCGGCGCCCCCTTCTTCATCGCTCTCGTACGGCGCAGGAGGCTGATGCGGCTGTGACGGAATCGGTGCGAACCCCCGTCGACGGCCCGGCCCCGCGGGTACGTGGCCGTGTCCCGCTGCGCGTCGGCCCCGTGTCCACGGTGCTGCGCCTCCGACCGCTGCTGGCGCTGCTGGGCGGCCTCGCGGTGCTGCTTCTGATGTTCGCCTGCGATCTGGCGCTCGGCGACTACCCGATCTCCCCGCTGGGGGTGCTGCGCACCCTGTTCGGAGGTGGCGACGCCGGGGAAAGGCTGGTGGTGCTGCAGCTGCGACTGCCGCGTGCGCTGACCGGGCTGCTGGTCGGGGCGGCGCTCGGGCTGTCCGGCGCGATCACGCAGGCGGTGGTGCGCAATCCGCTGGCCAGCCCGGATCTGCTGGGCGTGACAACGGGTGCCGGTGCGGCCGCGACCCTCGTCATCGTCACCTCCGGCACGCTGGGCGGGATCAGCGGCATCGTCGCGAGTCTCGGCCTGCCCCTGGTCGCGTTGGTGGGCGGCATCGTCACCGCCGTGCTGGTCGGGCTACTGGCCTACCGAGGTGGGGTGGACTCGTTCCGGCTGGTGCTGGTCGGTATCGGCATGAACGCGCTGACGGTCAACGCGACCCTGTGGCTGCTGACCGTCGGTGAGACCCAGGACGCCGGGCGTGCCATGGTGTGGCTCACCGGCAGCCTCAACGCGCGCGACTGGGACAACGTGGTGCCGGTCGGGCTGGCACTGCTGGTGCTCGTGCCGGTGACTTTGCTCGGTTCGCACGCCTTGGGCGCGTTGCAGTTCGACGACGACACGGTTCGCGAGCTCGGGGTTCCCGTCAACATCGCCCGGGGCGCGCTGCTGCTGGGAGCCGCCGTGCTCGCCTCGCTGGCCACCGCCGCGGCCGGGCCGATCGCCTTCGTCGCGCTCGCCACCCCGCAGATCGCCCTCCGCACGGCAGGCACCCCGCGACCCCCGCTGGTCGTGTCGATGGTGTTCGGAGCGCTTCTCGTGGTCGGTGCCGATCTCGTCTCGCGCACGCTGTTCGGTCCGCTGCAACTACCGGTCGGAATCGTCACCGCGGCGCTCGGTGCCCCGTACCTGATCTATCTGCTCGTCCACCGGTATCGGGAGGTTCAGACATGACCGCCTCGCACATCGCGCACGACACGGTCACCGGAACGGCCGCGGACACCGAGTCCTTACCGGGCAGCGGTTCCGCCGAAGGGGCGAGGAACCGGTTGTGCGCCCGGGACCTGTCGTTGGGCTACGGCGAGCGGGTGGTTGTCGACGGGCTGGACCTGGACGTCGTCGACGGCACCATCACCGGCGTGATCGGTCCCAACGGCTGCGGCAAGTCCACACTGCTGCGGGCGCTGGGCAGGTTGCTGCGGCCCAAGCGCGGCAGTGTGTTGCTGGACGGCGCACCCATTCACCGGATGTCCACCAAGGAAGTCGCGCGTAAGCTGGGGTTGTTGCCGCAGTCGCCGGTCGCCCCGGAAGGGCTCCGCGTCGCCGACCTGGTCGCCAGAGGCAGGCATCCGCACCAGGCCTGGTATCGCCAGTGGTCCGGGGACGACGAGTCGGCGGTGGCCGAGGCATTGGCGCTCACCGGCATCGGTGACCTCGCCGATCGGTCCGTGGACGAGCTGTCCGGTGGGCAGCGGCAGCGTGCCTGGTTGTCCATGGCCCTGGCACAGGGAACCGATCTGCTCCTGCTGGACGAACCGACCACCTACCTGGACCTGTCGCACCAGGTGGACGTGTTGGATCTGATCGGCAGGCTGCACACCGAGAGCGGGCGCACCGTGGTGATGGTGCTGCACGACCTCAACCTGGCCGCCCGCTACGCGGACCGACTGGTGGCGATGTCCGAGGGCGGGATCGCCGCACAGGGCCCTCCGGGAGAGGTGCTCACGGAGCGACTGCTGCACGAGGTGTTCGATCTCCGGGCGCGGGTGATTCCGGACCCGGTTACGGGTACACCCATGGTGGTTCCGGCGGGTGGCAGGCAGGCCCGGGGCCGGAAGCCGGAGGACGGCGCTCCCGGGACCCACGATTCCTGACCCGCGGCCACCGTGACTCGGCATCACGCTGGATCGGATAGGCACCACACTGGGCCGGATGAGTGAGATTCGGTCCGTCGGAGGCGGTGTTCGCGCTCGGCGGACACTGTGGGCGACCTGGTTTTTGAATGGAATTTCGCAGCTCAACGCCCTGTTGGGCTGACTGAACGCAACGTTGTCGAGAAGTGGGCTGCGAGCCGGAACAGCCCTGAGTACGCCGTGGCTACTAGAGTGGAGTTCAGAGTGCTGAACCCATCGCGGGCATCGGCGTGAGCAGGAGCGGTGCCCGGTACGAGACCGCCGGCGCAGCAGTCAGGGAGTGCGAATGTTCGAGAGGTTCACCGACCGCGCGAGGCGGGTGGTTGTCCTGGCCCAGGAAGAGGCCAGGATGCTCAACCACAACTACATCGGCACCGAGCACATTCTCCTGGGTCTGATCCACGAGGGTGAGGGTGTCGCCGCCAAGGCGCTGGAATCGCTGGGTATCGCCCTTGAGGGCGTGCGCCAGCAGGTCGAGGAAATCATCGGCCAGGGCCAGCAGGCGCCCAGTGGCCACATCCCCTTCACCCCGAGGGCCAAGAAGGTTCTGGAGTTGTCGCTGCGGGAGGCACTCCAACTCGGGCACAACTACATCGGCACCGAGCACATCCTGCTCGGGCTGATCCGCGAGGGCGAGGGCGTGGCCGCGCAGGTGCTGGTCAAGCTCGGCGCCGATCTCAACCGGGTCCGCCAGCAGGTGTTGCAGCTGCTGTCCGGCTACCAGGGCAAGGAACCGGCCGAGGCCGGTGGCCGCAGCGAGGGCACCCCGTCCTCCTCGCTGGTGCTGGACCAGTTCGGCCGCAACCTCACCCAGAGCGCTCGCGAGTCGAAGCTCGACCCGGTGATCGGCCGCGACACCGAGATCGAGCGCATCATGCAGGTGCTGTCCCGCCGTACCAAGAACAACCCCGTCCTCATCGGCGAGGCCGGTGTCGGCAAGACCGCCGTGGTCGAGGGGCTGGCCCAGAAGATCGTCAAGGGCGAGGTTCCGGAGACGCTGAAGGAGAAGCAGCTCTACACGCTCGACCTCGGTTCGCTGGTCGCCGGTTCCCGCTACCGCGGTGACTTCGAGGAGCGCCTGAAGAAGGTCCTCAAGGAGATCAAGACCCGCGGCGACATCATCCTGTTCATCGACGAGATCCACACGCTGGTCGGTGCGGGTGCCGCCGAGGGGGCCATCGACGCGGCGAGCATCCTCAAGCCGATGCTGGCGCGCGGTGAGCTGCAGACCATCGGTGCCACCACGCTGGAGGAGTACCGCAAGAACGTCGAGAAGGACGCGGCCCTGGAACGTCGTTTCCAGCCGATCCAGGTGGGCGAGCCCTCGCTGGACCACGCCGTGGAGATCCTCAAGGGACTGCGGGACCGGTACGAGGCGCACCACCGCGTCTCCATCACCGACTCCGCGCTGTCGGCCGCGGCGAGCCTGGCGGATCGCTACATCAACGACCGGTACCTGCCGGACAAGGCGATCGACCTGCTGGACGAGGCCGGGGCGCGGATGCGCATCCGCCGGATGACCGCACCGCCGGACCTGCGCGAGTTCGACGAGAAGATCGCCGAGGTCCGCAGGGACAAGGAGTCCTCCATCGACGGGCAGGACTTCGAGCGCGCCGCCAGGCTGCGTGACGAGGAGAAGCAGCTCATCACGCAGAAGGAGGAGCGCGAGACCCAGTGGAAGGCCGGTGATCTCGACGTCGTGGCCGAGGTCGACGACGAGCAGATCGCCGAGGTGCTGGCCAACTGGACCGGTATTCCGGTGTTCCGCCTCACCGAGGAGGAGACCTCCAGGCTGCTGCGCATGGAGGACGAGCTGCACAAGCGGATCATCGGCCAGGAGGACGCGGTCAAGGCGGTCTCCCAGGCGATCCGCCGCACCCGTGCCGGTCTGAAGGATCCGCAGCGTCCCTCCGGCTCCTTCATCTTCGCCGGTCCCTCCGGTGTCGGTAAGACCGAGCTGTCCAAGTCGCTGGCGGAGTTCCTGTTCGGCGACGACGACGCCCTGGTCCAGATCGACATGGGTGAGTACCACGACCGCTACACGGCTTCCCGGCTGTTCGGTGCCCCTCCGGGCTACGTCGGTTACGAGGAGGGCGGCCAGCTCACCGAGAAGGTCCGCCGCAAGCCGTTCTCCGTGGTGCTGTTCGACGAGATCGAGAAGGCCCACCACGAGATCTACAACACGCTGTTGCAGGTCCTGGAGGACGGCAGGCTCACGGACGGTCAGGGCCGTGTGGTCGACTTCAAGAACACGGTGCTGATCTTCACCTCCAACCTGGGCACGGCCGACATCTCCAAGGCGGTCGGCCTGGGCTTCACCGCTGGTAACGAGCAGGAGACCAACTACGAGCGGATGAAGTCCAAGGTCAACGAGGAGATGAAGAAGCACTTCCGTCCGGAGTTCCTCAACCGGATCGACGATGTGATCGTCTTCCACCAGCTCACAGAGGAAGAGATCATCCGGATGGTCGACCTGCTCATCGGCAGGGTGGAGACCGCCCTCAGGAGCAAGGACATGTCCATCGAGCTGACCTCGAAGGCCAAGAAGCTGGTGGCCAAGCGGGGCTTCGACCCGGTGCTGGGTGCTCGGCCGCTGCGCCGCACGATCCAGCACGAGATCGAGGACAAGCTTTCCGAGAAGATCCTGTTCGGCGAGGTCGAGGCGGGTCAGATCGTCATCGTCGACGTCGACGGTTGGGACGAGGAAGGCACCGAGGACCAGGCCCAGTTCACCTTCCGGGGTGAGCTCAAGCCTTCCACCGTGCCGGACACGCCGCCGGTGGACCTGGCCGGTTCCTCCGGTGGCTCCTCCTCGGAGGGCTCCGGCTCCAACCAGGACGACCAGTCCGAGGGTTCCGGCTCCTCCGAGTGACCCACCGAGCCGAAACGATCGATCCCGTCCCTCCGGGGGCGGGATCGTTTCGTCGATTGCCCGGTACCAGGACCGTGGCCCCCCGGAACGGTCGGTAAGGTCCGATTCACATGGCTTCCCGGCGGAGCAGTGAGGACCGGATTCGGAGTGCGCTGCACGTTCCGGTGCTCACCGCCGCCGCCGTCTCGGTTCCCGCGGTGTTTCTCACCCGGCTCGACGGTCCGGTCTCGCTGGTTGGCAGCGTGCTCAACTGGTCGTCGATGCTGGTGCTCACCGCCGAGTCGGTGCTGCTGTTCTGGTTCAGCCGGGATCGACCGCGTTGGTTGCGGGAGCACTGGTGGATGGCACTGGTCACCGTGCTGACCATCCCCGCGGTGGTGTTCGCGTTCGCCCCTGCCCAGGTGCTGCGGCTGGTCCGGGTGGTCGCCGCTGTCCAGCTCGTCCGAGTGGTCCGTCTCGTCAAGGTCGCCCGGGTGCTGCACCGGCGCGCCCGAGTACTGGGCAGGCCGAGGTACGCCCTGCTCGGAGTGGTTCTGCTGGCTGCCGCGGTGTTGCTCGGTGTTGTGCTGGCCGATGAGGAGACCCCCACTCGACGTACGCTGGACGTGGTATCGAGCCACTGGGGTTGGCCCGTGCTGCTCGGTGCCGTCGTGCTGTGCGCCGCGGCGATCGGTGGACTCGTCACCTGGCTGCGACGGTGTCATGACGAGCGGTCGGAGTGCGGTCGGTGATGCGTCCTCACGCCGGGGCGTCCTCGGTGCGGCGCGACTCGCGAGGACGCGACGGGAACTGGTGAGGTGCCGCGTGCTGCTGGTGATGCTCGGCCCGTTCCGGGTGTACGACGACGGGGGCGACCAGGTCGAGCTCGGTGGTAACCGGGTACGCACCCTGCTGGCGCGGCTGGCGCTGGACCTCAACCACGGCGTGCCGGCGCGGACGCTGATCGACGACCTCTGGACCGACGCGGTTCCCGGTGACGCCACCAACGCGCTGCACACGCTGATCGCCCGCACCAGGCGGGCGCTGCGTGCCACGACCGGTCTGCGGCTGAGCTCCGAAGGGCTCGGTTACGCGCTGCGGGCGGATCCGGAACAGGTCGATCTGCACCGCTTCGAACGGTTAGTCACCAGTGGGCGCGGGGCACTTCGCCGGAATCTTCCGGCGGAGGCGGTCGAGGACCTGCGGGCCGCGCTGAAGCTGTGGCGCGGTGATCCCTTGATCGATTTCCGCGATCTCCCGTTCGCCGAAGCAACCGTGCCCCGACTGGAACGACTCGGCCGTGCCGCGCTCACCGAGCGGATCGAGGCCGAACTGCTACTCGGCGACCGTGCCGGGCTCGTCGAGGAGCTCGCGCTGCTTACCGACAGGCATCCGCTGGACGAGCCCCTCGCCGAACTGCGCCTCCGCGCGCTGCGCGCCGCAGGCAGGCGCGCGGAGGCCGTGAACGCCTACGAGCAGCTGCGTGAAGAGCTGGCCGAACGTCTCGGGACCGAACCCGGTGAGCGACTACGTGAGATGCACCTCGCCCTGCTTCGGGAGGGGAGCGGCGGCGCGGCCACCAGCCCGGGAACAGCGCCCACCAGCCCGGGAACAGCGCCCACCACCCCCGGAACTGCGGGCGGCGTCGAACGAGAGCCACCGGGTGCCGATCCCGGCGCCGGTGGCGGGACAGTTCCGAGCGGTGCGGCGCTGCCGAGGCGGTTGAGCAATTTCGTGGGGCGGGAGGCGGAACTGGAACGACTGGACAGCGCACTGCGCGACGCGCGTCTCGTGACGCTGTTCGGCCCCGGCGGCTCCGGAAAGACCAGGCTTTCGGTCGAGGGTGCTTCCCGGATCGCCGATCTTCGCGTGCTGTTCGTGGAACTCGCGTCGGTGCGCGACGACCAGGAGCTCGCCACGGCGGTGTCGACGGGCATGGGAGTCCGACAGGCACCACGACTGAATCACGGTCACCCGGCCGATCCGCTCTCCAGACTGGTGGAGGCGCTCGGCTCCGAACCGACCTTGTTGATCCTGGACAACTGCGAACACCTCGTCACGAGAGCCGCAGAGCTGACCGAGCGGCTGCTCACCCTCGCCCCTGAACTGCGGATGCTGACCACCAGCAAGGAACCGCTCGCACTGCCGGGCGAGAAACTACTTCCCGTGGGGCCGTTGGAAGTCCCCGACAACGTCGAGGCGGCCGCTGCCAGCCCCGCCGTCCGGCTGTTCGTGCAGCGTGCCACCGCCGCGCGACACGACTTCGAGCTCACCGTGTCCAACACGGCGGACGTGATGGAGATCTGCCGTGAACTCGACGGTATGCCACTGGCCATCGAACTGGCCGCCGCCCGGGTCCGCTCCATGAGTCCCCGCATGCTCGCGGAACGGCTGGACGACCGGTTCCGACTGCTCAGCAGGGGAAACCGGGCCGCCATGTCCCGCCACCGCACGTTGCGAGCGGTGGTGGAGTGGAGCTGGGAGCTGCTGACCGAACCCGAGCGGATACTGGCGCGCAGGATGTCGGTTTTCGTGGGCTCCGCGCGTCCCGAATCCGTTTCCGAAGTGTGTTCCGACACCGAATCGGTCGCCGTGGACACGGACGAGCTGCTCGCCGATCTGGTGGACAAGTCCCTAGTGGAGGCCGTGGAGCAGGGCACGGTGATGCGCTACCGGATGTTGGAAACCGTGCGGGTCTTCTGCTCCGAGCAGCTGGCTGTGGCCGACGAGGCCGAGACCCTGGGGCGCCGTCACGCCGAGCACTTTCTGGCCTTCGCGGAGGCGGCGGCCCCACGCATCCACTCCCGGGAACAACTGACGTGGTTGGCATGCCTGGATGTCGAGCACGACAACACCACGCGAGCGTTGCACTGGGCGTTGGCGAACTCCGACGCCGATGTCGGCATCAGGCTCGCCGCCGCGCTCAACTGGTACTGGTCGATGAGCATGCGCCACACCGAACTCACCGAGCGGATGCGTGGCGTGGCCGCGCTCTCCGGACCGGCCCCGGCGGAGAGCCGCGCGGTGGTGGAGTTGGTGAGCAGGCTCTACGAGGACTCCTACGGTTGGTCGGAACGGCTGGGCGCGGCGGTGGAGAAACTGCGCGACACGGGCGCGATGTCGAGGTACGTCTATCTCGGACTGCTGGAACCGATGGTCTGGTTGCTGACGGAGCGGCTGGACGAAATGGCGGAATCGTTGCGGCGCGCGGCAGAACACCCCGATCCCTGGCCCAATGCCGCGGCCCACTACACACGAGCGATGTTGGCCGGGCGCCGTGGTGAGACGAGCGAGGGGGAGGAGCACGCCGAACGTGCCGTGGCCGCTTTCCAGACGATCGGTGATCGGTGGGGGATGGCCCAGGCCATCGGCAGCACGGCCGATTTCCACTCGCTGCGGGGAGATCACGAAAGCGCTGTCGAGCGACTGACTGAATCAGTGCGCGTGCTGCGCGAGTTGCGTTCCCCCGCCGAACTGGTGCCACAGCTGGCACGCGTCGGGATGCACCGAGTTCGGATGGGAGACCTCTCCGGAGCGCGGGCCGAACTGGACGAGGCTTCCCGACTGGCGGGCACCACTCCCTCCAGCCACCGCGTCACCGTCATCTACGGGTGGATGGAGCTGGCCCGTGCCGAGGGCGAGATCGAATCGGCTCACCGGCTGGTACGGGACGCCGAGGCGGATCTCGTGGCACTCGGATCACCCCGCAGCCGATGATGCGCGATCTGTTGCTCTCGTTCCGGGTTCGGTTGTCGCTGGACGAGGGCGACCCGGCGAGTGCTCGTGAACTGTTGGGGGAAGCCCTGGATTCCGAACGGACCGTGGCGGACAGACCGATGAGCGCGGTGCTGTGCGAGCAGCTGGCCCGGTTGGTACTCGCCGAGGAAGCTCCACGAGAAGCAGCGCGACTGCTCGGCGTCGCGGCGGCACTGCAGGGAGTGTTGGACAGGGGCGATCCCGACGTGCGTGAGATGTGCGCTCGGTTGCGCGCGGAACTGGGAACCGAGGAATTCGACGGGCTCTACGCGAGCCGTCTCGACTCCTCGGGTCCCGCTGCCAGAGCGGAACTCCGGCGCGTGCTCGGTCGGTGAGCGGCACCGTCACGGGGCGATCACGATCCGGACACCGGCACTCCAAGGTTTCGAAATTCGTGTGCTCGCCGAGTGGTAGCGCCGGTAGTGTCCGCGCCGCTTTTGTCGTTCGGCGAGATTGGAAGTGACGAGTGAACTGTGCCGTGTGTGGTGGGCACGTTCCTGCTGACCAGGAGTACTGCGCGGTGTGCGGTGGCAGGGCACTGCCCGCCGAGCAGTTGCGTGACCTCGGGACCGTGCCGCCTGTCGAACCCGGTACAGCCGGGGCGGCCCCACCGATCGACGCACGGGGGGCCCTGCGGCCGACGCGGGGCCTGGGGATCGCCACCATCGTGCTGCTGCTGTGCTTCGCCGTGCTCCAAACGCTGTACTTTCTCGTGCAGCTCCGACTGTTCGTGGTGTACAGCGAGGCGATCGAGCGGTCGCGCTCCTACTGGAACATGGAGTTCCTGCCGATGGAGGGCCTGGAGCTGGTTGTCGGGGTGTTCAGCGCACTCGTGCTGCTGCCGACGATGGTGCTCTTTCTGGTCTGGTTGTTCCGGGTGCGCGGCAACGCCGAAGTACTGGATCCCGGGATACACCGGCGGAAGAAACCCTGGTTGATCCTCGGTTGGATCGTCCCGGTCGTCAATTTCTGGTTCCCGAAGCAGATCCTCACCGACATCTGGCGAGCGAGTCGTCCCGGCCACGAGCGGGGCGGTATGGCGGCGAGTGTCGATTACAAGGGCGGGCTGCTCTGGGCCTGGTGGTTGTGCTATCTCGCGATGCTCTGCACGGACCGCCACGCACGTGTTATCACTTACGCACACATCGGGGTGAGTGGAAATCCGCTCGACCTCAACGGCCGGGAAGCGCTCGCGTTCTATCAGGATCTGGCGTTGGCAGGGTTTCTCGTGGCACCCGTACAAGTGGTCGCGGCGATACTGGCTGTATTCGTCGTCCGCCGAATCACCAACTGGCAGCACGAACCGCGTGAAGGTCGTCGTGGACAGTCCGATTCGGTGGGTGTGGTCGCTCCCCACTAGGGAGGCCCATGGGGGACGGCCCCGGTGAACTACGGACGTACGGCGGTTATCCGAATGGTTTTCGGGGTATTTACCGGGGTTGTCCTGGGATTTCGTGAATTAACGGGGGGTGGGTGTGTGGGGTGGTGTGGTGGGGGTTTAGAGTGGTTGTTGTCAGCACGGCGGGGCCGGGCTGGGAATCGCGGGAAACGGTGAGTCGGGACTGGGTTCTGGTTTGTCGGGTGGTTTCTGGTTTCGGTTCGTGGTGGTGGCTGGTTGTTTGAAGAACTGCATGTGGTGCCCGGTGCTTGCTGGTCGGGGTTGCGTTGT
>NZ_JBMIHH010000015.1:0-117133 GCF_051225635.1 Actinopolyspora sabaoui | reverse complement strand
ACCCAAACCGACCTCGACCACATCGCCACCCAACTCAACACCCGCCCCCGCCACACACTGAACTGGATGACACCCTCCCAAGCACTAGCCCAAGCACTCGGTGTTGCAACCACCCCCTGAGACCGCCCGGGAAATTGACGCCGCCCGCCCCCTCTTCCGGCGAATCCGACCAACCACGCGAAACGGGCGTGTGCACAACCTTGATCACGTTGCGTGCCCGCGACGCACAAAGATCACACAAATGTGAATTTCCACATCTGAACCCCCTTGAAAGTCACTCGGAAGTGGGGTTGTGCACAGCTTTCGCCATCCCCAAGGATGAGCTGGAGCAGGGCCCAATCGCCCCACAAGCTGTACACAACAACAGGGGACCTGCCCACAACTACCCCCCAAGTTGCCCACAAGATGTCCACAGATTTATCCACAACCTGATCGAGCGATCAAGGCATATCCACAAGCACTGGGGACAACCTGCGAAAATCTTGGGGATCGACTGTGGATCAACACCTCGCAACTGTGGACAACTCGGCTTGTGGACAAATTGATCCACAGTGCCGCTTGTTCATCCCCAAGTTGCCCACAAGATTATCCACAGCGGGGTAGTGCCGCTCAGCAGCGAAAAACCGGGTTGTCCCCAATGTCCACAGCCCCTACTACGCCTGCGTTGTTTGGTTTTTCTCTTAAAGACAAGGGAAACGAAGTAAGAGCGCAAGCCAAGATCAACTTTTCGGAGACCGCGGACTCGACGAGCTGTGAAACCCCGGACCCACGTCACGGGCGCAGAGCGCACGCTCTACCGTGGGAGACCCATCGGGCTCAAGAGCCGCCGCGGTTTCGCCGCGCTGGGTGGGGGCTCGAAGCACGATTCGCCGTACCCGCTTCGGTTCGCGGTGCACAGCACACCCGCATCCCGTTCGACCAGGCTCTCCACGACCGAGACGTCGTGGAACCGGAACCGAAAGGACACTCATGAAGATCCGTCTGGAACGTGACGGTCTCGCCGATGCTGTCGCCTGGGTCGCTCGTAGCCTGCCCTCACGCCCGCCGGTACCAGTGCTGGGAGGGATGCTGCTGGACGCCGACGAGGGCAAGCTGACCATCTCCGGTTTCGACTACGAGGTCTCGGCGCAGGTCGGGGTGGACGCCGAGGTCGAGACCGGTGGCAGGACGCTGGTATCCGGCAGGCTGCTCGCCGACATCACCAAGGCGTTGCCGCAGCGCCCCGTCGAGATCACCGTCGACGGTTCCCGGGTGAGCATCACCTGCGGCAGCTCTCGCTTCAGCCTCCCCACCATGCCTGTGGAGGACTATCCACAACTGCCGCGGATGCCCGAGCTCGCGGGCTCGGTGCAGGGCGACTCCTTCAGCTCGGCGGTGGCCCAGGTCGCCGTGGCCGCGGGCAAGGACGAGACGCTGCCCATGCTCACCGGCGTGCGGATCGAGATCAACAACGATCAGCTCACCCTCGTGGCCACCGACCGGTTCCGGCTCGCGATGCGCGAGCTCACCTGGCAGCCCACCGAATCGGTCGAGGACACCGAGGTGCTGGTTCCCGCACGCACCCTGTCCGAGTCGGCCAAGACACTGGGTGGCGCGGGCACCACCGTGGAACTGTCGCTGGCCTCCTCCGACGGGTTGCTCGGTCTGTCCGGAACCACCCGCCGCAGCACGACCAGGCTGCTGGACGCCGAGTTCCCGCCCTACCGCAAGCTGCTGCCGGACGAGTACGCCACCTCCGCCGTGGTCGACGTCGGAACGCTCGCCGACGCGATCAAGCGTGTTTCGCTGGTCGCCGAGCGCGGCACCCAGGTACGACTGGAGTTCTCCGAGAACGCGCTGCGCCTGACCGCGGGCGGTGACGACGAGGGCAGCGCCGAGGAGGAACTCCCGGTGGAGTTCGAGGGCGAGCCGCTGACCATCGCCTTCAACCCGAGTTATCTGCAGGACGGGCTGTCCGCGCTCAAGGCGGACCGGGCCCGCATGCTGTTCACGACATCCAGCCGTCCCGCCGTGATCAAACCGGCCGGTGAGGACGGGGAGGTGCTTCCCGGGTATTTGTACCTGCTCATGCCGGTTCGGATGCCGGGCTGAAAACGCAGCACGTTCACGCTGCCCAACGCGGTGCGACGTCGGCTGCGACGACGTTGCCGCGCCCCGCCCCCGTGTGGGATCCGCCGAGGTGGGGCCGGCGAAGTGTGTGAAAGGGAGTTTCGGTGCAACTGGGTCTGGTCGGTCTCGGCAAGATGGGCTACAACATGCGCGAGCGACTGCGCGCGGACGGCCACGAGGTCGTGGGCTACGACCGTGACCAGCAGGTCGCCGACGCGTCCTCGATCACCGCCATGGTGGCCGAGCTCACCGCGCCGCGCACCGTGTGGGTCATGGTTCCGCACGGCGAACCGACCAGCAGCACCATTCGGGAACTCGCCGGACTGCTCGACGCGGGCGACCTCGTGATCGAGGGCGGCAACTCGCGCTACACCGACGACCGGGACAACGCGGCGTTGCTGGCCGAGTCGGGAATCTCCTACGTCGACGTCGGCGTTTCCGGCGGAGTCTGGGGGGCCGAGAACGGTTACGGCCTGATGGCGGGTGGTGAGATCGCCGACGTGCAACGTGCCATGCCGATCTTCGACACGCTGCGTCCTGCCGGCGAGCGGGCCAAGGGCTTCGCGCACGCGGGCCCGGTCGGCGCGGGCCACTACGCCAAGATGGTGCACAACGGCATCGAGTACGGCCTGATGCAGGCCTACGCCGAGGGCTTCGAGCTGCTCGCCGCGTCGGACCTGGTCACCGATGTCGCGGGCACGATCAAGGCGTGGAGCCACGGCACCGTGGTGCGTTCCTGGCTGCTGGACCTGCTGGTCCGCGCCATGGAGCAGGATCCGGAACTGGAACAGTTGCAGGGCTATGTCACCGACTCCGGCGAGGGCCGCTGGACTGTGGAGGAATCCATCAACCACGCGGTTCCCACCCCGGCGATCACCGCCGCGCTGTTCGCCAGGTTCGCTTCCCGGCAGGACGACTCGCCCGCCATGAAGGCGGTGGCCGCGCTGCGCAACCAGTTCGGCGGTCACGCGGTGCAATCCAGCGACGGGGAGTGAGCCGCAGGCGGTGGCCGCGCTGACGGTCACCGAGTTCAACGCCCGGTTCGTGCCTCCTCGCCCCTAGGACCGTCGTGTACGTACGCCACCTGCAACTCACCGACTTCCGGTCCTGGCAGCACGTGGACCTTCCGTTGGACGCCGGGCCGACGGCACTGGTCGGCGCCAACGGTCAGGGCAAGACGAACCTGGTCGAGGCGGTCGGCTACGTGGCCACCCTCGGTTCGCACCGCGTGCCCAACGACGCCCCGCTGATCAGGCACGGTGCGCAGCGCGCTGTGGTGCGTGCGGCCGTGGTCAACCAGGACAGGGAGCTGCTCGTCGAACTGGAGATCGCCCCGGGGCGGGCCAACCGGGCGCGGATCAATCGCGGCTCGGCCACGAAACCGCGCGACGTCCTCGGCATCCTGCGAACCGTGCTGTTCGCCCCCGAGGACCTGACGCTGGTGCGGGGCGATCCCGGTCAGCGGCGGGACTTCCTGGACGAACTGCTGGTGGCCCGATCGCCACGTTACGCGGGGGTGCGTGCCGACTACGAGAAGGTGCTCAAGCAGCGCAGTGCACTGCTGAAGTCGGCGGGCGCGGCGCGGAGCGCCGACCCGAGCGACCTGCGCACCCTCGAGGTCTGGGACGGCCACCTGGCCAAGTACGGTGCCGATCTGCTGGCGGGCAGGTTGGACCTGGTCGCTGACCTGATTCCGCACGTCAGGCGTTGCTATACCGAGGTCGCCGCGGACGGGCCGCCGCCCGCGGAGGGGCCCGCCTCCCGCGTGGCGGAGCCTGCCTACCGCAGCAGCGTGCCGGGACTGCCCGAGGAGTACGGCACTCCGGGGGGCACGCGGGCCGATCCCGTCACGATCGAGTCCGCGCTGCTGACGCAGCTCGGCGAGTCCAGGCAGCAGGAGCTGGAGCGCGGTGTGTCGCTGTCGGGGCCGCACCGCGACGACCTGGAGCTGATGCTGGGGCAGGCCCCGGCCAAGGGGTATGCCAGTCACGGCGAGTCCTGGTCGTTCGCGCTCGCGTTGCGACTGGCCTCGTATCACCTACTGTCCGAGGATGGTGCCGAACCCGTGCTGATCCTGGACGACGTCTTCGCGGAGCTGGACGCGCGGCGCCGCGCCCGGTTGGCCCGGTCGGTGGCCGGGGCGGAACAGGTGCTGGTGACCGCGGCCGTGGCCGAGGACGTTCCCACCGAGCTGTCGGGGGTTCGGTTCGACGTGCGCGAGGGGGAGGTGCGGCGTGCCGAATGAGTCCGGAGGACGACCCCGCTCGGCGGTCGAGCGCGACGCGTTGTTCGCGTCCCGATGGCCCGCACCAGCCGCCGCGGGTTCACCCGGCGGCACTGACTCGGAGCACGGGGCCACGGTTGGGGATCGAACTGTGGACAGTGTGGACAACTCGGAGGGTGGGTCGAGTTCCCGCGACACCACATCTGCCGATCAGCGGGCCACTGGCCCCGAACCGGTTGGGGTCGCGAGTGAACGGACCTCGGGCTCGGACCTGGCTCGGGCGGCGTTGCAGGCGGCGCGCGAGAAGTCCAAGGCACGCCCCCGTGGGCGGGTCGGACGCCCGACCGGCCGCACTCGGCGCAGCCGTGGTTGGTCGGGTCCCGACGCCGACGACCGGGATCCGCAGGAGCTGGGACGGCTGCTACGGCGAGTCGTCGACTCCAGGGGATGGTCCGAGCGGTTGACCGGTGGCCAGTTGTTCGGGCGCTGGGCGGAACTCGTGGGGGAGGAGATCGCGGCGCACAGCGAACCGGTCGAGCTCAGCGAGGGAGTGCTCACGTTGCGGGCGGAGTCCACCGCGTGGGCCACCGAGTTGCGGTTGTTGCAGCGCCAGCTCGTGCAGCGGATCGCGGACGGCCTCGGCAGTCGGGTGGTACGGCGGATCAAGGTGGCGGGGCCGGCGGCCCCCAGCTGGCGGCACGGGCCCCGCCACATCTCAGGGAGGGGCCCGCGCGACACCTACGGGTGAGCCCTTCGCGGGGTGGCGAGGTGTGCCCGGACGTTCGGGCGGAACCGGGGGGCGTCCCGCTTTCAGGTGAGGTTCGTGCGGTTCGGGCACCCGGGTTGCACCGGGCGGCACGGTACAAGTCAGAATCCCAATGTCGTGTTCGCCGCCCTTTAAAGGTGTCCTGATCCGTTTTGGTGGCTCTGTGAGCAAGTCAGGGGCGTCCTTGGCGTCTTTCTGACGGGGCCGACCAGTAGAATGGCGGTGGGTCCGGTTCGTTCGTCGGTGTCGTGACGTTCCAGTACCGGGCGGTGGTGGGGTCGTACCGGCCCCGGCCCGCGGGGCGGCTTCGCCGATCCCGCCGTGCGGGCCGCAGACTCAAGCGATTCGGCTCTAGGAGACTCCGAGGCCCGTGACAGCGAAGAAGAACGAATACAGCGCTTCATCCATCACCGTTCTCGAGGGCCTTGAGGCAGTCCGCAAGCGTCCCGGCATGTACATCGGCTCGACCGGTGAGCGCGGCCTGCACCATCTTGTGCAGGAGGTTGTGGACAACTCGGTGGACGAGGCGATGGCAGGTCATGCCAGCGAGGTCACCGTCACACTGCTCGCCGACGGCGGCGTCCGCGTAACCGACGACGGCCGCGGTATCCCGGTGGACGAGCACCCGATCGAGAAGAAGCCCACGCTGGAAGTCGTGCTGACCATGCTGCACGCGGGCGGCAAGTTCGGCGGCGACAGCTACGCGGTCTCCGGCGGGCTGCACGGCGTCGGCGTCTCGGTCGTCAACGCGCTGTCCACCGGGCTCGAGGCCGAGGTGCACCGCGACGGCCACGTGTGGCGGCAGCGCTACGAGGACTCCAAACCGGTGTCCTCCCCGGAACGGGGCGAGCATACCGGTGAGACCGGCACCAGCATCACCTTCTGGGCCGATCCGGACATCTTCGAGACCACCCGGTTCGACGCCGAGACCATCGCCAGGCGGCTGCAGGAGATGGCCTTCCTCAACAAGGGGCTCCGCATCGTGCTGCGGGACGAGCGCGCCGCCGCCGAGGACAGCTCGGGCGAGGACGCCTCCGGCGAGTCCGCCCGCGCCGCCGAACGGGTGTTCCACTACCCGGGCGGCCTGGAGGACTTCGTCGCGCACATCAACCACACCAAGGACCCCATCCACAAGAAGATCGTGAGCTTCAGCGCCGCCGGTGAGGGGCACGAGGTCGAGATCGCGATGCAGTGGAACGAGGGGTTCAACCAGTCGGTCTACACCTTCGCCAACACGATCAACACCCACGAGGGCGGTACCCACGAGGAGGGCTTCCGCGCTGCGCTGACCAGGGTCGTCAACTCCTACGCCAAGGAGAAGAAGCTCCTCAAGGACAAGGACGGCAGCCTGACCGGCGACGACGTCCGCGAGGGGCTCGCGGCGATCATCTCGGTCAAGGTCTCCGAGCCGCAGTTCGAGGGGCAGACCAAGACCAAGCTGGGCAACACCGAGGTCAAGTCCTTCGTGCAGACCACCGCCTTCGAGTGGCTCAACGACTGGTTCGAGCGCAACCCCGCCGACGCCAAGAACATCATCAACAAGGCGGTCTCATCCGCGCAGGCCAGGGTCGCCGCCCGCAAGGCAAAGGACCTGGTGCGGCGCAAGTCGGCGATGGACATCGGCGGGCTGCCGGGCAAGCTCAAGGACTGCCAGTCCAACAACCCCGACGAGTGCGAGCTCTACATCGTCGAGGGCGACTCGGCGGGTGGCTCGGCCAAGGAGGGCCGGGAGTCCCGCTACCAGGCGATCCTGCCCATCCGGGGCAAGATCATCAACGTGGAGAAGTCGCGGATCGACAAGGTCCTCAAGAACAACGAGGTCCAGTCGATCATCACCGCGCTGGGCACGGGCATCCACGACGAGTTCGACCTGTCCAAGCTGCGCTACAGCAAGATCGTGCTGATGGCCGACGCCGACGTGGACGGGCAGCACATCCGCACGCTGCTGCTCACACTGCTGTTCCGGTTCATGCGGCCGCTGATCGAGAACGGGCACGTCTACCTGGCCAGCCCGCCGCTCTACAAGATCAAGTGGCCGCGCTCGCAGCCGCAGTACGTCTACAGTGACCGCGAGCGCGACGCGGTGCTGCAGCAGGGCGCCCAGGAGGGGCGCAAGCTCCCCAAGGAGGAGGGCATCCAGCGGTACAAGGGGCTCGGCGAGATGAACGCCCCCGAACTCTGGGAAACCACCATGGATCCCGACAACCGCGTGCTGATGCAGGTCAGCCTGGACGACGCCGCCACGGCCGACGAGCTGTTCAGCGTGCTGATGGGCGAGGACGTGGAAGCGCGCCGCTCCTTCATCACCCGCAACGCCAAGGGCGTCCGACTGCTCGACGTCTGATCGGCGCCCGCGCCGACCCCCACGACCCCGCGAGATCGCCCGGCGTGGCCGTGGCCGCGCAAGTGACGGGGCCACCGGGCGAACCGCGACCGCCAACCCAGCGAAGAGAAGGACGGTATGACCGAGACCTTGCCCCCGGAGGGTGGCCGAGTCGAACCGGTCGATCTCCAGCAGGAGATGCAGAACTCCTACATCGACTACGCCATGAGCGTCATCGTGGCGCGGGCGCTGCCCGACGTGCGCGACGGGCTCAAACCGGTGCACCGCAGGGTGCTGTACGCGATGTACGACTCCGGGTTCCGCCCAGACCGTTCCTACGTGAAGTGCTCGCGCGTGGTCGGCGACGTGATGGGTAACTACCACCCGCACGGCGACTCGGCGATCTACGACACCCTGGTACGGATGGCCCAGCCGTGGTCGATGCGCAACGTGCTCATCGACGGGCAGGGCAACTTCGGCTCGCCCGGCAACGATCCGGCCGCCGCGATGCGCTACTGCGTAACCGGTGACACCCTGGTGAAACTGGCCGACGGTTCGTCGGTGCGCATCGGCGACATCGTGCCGGACGCGCGGTCGAACAGCGACAACGACATCGATCTCAAGGTTCTCGGGCGCTCCGGTGATCCGGTTCGCGCCGAGAAGCTCTTCCACTCGGGTGAGCACCCGACCCTCAGGCTGCGCACCAAGGGCGGCTATGAGCTGATCGGGACGCACAACCATCCGGTGCTGTGCCTGACGAAGGTGCTCGGCGTTCCGACCCTGCTGTGGAAGCTGCTGGAGGAGATCGGTCCCGGCGACCACGTCGTCATGCAGCGTAGCGAGCCTTCGCAGGGCGAGCCGTTGTCCGGGGTACAGGAGCGGGCGCTGCTGGCCGGAGCCTTCGTGAGCGAGGGATTCGTCTCGCCGGGTCGGGCCGGTTTCAACAACCTGGATGAGGACTTCTTCCGCTACGTGGTCGAGTTGTACGACGCGGTGGTCGGTGGTCCGAGATACGTCTCCTCCCGGCGGATCGCTTCCGGCAACACACTTCACGAGCTCGACATCCAGGACATGTCGAAGTTCCGGAAGAGCGTCCTCGCTGAGCTCATCGGGGATCGGAGCGCGGACAAGACGGTCCCGGAGTTCGTGTGGCGCGAGGGCAGTGAAACCAAGCGGGCCTTCCTTGTCGGGCTGTTCACCGGTGACGGTTCGTGCTCCGCGCTGCCGCGAAATTCGGTGCAGATCTCCTACTCCACCTACAGCCGTCGGCTGGCGGGGGAGGTTCAGCAACTGCTGCTCGAGTTCGGGGTCGTATCCAAGATCTCCGAGTACGCCTCGGGTGAGTTCAAGGTCGTCGTCACCAATCGCCGCGACGCTCGACTGTTCGCCTCCCGTGTCGGGTTCCACGACGCCAAGCAACGAAAGCTGGTCGGGATTCTCGATGATATCCCCGCACGAAGCACGGCCATGAGTCACGACCACGTTCCGTTCGTCGCCGACTACATCAGGGAACACGGCGCCGAACGCTGGACGGAGCGCGACTGGCTGCGGCGGCACAATGTCGACCGCATCGAGCGCTGGGAAGCGGACCGGGCCGAGATTACGAGCCGGATCACCAACCCCGAGGTTCTCGAGGTCGTCGAACCCCTGGTGGACGGCAGGTTCTACTACGCCGAGGTCGAATCTGTCACCGATGCCGGGGCCCAGCCGGTCTACAGCCTCCGCGTGGACAGTGACGACCATTCCTTCGTCACCAACGGGTTCGTCAGTCACAACACCGAATCCCGGCTGGCGCCGCTGGCGATGAGCATGCTGGCCGAGATCGACGAGGACACCGTCGAGTTCTCGGACAACTACGACGGCCGCACGCAGGAACCGGACGTCCTGCCCTCGCGCATTCCCAACCTGCTGGTCAACGGCGGTGGCGGTATCGCGGTGGGGATGGCGACCAACATCCCGCCGCACAACCTGCGCGAGGTCGCCGACGGCGTGGTCTGGGCGCTGGACAACCCCGAGGCCGAGGACGACGAGCTGCTCGAGGCCATGATCGAGCGCATCAAGGGGCCGGACTTCCCGACCCACGCGATGATCATGGGCACCAACGCGATCGCCGACGCCTACCGCACGGGCCGCGGCTCGCTCCGGATGCGTGCGGTGGTCGACGTGGAGGAGGACGCCAAGGGGCGCACCTCGCTGGTGGTCACCGAGCTCCCGTACCAGGTCAACCCGGACAACCTGATCGAGAACATCGCCACGATGCATCGTGAGGGCAAGATCTCGGGGATCACCGACATCGCCGACGAGTCCAACAGTCGGCGCGGGATGCGCATCGTGATCACGCTCAAGCGGGACGCGATCCCCAAGGTCGTGCTCAACAACCTCTACAAGCACACCCAGCTGCAGACCACCTTCGGTGTCAACATGCTGGCGCTGGTCGACGGCGTGCCCCGCACGCTGCGGCTGGACCAGGTGATCCGCTACTACGTGCGGCACCAGATCGACGTGATCGTGCGGCGTACCAAGCACCGCCTGCAGCGCGCCGAACGGCGTGCCCACATCCTGCGCGGGCTGACGCTGGCGTTGGACCAGCTGGACGCGGTCATCGACCTGATCCGCAACTCGTCGACCGTGGACGACGCCCGTTCCGGGCTGATCGAGCTGCTCGGCATCGACGAGGAACAGGCCACCGCGATCCTGGACATGCAGCTGCGCAAGCTGGCCGCGCTGGAACGGCAGAAGCTGCTGGACGAGCTGTCCGAGATCGAGGCGCAGATCGCCGATCTCAACGACATCCTGGCCAAGCCGGAGCGGCAGCGCCTGATCGTGCGCGACGAGCTGATGGAGATCGTGCACAAGCACGGCGAGGAGCGGCGCACCCGGATCGTCCCGTACGAGGGTGAGGTTTCCATGGAGGACCTCATCGCGGACGAGGACGTGGTGGTGACCATCACCCGGACCGGTTACGCCAAGCGGACCCGGACCGATCTCTACCGGGCCCAGAAGCGGGGCGGCAAGGGTGTGCAGGGCGCCGCGTTGAAGCAGGACGACATCGTCTCGCACTTCTTCGTGTGCTCCACGCACGACTGGATCCTGTTCTTCACCAACAAGGGGCGGGTCTACCGTGCCAAGGCGTACGAGCTGCCCGAGGCCAACCGCACCGCCCGCGGGCAGCACGTGGCGAACCTGCTCGCGTTCCAGCCGGACGAGCACATCGCCCAGGTGATGCAGATCAAGGACTACACCGTCGCTCCGTACCTGGTGTTGGCCACCAAGAACGGGCTGGTCAAGAAGTCCAAACTCACCGATTTCGACTCCAACCGCTCCGGTGGGCTGATCGGCGTCAACCTCAAGGACGGTGACGAGCTGGTGGGTGCGGTGCTCTGCTCGCCGGAGGACGACCTGCTGCTGGTCTCGGCCGAGGGGCAGTCCATCCGTTTCAACGCCAGCGACGAGGTGCTGCGTCCGATGGGGCGTGCCACCTCCGGTGTGCTGGGGATGCGGTTCAACTCCGGGGACGAGCTGTTGGCCATGGGCGTCTGCCACGAGGACCGTTACGTGCTGGTCGCGACCCAGGGCGGGTACGCCAAACGCACGCCCATCGACGAGTACCCGGTGCAGGGACGCGGCGGTAAGGGCGTGTTGACCATTCAGCACGACCGGAAACGTGGCAGGCTAGTGGCAGCGCTCATCGCCGAACTGGAGGATGAGCTCTACGCGATCACCTCCACGGGCGGGGTCATTCGCACCACCGCCAAGGAGGTGCGCAAGGCCGGTAGGCAGACGAAGGGGGTGCGCCTGATGGATCTGGGTGAGGGGAACTCGCTGGTGGCCATCGCGCGCAACGCGGATGAAGCCGCCGATCCGGACGCAGCCGGCCCGGAGCAACGGAAGTAGGCGCGGGGTACCCCGCGTGGTAGGCAGCCGACGATCAGTGAAGGATCGCTCGTGACATCTTCGGACAAGCCGCAGGAATCGGAGTCTCGTTCAACCGGCGAGCAGGAAACGACCTCGACCACTACGACGGCGGAGGCGACCACCTCGGTTTCCGAGGGGATGTCCACGGACGCTGCCGACGGCGGTGGGGATTCGTCTGGTTCGGCCGGTGGCGCGAAGGGCTCCCGGAGTGAGGTCGACGGTTCCGGGGCCACTCCCCCCTGGCAGCGAGTGGGTGGCTCGATGAGTACTTCCACCGCCTCGGCGGACACCTCCTCGGGCACCACGGAGGTTTCGGACGACTCGGACGGGCAGCGTGATTCGGACTCGGGGACGGGCTACGAGGAGGAGGAAACGCACCGGATTCCGCATCCGGCGGGTTCGGCCTCCCAAGCCGCGGGTTCCCAGTCCGCTGGTTCCCAGACAGCCGGGGAGTCCGCCGGTGACGGGTCCACCGCGGAGTCGGCTCGTGCGGGGATCTCGCTGGGCATGGGAGGCGGGGCTCGCGGTGGGGCGGCCACCCAGGGTGCGCCGCGTCGGCCGAGTCGTGGTCCCCGACGGGCGAGCCTGCAGATCAGGCGGGTTGATCCGTGGTCGGTGCTCAAGCTGGCGCTCATGCTCAGCGTCACGCTGTTCTTCGTGTGGTTGATCGCCGTGGCGGTGTTGTACGGGGTGCTCGGCGGTATGGGGGTCTGGGAGCAGCTCAACGGGACGTTCAGTGAGCTGACCCAGCCCGAGAACTCGTTGAGCGAGCCGTTGATCAGTCCGGTGCGGGTGTTCGCGGTGGCCTCGATGATCGGCGCGATCAACATCGTGCTGTTCACCGCACTGGCCACTGTTGCCGGGTTCATCTACAACGTGGCGGCGGATTTCGTCGGTGGGGTCGAGGTGACCCTTTCCGAGCGGGAGTGATGTCCCGCGTGACTCCCGGTTCCCCGGTTGACCTGGGGTTCCGGGAGTCCGTTCCGGGTTCGCCCGTCCCCCGGGACGGTGAGGGGGAACCCCCCTTTGGAAGACGATCGTGCGGGTGTGTAGTATCTATAACCGCACGCAGGGCCTATAGCTCAGTCGGTTAGAGCGCTTTGCTGATAACGAAGAGGTCGGAGGTTCAAGTCCTCCTAGGCCCACGTGACACGTGCCGCCGCTGCGATTATCGCGGCGGCGGCATACGTTCGTAGTAGGAGGCGTCCGAAGTGAAGAAGCTGCTCGTTCTCGCTGCTGTTGCCGGTGCCGTCCTGTTCGTCGTGCGTCGCAAGAGTGCGGCCAAGGCGGAGGCCGACCTGTGGCGTGAAGCTACCGCGGAGGTCTGAGCGAATCGCGGTTCGGCCGCGCTTCGGGGTGTGCCACTACGACACCACCGATCGGGCAACGTTGTCCGCGGGCCGTGCGGCAGTGCTTCGGCGCTGCGAGGGGACGTAGCTCAATCGGCAGAGCACCGCTTTTGCAAGGCGGGGGTTAGGGGTTCGATTCCCCTCGTCTCCACCATTGGAGGACCAGGTCGCAAGGCCTGGTCCTTTTTCATGATCTATCCTGGGGCACAGCTGGGGTGCATGCCACCGATCAGCGGCGTGCCGAGCTGGGGATGTCGCAGTCCGGGCTTGCCTGATGCGGCGGGTATCGGTGTGCGCCAGCTCAGGCGATACGAGGCAGGCGAACAGCAACCCATCCTGTCGGCTGCTGTGGCGCTGGCGAACCCGCTCGGCATCTCGGTAGCTGAACTGGCCGGCAATACCGCCGACCGGCTCGCTCCGGCCGGAGACTGGTGGGCTTCCTGGCAGCCGTCGATGTCCCGATGCCGAGGTGCGGGCAGGCATAACCCAAGGTCACCGGACACGGACGTGCCCAGCCTGCTTCTCAATCGAGGAGGGATCACGATTCCGGCCGCGTGAGGATTCCCCGGATGTACGGGGGAGCGGTCAGCGGATTTCCCAGGGCAAAGTAGTCGTTGTCGGTGTAGTCGTGTCGGTCGACAGGGCTACGGTGTGCTGCGTGGTCAGTAAGACATCCTCCGCAGGCATGGCAAGCGATCTGCTCCGGTATCTGCAAGAGGCCCGGGAGACTGTGTTGCGCGGGCTCGACGGACTCGACGACTACGACGCCAGGCGCCCGCTCACACCCAGCGGGTCGAACATTCTCGGGCTGGTCAAGCATCTGGCGGGTATCGAGAGCGGCTACCTCGGTGATTGCGTAGGGCGGCCCTCACCTATCTGCCTGCCCTGGGTAGCGGATGGCTCGATCTGGGACGACGCGGACATGTGGGCGACCCCCGAACAGTCCCGCGAGTACCTCACTGGGCTCTACCGCCAGGCGTGGGAACACTCCGACACGTCGATTACGCAGCTGGGCCTGGAGACGCCCGCGCACGTCGCCTGGTGGGCCCCTGGCCAGCGTGACACGACGGTCGGTCACCTGCTGGTACGCGTAGTTGCCGAAACCGCCCAGCACGCCGGCCACGTAGACATCCTGCGCGAGAGTATCGACGGTCAGGGGGGTCGCAATCACGAGGAGTACGGCGGCCAGGGTTACTGGGCAGGCTACGTCGCCCGGATCCAAGCCGCGGCCGATACCTACCGCAGCAGCTGACCAGCCGACACAGGTGGGAACATCTGCCGATTGTAAAGAATCAACGGGGGTTAGGGGTTCGATTCCCCTCGTCTCCACCATTGGAGAACCAGGTCGCAAGGCCTGGTCCTTTTTTCGTTCCCGGCTCTGGCCACGATCCGGCCGGGTGGGGAGCCGAAAACCCTTCGCGCCTGCTCGACTCCCCCAGTACGATCTCGAGTTGTTCCCTACGCGGGAGACCGCGAGATCCGTCCGCGGTCGCCCGTCGGTTTCCGTACTGAGAGTGGGTTTCGGCAATGGCGTGTCGTATCGGTGAGCTCGTGCTCGATTGCCGCGACCCCGAGGCGCTGGCGCGGTTCTGGTGCGAGGTCCTGGACTTCGTGGAGCTCGGTCGTGAATACGCCGGGGAGGACTACGCCATCGAGATCGGGCCGCGCGAAGGTTTCGGCGGTCCGCGGCCGACGATCATCCTCCGAAGCGGCGGCGAACCGGATCGGGGGAAGTCTCGGCTGCACATCGATCTGAACCCCACTGATCGCGATCAGGACGCCGAACTCGAACGCCTCCGCGAGCTCGGGGCACGCCCGGCCGACATCGGTCAGACCGGCGAGGAGCAGTGGAACGTCCTCGCCGACCCCGAGGGCAACGCGTTCTGCCTGCTCAAGGCCCGCATCGATCCGCTCTGACGGCTCCGCGTCCTGCCGTGGCCGGTCCTTCGTGGGTGGGGTCCTTCGTGGGTGGGTTTCGTCGATCACGACAAAATTTCACAATTGTCCGAGCGCTGCCGGACAGGGTGATTGCCGGGGCGTCGGACGTCCAGCGGGGTGATGCGCGATTCCCACGGAAACCGGGCCACGATTCCCGTGGTTGTGGTTGCTGCCCAGCCTCGTGCTCCTGGTCGGCATGAGTGCTTGGGGAGCGAGGGTGTATCCCGACCTGCCCGGGACGGTGCCCCAGCACATCGGCCCGAGCGGGGTCGATGCGTGGGCACGCAAATCCGTCGGCTCCGCCTTCGTGCCCGTCTTCCTCTACATCGGAACCACGGTGCTGATCGCGGGCTCCGCCTTCGCCGTCGCGCGGACCGGACCCGAGGACGAGCTGCCGTCCGACGCCCGCACCGGCGCGGTCAAGCGCCCCGCCAGCCGGGCCTCGGCGGCGCGGCAGGCCAGGGCGGTACTGGTGCTCAACGCCGCCCTGGGTGCCGGGCTGCTGCCGCTGTGCGCCGTCCAGTGGCGCATCACACGGACGGCCGAGGTCGGCTGGTGGCCGTTCCCCGTGTTCCTCGCACTGCTGGTCGCGGGGTTCGTGCCGGTGTTCGTCGCGGCTCGGTGGGACCGGCTGGAGAAGCGTCGAACCACTCGCTGAGGTTCCGCCGTGTGTCCGTCCGGTGGAGACGCCCGAGTGAACGGAAATTGGGTCGTCGGGGGAGACGCACCCGGCATCGGGCACGCGCCGAGGCAGCACCTCTTCGGTGACCACCTCGCGCCCTCGGCGTCCCGTCGATCCCGGAAACGGCAGGCCGTTGCCGTCCCGTAGTAACTTGAGAGGCGTACTCGGCGTGCGAAGCGGGGTGGGCGCGATGCGGACGGCGGCGGGAAAGCTGGAGCGGTCCCGGCGGCACTGGGACCGGCACTCCCGGACCTACGACCGGCAGATGGACCGCATCGAGCGCCGCTTCTTCGGCGACACCAGACAGTGGCTGTGCGGGCGAGCCGAGGGCGAGGTGCTGGAGGTGGCCATCGGCACCGGGCTGAACCTGGAGCGGTATCCGGCCGGGGTTCGGTTGACCGGGGTGGACATCAGCAGGGGGATGCTCGACCGGGCGCGCCGCCGCGCCGAGAACTCGGGGCGCGCGGTGGAGCTGAGCGTCGGCGACGCGCAGCGGTTGGCCTTTCCCGATTCCTCGTTCGACACGGTCGTGTGCACCTTCTCGTTGTGCGCGGTTCCCGATGTCCGTGCCGTGGTGTCCGAAATGGATCGGGTGCTCAGGCCCGGCGGGCTGCTGCTGTTGGCCGACCACGTGGTGAGCACCTCGTGGCCGGTGCGGGTGGCGCAACGCCTGCTGGAGCTGGTCACGATTCCGCAGGCCGGGGAGCACTTCCGGCGACGTCCTGTGGAGCAGGTCCGCGCGGCCGGATTCGAGTTGGAGCTGCACGAGAGGTTCAAGCTCGGCATCGTGGAGCGCCTGGTCGCCCGCAAACCCACGGGTTGATGCGCACCGGTCTCCCCGGCGTGGGGCTGCTCGAAAGGAACTCGATGCCCGGAATACGCCGGTAAGCCTTGCCAGGCTGCGGGACAACCTTTTCCGGGAATCGTGACCTTCTCCAGGAATCGTGACGGGATCTTCGGAGTCCGGATGCGGACTTGCCCGGCGGTGCCCCGCCGTCACGGAGTCCGGGTTTCTTGCTGAGCGGTCAGGAACTCGCGATACCACTCGACGGTGGCGCGCAGGCCGTCGAGTAGCGGGGTGGGTTGGCTGCCGAAGCGCCGCTCGAACGGTGCCGAGACCATGTTCTGCGGGACGAGGTGCTGGTAGAAGATCTCGGCGTACTCGCTCATGAATCGCTCGTCGAACGGGCCGGTGGCCATCGCTCGGTCGAGCACCCGCGTGGTGATGCGGCCACCGATGATCCGTTCGACGAGCGCGTGGATGTGCGCGGTGCTGACCGCGGGCACCGTGGGCAGGTGCCAGACCCTGCCGAGCGCGGTTTCGTCGGTGGTGGTGCCGAGGTCGACCAGCCCGGCGGCGATGTCGGGCAGGTAGGAGTAGCTGTGCGGCAGCGTGATGTCGCCGAATCCGAGTGCGGGCTCGCCGGTCAGGGCGGCCGGGAAGAACGCCCCGCCGAGGGTGGAGTTCACCACCCCCGGTCCGTAGAAGTCGGCGGCTCGCCCCAGTGCCACCCGCACTTCGCCCGCGTGGTGCGCGTCCAGGTAGGCACGGTCCAACGCGGCGCGCATCCGGCCCTTGCGGCTCGTCGCCGCCCAGGGGCTCCGCTCCGTGATCGCCGCGCCGTCGGCCTCGCCGTACGGGTAGAGCGTGTCGAGCACCACCAGCCTCGCGTCGTTGTGGTGTGCGGCGTCGAGTACCGCTCGGCCGATTTCCGGCATCATCTCGACCTGGAGGTGGTACGGCACGTTGACGGCGTGGTAGATCGTCGCGGCTCCCTCGGTCGCCGCCGTTGCCCGTTCGGGTGCGGAGACGTCGGCCGTCACCGTCTCGATCCCGGCGGGGGCGTTGTCGATCGGTGTGCGGTTGACGTGTCGTATCCGGAGACCACGCGCGAGCAGTTCGGCCACGAGGGTGCTGCCCGCGGGGCCCGCGCCGAGTACGACGTGGAGGTCACCGGTGGTCATGAGCTTCGCTCCTTCATGATTTGTGAGTGACTGTTCATTCACTTTCGTGGGTGACAACGGTCGCTGCCGTGGTGATCGCAGTCGTGTCGAGTGCCGTCGAGAGATCGGGCCTGCGGGTGAGCCCGCGGGCCGTGCTCAGGAGGCCGGGCTGTGCCGAAATCCCTTCGTGAGCGCGCTCGCCCAGTCGGCGTCGGTGTCGAACGCCTCGATCGCGGTCAGCAGGTGGCACAGCTGGCCGCGTGCCAGGAAGTCCTGTGCCTGGTCCGCCTCGGCTCGCGCCCTGGAGATCACCAGGGAGGTGATCCGTCCGACCCCGTCGCGCACCGCCGAGGCCACCTCGGGGAGCTGGGTCGAGGCCAGTGCCTGCACCTGCAGCAGCAGCAGGTCGCGGTCGGCGATCAACTCGGCGTACCGCGCTCCCATTCGGTCCAGGATCTCGGTGGTCTCCGCCGTCCCGGCCTCCTCGGCGGCCTCCGCGAGCTCGGCGAGGATGCGGTCGTAGCAGTCGCCGATCGCCGCGACGAACAGGTCGATCTTGCGTGGGAACAACTTCATGACGTAGGCCGAGGAGATGCCCGCGTGTTCGGCCACTCGAGTGACCGGGCTGGTCTCGTATCCGGAGTTGGCGAACACGGTCACCGCGCTGCGGATGACCGCGCGCCTGCGCTCCTCGGCCGTAGCCCTCGAACCCGTTCGCATGGTGAGTGACTGTACATTCACTACCGAGCCGCGACAAGCGGGGCGTAGCCCGCGCCCCGCGCGGGACGACCGGCAGCATCCGGGTCACCCGTCACGGACGGGGCAGTGACGTGCAGGGGTTCGTGTTGCGGGAAACACCCCGGTTCTCACTGGTCTCGAAGTGTCGAATCCGAACCGTGCGGGCCGGTGACTCGTTACGGTGTGCCTTACGGCACTCGTACTGAAACGGGGAATGACGATGGTCGAACTGACCGAGAAGCCGCGCGTCTACGACCTCGACGAGACCGACCGGCTTCCTTCTCGGCTATACCTCGCTTGTCGTCCTGACGAGGAGAGTGGCGGTCTGATGCTGGAGATGCGGGAGTTCTCCGGCGGACTGGTGGTACTCGCTTATTCCACATTAGACGGTTTTCTGGCCGGATGTGGGCCGGATCAACCGTGGATACTGCTGCCACTCGACAAGCTCCACGAGTCCGCTCTGATCGGCTCCGGTTCCGATTCCGCCCTGAAATCGCCCGATTTCCGGTTCGGAGTTTTGTTGGACGCCTCGATTCCGGCCGAGCTGCGGGGAACCGCGGGCGAATGGGCGGAAGAAGAAGCGGAGTGGAACGACCCCGAATCGTACGACTGGACAACGGTGTATCTGGCCTCGCGTCCGTTCACCCGGCGAGAGGAACGCGTTGAGCTGGAACTGCAACCCATGCCCGGCGAATCGCTGGCTGTGATGGCTTACACGTCGATGGAAGCGCTGCGTCGGGGCTGCGGACCACATCAGGCAGCCGCGCCCGTTCCTTCGGGTCTGCTCGGCGAGGTCAGGCGTGCGTGTGGTGCGCACACGATCTGCTTGGACACGCCCTTGCCGGAAAACCTTCGGCACGGTGGAGAGGAGTGACCATGTCGGAGAACGGGATTCGCGCCGATCGCGATCGATTGCGCGGTATGGCGTCCGCGCTGCGAAGCAGCACCGACAAGCTGGATGCCGCCGCGAACAACGCCGCCGATATGCCCCAGGTGTCCACGTCAGCGGAGAAAGTGAGTCACACGCTGGGCGAGCTCTCGAAGACCGCTGGTGCTGTGATCGCCGCGATCGATGAGATCGCCCGTGACATCGACGCCAGTGACGGAAGCTACGGCGAGTTGGACAACCGGAACGCTGAGCGGTTACGGAAAGAGTACTACGACGAGTACGGCGGTAGGGCCGACTGATCCGGGGTGAAACATGGCTGGGGAACTGGATACCGAGGTGCTGGACGAATCCGCCACGTGTCGTGACACCGCCGACTGGTTGGGGAAACTCGGCACTGGCACGGGAGAGGTCATCGATGTCGTGAGCGAGCAGCGCGGTGCCTCCGAGAGTTTCTGGACCGGCACCGCCGCCGATGCGGCACGCGGTGAACTGGGGCGGCGGTCCAAGCAGGCACAGGACCTGGAGGAGGCGCTCGGCAAGGTCGAGTCGGCGCTGCGGGCCTTCGCCGACGATATGGAGACCGTTGATTCGCGCATGGCCGCCGCACGTGGCGTTGCGAGGCAGGCGGGACTCGTCATCAATGGGACGAAGATCCTGCCGCCGAAACCGAGTCCCGCCGGAGAGCCCGGGCAGCCGAGCGCTCCGGGGGAAGCCGCCGATAAGCGGCAGCGGGCTTTCGAGGAAGCGGGCGACATCGTGGTCGATGCGCGGGAGAAGCAGGAGAAAGCGCATCGCGAACTCGAATCCGCGATGAAGGATCCCAACGAGACCTTCAACACTGTGAAGACCCACGTGACCCGCTCGCTGACCGGTGGCCTGACCGCGATCAAGACCTCCACCGAGAGTGCCGCCGCGCTCTTCGAACAGGCGGACGCCTTCGATGACAAGGCGAGGGAGATGCGCAACCTGGCCAAAGCGGCGGACCACAGCAGCGATGCCGCCAAAGCGAGGGTGGCGGCCATGCAGTACGGCGCCAAATCCAAGGTCGCCGATGTACGTGGAGCGAAAACGGGTGGTTTGGCCAAGAAGTTTGGCGGGGCGAGTGATTTAGTCGCCGCGGATGCCAGTAAGTACGTGAAGAGTGGTTCCAGGATCGCGAAGGGAACTGGTTCCGTTCTCCGAGGAGTGCCGTACGTGGGGACTGCCTTGACTTTGGGATCGGAAGGGATAGATGTCGCGACCGGAACCGACACCGCAGGAGAGGCAGCCATGGATGCCGGTGCCAGTCTTGGAGGCGCAGCGGTCGGCGGAGCCGCCGGTGCGGCGATCGGATCGGCGATCTTTCCAGGCGTCGGAACGGTGGTCGGAGGAGCGGTCGGGAGTATGGCCGGAGACTTTCTCGCGACCAGTGCCGAGAACTGGTTGACCGGGGAATAGTGGAGCACCAGGTATGGCAGAGGAGAGTTCGATCCGGGAACAGCTGCCGCCGCGTCCGGATCCGTGGACGGGGGAACCGAGGCCGCCGCGCGCGCCCGGTTTCTTCCAGCAGGACAACCCGTTGAAGGACAGCGATCCGGAGCGTGATCGGAATCGGCGTCGGAAACCGGAACCACCGGAGGGACACGGACCGGTGCTGGAGTGGTATCGGCACAGCCAGCGGTACGCGATCCGCATGGGGGTGGCCGCCAGCGTGTTGATCGGAGTCCTTATCGGAGTTGATCAAGGTTTCGACTACAGCTGGCTCGATATGTGGTGGACCTGGGTTTTCCTGGTCGTGGCCGGTTTCGGGATGTACGGCATCTTTCGACTGGTGGATCCGGCAGCCGGTGCGGAATGGTTGAAGGTGGGTCGCACCTGGGTGTTGTTGTACGAGCTCACCGAGATCAAGGTTCGTCACCGTGGAATGTCCATGCACCTGGATCTGAAGGACAGCGGTGGTCGGAGTGTTCAGACCAAGGTGGATGAAATCCAGAAGGACCGTGACATGTGGGATCTGGTCTACAATGGACTGTTGCACTCGGTGGTGGTCAACGGGGCGAGTACGAACAACGCGGTGCACTCGCGGTTGAAGGTTCCCCGCCGGTCCGAGTGATTTCGGGGCTCCGAGCGGCGAGGCCGGGCCGGGATCGAGTGCCCGGACTCACCGGGAAAGCGCGCGTTCTTCCGACACGACCCCGGTTCGTCGCCGGTTTCCGAAACGTCCTTCCGGGGCGGACGGCCCCGACCGCTCGCGGCCAATCGGGGTGTCGGTGCTCCCGGGCCGCGTCCAGCCCGGGATCGACGCGGCCGACGCTCCCGACACGCCCGTCCGTCCGGACGCGTACCGAACGGGCTCGATTTCACTGGGCGTGCCGCCCGGCGGTCTGCAGCACCGCCCCGTCCGGCCGATCGGTTCCGCTCGGCTCGGTGCCGACGGCCTCGGCTTCCTCGCTGTCGCGGTGCCTGCCGCTGAGCGCCGAGTCGACAAGCAGGTCCGCGAACTCGGGCGGCTCGGAAACGGCGATCTCGGAGCCGATCGGGTCGGACAGTTCGCGGGCCAGTTCGGCGAAGATCGGGTTCATCGTCTCGTTCTTGAGGTCGGACATCGTTTCCTCTCCTGTTCTCCGGATCGTTCCGCTCGGCTGTCGTGTTGTCGTCGGGGTGGGGAAGGGGCCCGAACTTCCCCGGTTCGGGCCCCCGGCGCACCCGTCCGGCCCCTCCCCGTGTGCGCCGATGACCGGGTGGTGCTCACGGACGCGTGCCCTCGGCGCCGGGGTTCCCCGTGGCCGCCCGTTGTCCGTGAGACGTATGGCGCGCCCGCTCGTGACGTGGCTAGACCTGTCCGATTTCGTTCCGCTATCCGGTCGTTATGAGCGTTTCGGGAAACCTTGGCGCGGCCGGTTCCTCGGGCAGCCCTTCGGTTCGTCGGGAAGCCCGATTTCCGCTCCGTACTGGGTGTCGTGCGGGGCGCCGTGCCGCGGCGCTTCACTCGCCCGCGGCGAGGCCGCGGGCCTGCTCGATGGTTCGTTTCACGGCGCGGACGGTGTGGCGCATCCCGCCCTCCAGTCGCGACCTGCGGCGGGCCAGGAACAGGGCCGCCTGTTGTTCGGAGAGTTCGGCGAGCTGCACCCGCAGCCCGTGGCGGAGTTCGCTCATCACGTACCGCTGGGTCAGCAGACAACCGCCGTCGGTGGGGGTGATCTCGAACGACCAGATCGAGGTTTCGGCCGCGTTCACGCTGCCGTGAACGCCCCACGAGAACAGGCGGGGCCGGTCGGCCTCCAGTACCTCGCACTCGGTGGTCCAGTCGCGGTGGTCGCCCCTGTTGTGGCCGTGGAAGCGGGCGCCGGGTTGTCCGGGTGGGTCGAGCCATTCCCCGCCGGTGTTCTCGGGGCTCCACTCGCCCATGCGGGTGATGTCGCTGACGGTGTCGTAGACGGTGCGGGGGTCCGCGTGGACGTGTACGGCGGCGTGCAGCTCGAAGCGCGTATCGATCTCGGGCTCGGCCATACGCGTACTCTGCCAAGCCACCCCGACAAATCGCCCGGAATTCCGTGAATCCCCCGGACTCCGACGAGCCCCCACCGTCGGAGTCCGACGAGTCTCCGCCGCGACTCACGGCGGCCGGTCACGCGTTCTCCACGGTTTCCTTCACGGCCCGCACGGTCTGCCACAGCGCCTCCCGAAGTTGCTCCCGGCGTTGCCGCATCAGCTCGGTGCTCTCGTCCTCCGGCAGCTGTTCCAGGGCCTGCCGGAAGCCGGTGGGCAGTGTGCTCAGCCGGTAGCGCTGCACGAGTTCGGCGCCGCCCTCCTCAGCAGGGGTGATCTCGAAGGACCAGACCGACGCGTCCGTGTCCGGCGCTCCGGTGAGAACCGCCCAGGAGAAGCGGCTCCCCGGCTCGGCCTCCAGTACCTGGCACTCGGTGGTCCAGGTGAGTTCTTCCATGCGGTTGTGGCCGTGGAAGCGGGCGCCGGGTTGTCCGGGTGGGTCGGTGAGCCATTCCCCGCCGGTGTTCTCGGGGCTCCACTCGCCCATGCGGGTGATGTCGCTGACGGTGTCGTAGACGGTGCGGGGGTCCGCGTGGACGTGTACGGCGGCGTGCAGCTCGAAACTGGTGTCCGTGTCGGGCTCGGTCATGGGCACACAGCCTGCCAAGACGACAGGAACGGGAGGACGGCGGGAGCGCGCTCGCCGCGGGCCGGTGGGAGGAAGGTGGGGCCCGGTGGACCACCGGACCCCACCGTGCGAGCGCTCAGCGCTCGGTCAGTGATTCTGCGACCCCTGGTGCGGCTGCTTGTCCGAAACCTGCCCGTTCTCGGTCGACGCGGGGCTCTGGCCCTGCGGCTCGTTCGGGGGGAACTGGCCGTCGTCGATCGGCAGCTCCTCGGGGCGGCGCGAGAGGGCGGCGGCCGCCGCTGCCGCGGCTCCGGCGAGGAGCAGCACCACCCACGGCCACTTGCGCCGCTTGGGCTTGCCCGGATCGATCCGCCCGGCGAGCTCCTTGCGCGCGACCTCGGCGCTCTTGGCGAGCTGCTTGCGCTGCTTGGCGGTCCGCTTGTCCCACGCCTTGCGGGCCTTCTTGCCGCGCTTGGCGAGTTCCTTGCGGGACATTCCGGTAGCCCGCTGCGTGATCCGTTCCTGCAGATCGTCCGTGGAGATACCGTGTGCGGCCAGCTCCTGTTCGGCCAGTGCCGCGGCCTGCTTGGACACCTTCGATCCCACAGTGCGGGCCTTGACCGCACCGTGCCGGGCGCCCTTCACTCCGGTGCCGACGGCTCTGCCCACGTTCTCGCCGGCGCGGGACATCGCTTTGACCTCGTCCATGCTGTTGCCTCCTATTCCTGGGCCCTGCCGGACTCCTCGCCCGGGTGACACCGCTGATCGTCCGGCTTTCGCGGGGCTATCGCCGTGATCAGCGGGCTGTGGACCCGGTGTTCGCTTCGTGCTCACCGGGTACCGCGCACTCCTTGACGATCAAACTCCATACTGCACCCTGTGGCGGTTGGTACGCTCGTCGATGCGAGGATTAGGTGGTGGCAGACAACGGATCGCTCGTGGGAACGACGGTGACCGCGACCCTGCATACTACGCAGGGCAACATTCGAGTCGAGTTGTTCCCGAACCAGGCTCCAAAGACCGTGTCCAACTTCGTCGGGCTCGCAGAGGGAACGGCGGACTACACGGAGCCCAACGCGCGGGGTGAACGGTCCGGCCCGTTCTACGACGGTGTGATCTTTCACCGGGTCATCGACGGTTTCATGATCCAGACCGGGGATCCGACCGGTACCGGCCGTGGCGGCCCCGGATACCAGTTCTCCGACGAGTTCCACCCCGAGTTGCAGTTCAACCGGCCGTACCTGCTGGCCATGGCCAACGCGGGACCGAACACCAACGGCTCGCAGTTCTTCATCTCGGTCGCGCCGACCACGTGGCTGAACTACAAGCACACCATTTTCGGTGAGGTCGCCGACCAGGAGTCGCGTAACGTGGTGGACGAGATCGCCAACACCGCCACCGGTCAGGGCGATCGTCCTGTCAACGACATCGTCATCGAGAAGGTGACCATCGAACGTGGCGAGACCGCCGAAGCTTGAGCCGTGGCGACGCGGCCGGGGCCGGTCGCGCGCCTCGCCCGTGGAGCGGGGCTCGAGGTGAACGTTCCACCAGGACAGGCCGGGGATCCGAACAGTCCCCAGGCCATGCCGACGTGTCCGCGCCACCCGGACCGACCCACCGGGCTGAGCTGCACGCGCTGTGGACGGCCCGCTTGCCCGGAGTGCCTGCGGGACGCCTCGGTGGGGCAGCACTGCGTGGACTGCGTCAAGCAGGGGCAGCGTGGTGTTCGCCAACCGGTGACCGTGGCCGGTGCTCGACTGGGCAGCAAGCCCGTGCTGGTTCCGGCGCTGATCGCGGTGAATGTGCTGCTCTACGTGCTGACCGTCGCGCAGGCCGGTTCTGTCTCTGGGAACAACACTGCCCCACTCTTCCAGACCTGGGCGCTGGTGCCCGTCCAAGTGGCGACGGGGCAGTGGTGGCGCGTGTTCACCTCGGCCTTCCTGCACTTCGGGCTGATTCACCTGCTGATCAACATGATCGCGTTGTGGATTGTCGGCCGCGAGATGGAGTTACTGCTCGGCAGGGTTCGGTTCGCAGCCGTCTACCTGCTGTCGCTGCTGGGCGGCAGCATGTTCGTGTTCCTGTTCAGTTCGGCGTTCACCCAGGCGGCAGGTGCCTCCACAGCGCTGTACGGGCTTTTCGGTGGAGTGGCCGTGGCCGCATGGCGGCTGAAGCTGAACATGCGTCCCATCCTGCTGGTGATCGGGATCAACGTGGTGCTCACGGTGAGCATCCCGGGTATCTCGTTGTTCGGGCACCTCGGTGGACTCGTGCTCGGTGCGGCGGCTACCGCGGCGTTGCTCTACGCCCCAGCCGCGCGGCGGAATCTCTGGCAGACCGTTGCGCTGACCGGGTTGTTCCTGGTGATCGTGGTCGCGATGCTCACCCGCGACGCGATGCTCGGCGGTACGGTGTGCGACGTGCTGCAGGGCAGGCGGTTCTGCCTGCGGACGAACTGATTCGAACCACCGGGGTCCGCACCGGCAGCCGCGTGAGGTCGTGCGACATGGAGCTCCCCTTCACTGGTGCCGGATGCGTGGCACTGGCGCCGAGAGCGTCTCGTCGGTGAGTCCGGCGCCATCGACCGTGGAAGTTCTCAGGACCCGTGGAAGTTCTCAGGACCGCAGCGTTTCGAGCTCTTCGGCCACCTCGGTCGGCTCCGCGCCCAGATCGAACCGGCCCAACAGCAGCAGCCCTCCCGTCAGATCCGCTTCGGGTACCTCGATCTCCAGCATCGGCACGGTGCGACCGAACCGGCTGCTGGTGGTGACGCGGTGCGAGATCCGCTCCCAAGGCCAGCGGTGGCGTCCACCGAGTGTCCGCACGGTTATTCCGGCGGGGTCGGCACGAAGTCTGGGGCGCAGGTAGGTCAGACATCCCGCGACCACCACGGCCACCACCAAGGCGGCGCCGAGGAAGACGCGGTCGATGATGTTCCCGGCCAGCCAGACCACAGGTAGCAGTCCCGCGGCCACCACCCAGCAGAGCACCAGTGAGCCTACCGGTGTGGACCAGACTCGGGATTGCGCCGCGCCGGGATCGCCTGAGTCGTCATCGCAGCTCAACGGCTGCCCGAACGAAGTTGTCCACAGGAGTTGTCCACATGGGGATGACTTACATTCGTGTTATTCGGCGTCCCGGCCCGGACAGCTCTCACCGCCATTTCATGGTCATCAACAGCCCGATGATCATGAATCCGAAGCCGACGGCGAAGTTCCACGGCCCGAGATCGGCCATGAACGGGATCTTGGGGCCCGCCAGATAGTTGACCACCAGCCACAGCAGGCCCAGCACCATCATGCCGAGCATCACGCCGACGTAGATGGGGTGGGAGGGTCCGGCTGACTTCGCCTTCACCGGTGTGCGGCGATCTACTGGCGGGGGAGAGGAGGTCTTCTTGCGGACCTTTGACTTGGGCATGGTGTCCTCGCCAGGTGGGTTCGGCCGCCCCGACCGTGCTGCTCGCCCGGTGGGACGGACCTTCCTCGACACGTTTCACACGCCGCCGAACGAGGTGCTCCGCGCGTTCCGCCGGACCCGCACCGTTGGTGCCGGGCGACCGACGACTGACGAACCGCCCCGAGGCGACTGCTTTCCACTCACACGTTAACGCAATATCCCGGTTTTCCGAACAACCCGTATGCTGCTGTTGATATCCCTCGATCGGGGTCGGGGAGGGCGTCATGGTGAGTCTCGACACTCCGCCGCAGGCACCACCGCCGGAGCGACGGCCAGGTCGACTACGCGCTGTGCTGCGCGGATTCGGCGAGGGGCTCATCACACTGGGCCTGGTGGTGCTGCTTTTCGTGTTCTACGAGGTGCAGGTGACCAGCTGGTTCTCTGCACGCCAGCAGGCCGATGCCACGCAGCGGTTGCGTGACCGCTGGCGGGAGGTCTCCCCGGAGGACCGGGCACCGGACCCCATACCCGGACGCGGCTTCGCCCGGCTCTACGTACCGACCCTGGGATCGGGCTTCCCGTTCACCGTCTTGGAGGGCACCGACCAGGGCACCCTTACCGCCGGGCCGGGGCACTACACCGGTACGGCCCTTCCCGGGGAACGGGGCAACTTCGCCCTGGCGGGACACCGTTCCGGACGCATGTCCCCGTTCGGGGATCTCGACCGGCTCGACTCCTGTGACGCGATCGTCGTTGAAACGGCCACCGAGTGGTACGTCTACCGCGTGCTTCCGCTGCGGGACGAGGCCGCCGACTGGGATCCGGAAACCGCTCCGGAAAGCTGCGCCGGTGCGGCACCGATCGGAGGTCCCTACCGGGAGGTTTTCGGTAGGAGCATCGTCGAGCCACAACGTCGCGAGGTCATCCACCCCGTGCCCGGCGTGCCCCGTGGCACCGTGCCCGAGCAGTGGCGCAGCAGGCTGATCACGCTCACCACCTGCCATCCGCGTTACTCGGCGGAGAAGCGGATGATCGTGCACGGCGTGCTGACCAAACGTTATCCGAAGGTGGCGGACCGGCCGGATCTCCGCCCTCCGGAACTGGACGGTTGAGCACCGCGACACGAGAGCGGGATGTGAATGTACGCATGGATCTGGCGCCATCTGCCCGGGCCGCTCGCGGTGCGGGCCGTCGCGGCGCTGCTGCTGGTGGCCGGGGTGATCGCGCTGTTGCTGTTCGTGGTCTTTCCCGCTGTCGAGCCGCTGCTGCCCTTCGGCGACCCGACCCTGGAATGAGCCGGTCCAACCTGGAATGAGCGGCCTCGGGATCGAACTCCACCCGGCCCGCCGTCAATTTCCCAAGAAATCGCCGTGCCCGAGACCACCGTTGGGAAGTGGCCATGCGGGTCGCAGCGCGGTTATCCCCGGTGCGTGAGTCGGATGCATCGCAAGGCCGGGCCGCTCGCCGCGTAGGTCGCTACTCAAGAGCCGGCCCAACGCGGCAAGGCGCCGACTCACGTGCCGGCTACCCGGCCCCGTAGCAAAGTCCTGTCGCGGCCCTGCTAAGTGAGGTCGGCGAACCTCTCGACGTCACTGGACCGGCCGGAGACGATCAGTATGTCGCCGTGGTGCAGCACGGTTTCCTGCGTGGCGTAGGTGAACCCCTCACCGGGACGCTTGATCCCCACCACGGTCACCCCGTACTTGCTGCGCACCCTGGTCTCGCTCAGTGGGCGTTCCACCGCGGCCGCCGGGGCGCGGGTCTTGACGATCGCGTAGTCGTCCTCGAACTGGATGTAGTCCAGCATCCGGCCGGTCACCAGGTGCGCCACCCGCTCACCCATGTCGTGTTCCGGTAGGACGACCCGGTGCGCGCCGACCCGTTCGAGGATGCGGCCGTGCTGCCTGCTGACCGCCTTCGCCCAGATGTGGGGGATCTCGAATTCGGCCAGCAGCGAGGTGGTCAGGATGCTGGCTTCCAGGTCGTCCCCGATCGCCACAACGGCGCGTCGGAAGTCGGGTACGTCGAGTTGGCGCAGCACCTCGGGGTCGGTGGTGTCGGCCACCGCCGCGTGGGTGACCGCGTCCGAGAACTGCTGGACCAGGTGGGGTCGGTTGTCCAGCGCCAGTACCTCCGAGCCGCCCTCGACGAGCTCCACGGCGAGCGACCCGCCGAAGCGACCCAGTCCGATCACCACCACGCGGGACGGGCGTGCACCGTGATTCTGTCTACCCAACGATCGGTCGCTCCTCAGGCAAGTCGTAACGGCGGCCGCGCTCCCGCAGCGCGAGAGCGGAGGCCATGGTGATCGGGCCCAGCCTGCCGGTGAACATCAGTACGATCAGTACGAGCTCAGCCGCTCGCGGCAACTGTTCGGTGATGCCGGTGGAAAGACCGACGGTGCCGAAGGCCGAGATCGATTCGAACAGGGCCACGTCCAGTTCGAAGGGGGTGATGACGAGCAGCAGCAGCGTCGCGGTGAACACCATGCCCACCGCCACCAGCACCACGGTAAGCGCCTGGCGCTGCAACCCCAGGGGTAGTTTGCGCCCCAACACGTGTACCTGCGACTCGCCCCGCACCTCGGTGAGTATCACGAACGCCAGCAGCGCGAAGGTGGTGACCTTGATACCGCCCGCCGTGCCCGCGCTGCCGCCCCCGACGAACATGAGCACGTCGTTGACCAGCATCGTGGTCGGGTTGATCTCGCCGATGTCCACGGTCGCGAACCCGGCGGTTCTGGGGGTCGTCCCGTGGAACAGCCCGACCAGCAGTTTACCCCCGATGCTCAGCGGTCCCAGTGTTTCCGGGTTGTTCCACTCGAACGCGCCGAAGGCCAGCACGCCGACCACCAACAGCGCGGAGTAGGCCAGCAGTGTCACCCGCGCGTGCAGCGACCAGCGGCGTCGTTTGCCGCGCAACCTGCGGCCGATCTCGAACAGCACCGGGAATCCCAGTCCGCCGACCACGACGGCGAACAGCACCGGCAGGCACACCAGCGGGTCGGTGGCGTAGCGCTCCAGACTGTCGGGATACAGCGTGAATCCGGCGTTGTTGAACGCGGAGACGGCGTGGAACACCCCGAAGTAGGTGCCTTCCCCCCACGATTGGCCGTACCCGAGCACGAACCGGAGGGTCAGCGCGAGCCCGGTGATCGCCTCCATCGCGAGGCTCAGCGTGATCACTCCCGCGATCACCGAGCGGACGTCACCGAGGCCGAGGCTCTTCGTCTCGGTCTGGGCGCTGCGGCGCATTCGCAGTCCCAGCCTGCGCACCACGAGCATGCCCAGCAGCGAAGCCAGCGTCATGATGCCGAGGCCACCCACCTGGATGAGTCCGAGGACCACCACCTCACCGAAGGTGGACCAGTGCGCGGCGGTGTCGACCACCACCAGGCCGGTCACGCACACCGCCGAGGTCGCGGTGAACAGCGCGGTCACCCAGTCCGTTGTGCTGCCCTGCTCCGTGGCGACCGGCAGCATCAGCAGTGCCGTTCCCAAGAGCACGGCCATCGCGAAGCCGATGACCACCGTCCTGGCCGGGTGGCTGGCCCGGACGAACAGTCGCAGCAACACCGCTGAGCGCCGCACAACGGCGGTCAGCATCCCGTTCGGTCTCCCGGTGGTCATCACGGCGCCACCGTTGGTCCCGGCGCCGATGGGCTAGGCGTATCCACGAGACGCGGAGGCTATCGCATCGTCGTTGCCCGGCACGAGCGACCCGCCGCGTCTTCGCAGTACAGCGGGCGAAGCGAGTGATTCGGGTGACACGTTCCGGGGCGGAGTTCTCCCGGGGCTCGCCGTGCGGGGGAGCGGCGAAGTAGGCTGACCGGCGTGCGGGTTCTGGTGGTCGACAACTACGACAGCTTCGTTTACAACCTCGTGCAGTACCTCGCTCAGCTCGGGGTGGAGTGCGTGGTTCGCCGCAACGACGTCGTGACCGACGAGGACGTCCGATGGTCCGACGGTGTGCTCCTCAGTCCCGGGCCGGGCAAACCACAGGGGGCGGGGCGCTCCCTGGAGCTCGTCAGCGACTGCGTGAGCGAGAGCAGGCCGATGCTGGGGGTGTGTCTCGGCCACCAGGCGTTGGGGGCCGCGCTGGGCGGCGTCGTCGAGCGGGCGCCGGAGCTGCTGCACGGCAAGACCAGCGAGATCGAGCACGGGGAATCCGGTGTGTTCGCCGGGTTGCCGCATCCGCTCGTGGCGACGCGCTACCACTCGTTGACGCTGCGCCCGGACAGCGTGCCCGCCGAACTCGACGTCACCGCACGTACCGCCGACGGGGTGGTGATGGGGCTGCGGCACCGTGAGCTGCCGCTGGAGGGCGTGCAGTTCCACCCGGAGTCGGTGCTGACCGAGGGTGGACACCGCATGCTGGCCAACTGGATGGACCTCGCCGGGCACGCGCCGGACTGGGACCTGGTCGGGGAGCTGGAACGCGGTATGCGGGAGCTCGCCGCGAACGCGCTGCGCTGATCGACCACCGGGACCGCCCGCCGACGTAGAACCTGGCGGAAGGCGGCACGGCGCCCTCGAGCGGAAATTCCGCTGGCCGGGCACGCCGGGCTGTATCGGCTGGCGTCGACACTCACTCGATGGGCTCGGCCCGAGAGGTCACGGGTGCTCTCCGTTCCGGCTGTGCGCTCTCCCGTTCGGCTGTGCGCTGTCCCGCCCCGGACGTGTGCGCTTTCTCCGGGGCGGGCCGCTCCCACGGCTGCCGAGGGGCCGCGACGGTCAGTCGAAGAGGCCTCCGCCGGGAGGACTCGTGCTCGACGGATCGGTGGGGTTCTCCTCGTTCTGCTCGACGCCGATCCGCAGGGTCACCTCACCGTTGCGGTCCAGCTTCGAGTTCGCCGAGGGCGAGGTGGCCACCACCGTGTCCTCCTTGGCGGAGTCCGAAACGGCCTTCTCGCCGGTCCTCACCGTGCCCTTGAAGCCCGCCTCGCGCAGCGCGGACTTGGCCTCGGACTCGTCGAAACCGATCACGTCCGGCATCGACATCTGTGAGCCGTCCGAGACCGAGAGCGTAACCTCGGAGCCCTTGGCCACGCTCGACCCGCCGGAGGGGCTCTGGCTGACCACGGTTCCCTGGTCCTCGGTCGAGGCGACCTCCTTGGTCGAAACGTCGAAGCCCGCCGAGCTCAGGAGCTGTTTGGCCCGTTCGACCTGGAGCCCGGTCACGTCGGACAACTGCTGTTTCGGGATGGCCTTGCCCACCACGACGTTGATCGCGCTTCCCGCTTCGGTCCGGCCGGTGATGTCCTGTTCGATGATCTTGCCGACGTCGGACTGGCTCTGCACTTCCCGTTCCTGCCGGGAGCCGAGCTCGAGTTTCTTCCCCTCCAGGGCGGCGCGGGCCTCTCCGATCGTCATCCCGCGTAGGTCGGGGACATCCACCTGGCCGGGGCCGGTGCCCTTGAACAGCTTTATCTCCTTGGTGGGCACGTACATCCCGGCCCCGGGAGTCTGGTCGACGATGGTGCCCTCTTTGCCGGCGGGGGACGGGCGGCTCGGGTACGAGACATTCTCGAATCCGGCTTCGTTGATTTGCCGCTTGGCCTCCTGAACCTCCATCCCGGTCATGTCCTGCAGCCGGATTCGTTGCGGCTCCTCGGAGCCGCCACCGTTGAACATCACCAGAGCCAGCCCGGCCAGTAGGGCGAACACCGCTACGCAGGCGGCGGTGACCAGCCCGATCGTCCACCGCCTGCGTCTCCTGCGGGCATAGTCCTCGTCGTCGCCGTCGTAGTCCGGCGGTACCGCCGCCGCGGTACGAGGCTCGCGTTCGTCGTTGACCCGGGTGGTCTCTGCCTCCCCGGTGGCCAGTTCGGTGCGTTCCTCCTCGGACATCACCAACGGCGCCTTGGGGCGCTGGCCGGAGAGCACCCGCACCAGGTCGGTGCGCATCTCGGCGGCGGACTCGTAGCGGTTCTCCGGGTTCTTGCTCAGCGCCTTGAGGATCACCGCGTCCAGCTCGCCGGGCACCTGCTGGTTGACGTCGGAGGGTTTGCCGGGCTGCTCCCGGACGTGCTGGTAGGCCACGGCCACCGGCGAGTCACCGGTGAACGGCGGTTCGCCGCACAGCAGCTCGTAGAGCACGCAGCCCGAGGCGTAGACGTCGCTGCGGGCGTCCACGGTCTCGCCGCGGGCCTGCTCGGGGGAGAGGTACTGCGCCGTGCCGATGACCGCGGCGGTCTGCGTGACGGCCGCCTGCCCGTCGGCCACTGCCCGCGCGATACCGAAGTCCATCACCTTCACCGCGCCGGAGTCGGTGATCATGATGTTGGCCGGTTTCACGTCGCGGTGCACGATGCCGTGCCGGTGGCTGAAGTCCAGCGCGGCGGACGCGTCGGCCATGACCTCCATCGCCCGGCGCGGCGCCAGGGGCCCCTCGGTCTTGACGATGTCCCGCAGCGTGCGGCCGTTGACGTACTCCATGACGATGTACGGCAGCGGGCCGTTCTCGGAGTCGGTCTCCCCGGTGTCGTAGACGGCGACGATGGCCGGGTGGTTCAGCGCCGCCGCGTTCTGCGCCTCCCTGCGGAACCGCAACTGGAAAGTGGGATCCCGAGCGAGGTCCGCACGCAGCACCTTCACTGCGACGTCCCGGCCGAGCCGGACGTCACGGCCACGGTGTACCTCGGACATGCCCCCGTAACCGAGGGCGTCCTCGATCTCGTAGCGGTTGGAGAGAAGTCGCGGTGAGCTCATCGCTGCGTCGTCCCGATCTGTGTCCACGAGCGTCCCATCAAGTTGCCCCGGAAAGCCGTGACGGCTGTCGCCGACCGGTTCCGGGCGCGGTGCGCGGTTCCCCCGACTTCGTGCTTACCGGCTCCACGTGTCTCGTTCGCGATCGACGAGACAGTGTCGGTGCCTTCGATTCGCGGCGGCAGTGCGTACTGCCGCGGTGTGCCGATTCCCCGCGGGCCGGGCGTCCGTTCCGCCACCGGCCTCGGAATCGACGAGAGCCGTCCCTCAGGATGCCGTACCGATCCGCCGTTGAATGCCTCTGGAGGGGCGAAATCGGCCAATCTCACACGACTGTCGGTGTCCGGTCGGGCACTCGGTGCGACTTCCGGGGCGGCCGGTACTCCGGCGCCGCGCGTACCTGCCGAACGATCGTACGTCAGCAGCAACGCGAAACCACCGGCGATCAGTATCAGCACCACGATCACGCCGAGCACCACCAGCAGGGCGGTCCGGCGCCCGGGGCGGCGCGAAGCCGGACGTCCCAACGGGTGGCCGTGCCCCGGGACGTGGTTCCCGCCGCTCGCGAGGCCGGGGGGTGCCGGTTGTGGCGGGATGACCCCCGGGGGAACGGTGCTGCCCGTGGGGTGCGGTGCTCCCGTGGGGGGCGCGTGGTGGTTTCCCGGTGGCTGGTTGGCGCCGTAGGTGTTGGGCGCGAGGTTCCCCCCGGTCGGCGGCACGGCGTTCTGCTGCCCTCCGTGGGGCGGCTGACTTCCGGCCGATGGTTGCGGGGGCGGCGGTTGTGGGCCGGGAGGGTGGTGCTGGCCCGTCGAGCCCTGCCCTGTTGTCGACTGTCCTGTCGTCGGCTGTCCCGCCGCCGAATGCCCTGCCGCGGGCTGCCCCGGATACTGTTGCGGCGGAGCGTGGTTGAGCGTGTGGGGCGGCTGCTGCGGAACCGTCAGCGTCACCGGGGTGGGCAGCGGTCTGCCCGCGCGGACGTTGGCCACCGCGTTCGCGAACTCGCCGCCTTCGGCGTAACGCCTACGGGGGTCCTTGACCAGCGTCGTTTCGATCAGCGCACGGGCTCCCGGCGGAACGTCCGGCGGCAGCGGCTGCGCCACGTCGCGGATGTGCATCATGGCGACGGTCACCGCGTTATCGGAGAGGAAGGGACGATGGCCACGCAGGCACTCGTACCCGACCACCGCCAACGAATAAACATCGCTTGCCGGGGTCGCCTCGCCGCCCAGTGCCTGTTCGGGCGAGATGTAGTGCGCCGTGCCCATCACCATTCCCGAGCGGGTCACCGGTGCCGCGTCCGCCGCCTTGGCGATGCCGAAGTCGGTCAGTTTGATGGTTCCGTTCGGTGTGACCAGGATGTTTCCCGGTTTGACGTCGCGGTGCACCAAGCCGCGTTCGTGGGCGGCGTGCAGCGCGTTACCGGCCTGTTCGAGCATCTCCAGCGTGTGTTCGGCCGTGATGCGCCCCTCCCTGGCGAGGATGGCGGCGAGGGGTTCTCCCTCGACGTGTTCCATCACCAGGTAGGCGGTGTCCTCCGGCCCGTCCGAGACGGCCGCCGCCTCGCCGTAGTCGTGCACCGCGGCGATCCCCGGGTGGTTCAGGGACGCGGTGGTGCGTGCCTCAGTGCGAAAGCGGTGCAGGAACTCGGCGTCGCCGCACAGTTCGGGTTTGAGGACCTTGACCGCGACCGTGCGGTCCAACCGCACGTCCACGGCCTGCCACACCTCACCCATGCCGCCGACGGCTATGCGCGTGGCGAGCCGATAACGCTCGGCGAGCGTTTGGCCGGAGCTGGGCACCCGTCAGCCACCCCCCTGCAGGCCGGCGCGGATGACGGCCCGTGCCACCGGGGCGGCGATCTTGCTGCCGGTGGCGTCGGCCCCCACGTTGCCGCCGTCCTCCACGACGGCCGCGACCGCGATCTTGGGGTTCTCGGCCGGTGCGAAGGCCACGTACCAGCCGTGCGGATCCTTGCCCTCGCCGTGTTCGGCGGTGCCGGTCTTGGAGGCGAGCTGCACGCCGCTGATCTTGCCCTCGTCGCCCGCGTGCTGCTCGGCCTTGACCATCATGTCTCGGAGGGTGTGCGCGATCTCGGGCGAGACCGCCTGGCCCAGCTCCTCGGAGTCGGTGCTGTCGAGCACCGACATGTCCGGGGCGAGGGTCTTCTCCACCAGGTGCGGTTTCATCACCTTGCCGTCGTTGGCGATCGCCGCCGCCACCATCGCGTTCTGCATCGGGGTCATGCGCACGTTGAATTGACCGATGCCGCTCTGGTAGAGCTGCGCCTGGTTCGCGATCTCGCCGATCGAGGACGGTGCCACGCCCATCGGGATATCGAGCTCCTGGCCGAATCCGAAGCTCCGCGCGGTCTCCCGCAGCTTCTTCTCCCCGATGTCACCGGCGATCTCGGCGAAGGCGGTGTTGCACGAGCGCGCCATCGCCTCCCACAGCGGCGCCGTGGGCATCGTCCCGCACGTGGAGCCACCGTAGTTGGGCAGCTGGGCGTCGACCTTCGGCAGTTTGATGGACGACTTCGCGGTCACCTTGCTGTCGTAGTTGTACTTGCCGGTCTCCAGCGCGGCGGCCGCGGTGATCAGCTTGAACGTGGAGCCCGGCGGGTACAGCGTCGAGGTGGCCCGGTTGACCAGGGGGTCGTGGGGTGCCTGACGGAGCTCGTTCCAGGCTTTCACCTGCTTGTCCCGAGACAGGCTGGCCAGCCGGTTCGGGTCGTAGGACGGCGAGTTGGCCATCGCCAGGATCGAGCCGTCCTGCGGGTTCAACGCGACCACGGACCCGCGTACGCCGCTTCCCGCGAGCTGGTCGTAGGCGGTCTGCTGCATGGCGGGATTCAGGGTCAGCTCCACGTTGCCGCCCTGCTGCTTCTGCCCGCTGAACATGCGCTGCAGCCGGTTCAGCGCCAGCGAGTCGGCGGTGCCGCTGAGCACCTCGTTCTCGGCCTGCTCGACCTCGTCGCGTCCGTAGACGAACGAGAAGTAGCCGGTGGCCGGAGCGAAGGCCGGACCGTTGGCGTACTCGCGCTTGTACTTGAACCGTTCGCTGTCGGTGGCCTCGGAACTCGCCAGCAGTTTGCCGTCGGCGATGATCTGACCGCGTGGCGTGGAGTACTGCTGGTACAGCGTTCTGCTGTTGTCGGAGTGGTTGCGCAGCGCGTCGGCCCTGATGACCTGCACATAAGTAGCGTTGGCCAGCAGCAGCACGATCATCGCCATCATGGCCATGGCCACTCGTCGTAGTGGCTTGTTCAACGTGGACGCTCCACCAGCTCGGTATGCGCTTCGGCGATCGGGGGTTGTTTCGGCTGTGGCTTACTCGGTTGCTGCGGGCGTCTGGAGGCGTCCGATATTCGAAGCAGCAGCCCCACCAGCACGTAGTTGCCGACCAGCGACGAGCCTCCCGCCGCCAGGAACGGCGTGGTCAGTCCCGTCAGGGGGATCAGCCCGGTCACGCCGCCCGCGATGACGAAGACCTGCAGCAGCATCGCGAAGCCCAGCCCGCCTGCCAGCAGCTTGCCGAAGGAGTCCCGCACCGCCAGCGCCGCCCGCAGGCCACGCGCGGTCAGCAGCAGGTACACCAGCAGCAGCGCGGCGAGCCCGAGCAGTCCCAACTCCTCGGCGGCGGCCGCGAGGATGAAGTCGTTCTTGGCGTAGGGCACGATCGCGGGACGCCCTCCGCCGAGGCCGGAACCACCGATGCCGCCGGTGGCCATGCCGAACAGGGCTTCGCTCAACTGATAACCGGAGTCGCTGGTCATGGGGTTCAGCCATGCGTCGACTCGCTGCTGCACGTGGCCGAACAGCGAGTAGGCGGCCAGGCAGCCCGCCGCGAACAGCGAGAGCCCGATCACGATCCACACCGCCCGTTCGGTGGCGATGTAGATCATCACCAGCACGATGCCGAAGAACAGCAGTGAGGTCCCCAGATCGCGCTCCAGCACCACGATCCCGATGGAGGCCGCCCACGCGACCAGCACCGGAGCCAGGTCCCGCGCACGGGGCAGGTCGATGCCGAGGAATCTGCGTCCCGCCGTGGTGAACAGTTCCCGCTTCGACACCAGGAAGGAGGCGAAGAAGATCAGCAGCAGGATCTTGGCCAGCTCGGCGGGCTGGAAGGACAGCGGACCGAGCTTGATCCACAGCTTGGCTCCGTTGATGTTCGGTGCGATCATGCTGGGCAGCACGGCGGGCAGCGCCAACGCGACGAGGCCGGCCAGGCCGCAGGTGTAGCTGTACTTGGCCAGCGTGCGGTGGTCCCTGACGAACACCAGCACCAGGGCCAACAGCACCAGACCGAGCGCGGTGTAGAGCACCTGGGAGGGTGCCGCGGGGCTGAAGTCGGCCCCGGCGCGTTCGGCCTCGGCCGCGTTGCCGATGTCGATTCGGTGGATCAGCACCAGGCCGAGCCCGTTGAGGAACGCGACCAGCGGCAGGATCAGCGGGTCGGCGTAGGGGGCCCAGCGTCGCACCGCCACGTGCGCCAGCCCGAACAGGGCGAGGAACGCCGCCCCGTAGTAGAGGATCTGGCTCGGGGGCTGTGACTCCAGGTTGAGATTGACGAGTGTCAGTGCGCAGGTGACGATCACGGCGGCGAATGCCAGCAGCACCAGCTCCGTACCTCGCCGGGTCGGCGTGGTGGAGGTCGTGGCGCCTGTTCCGTTGCCCGTGCTCGTGCCGCCCGGGGCCTCGCGGTTCTCCGGGTTGGTCGAGGTGGCTGCCATCAACTCACCGTCCGGCAGTTGACACCCGGTTCCTGTTCGGGAGAGCTCAGCGGTGTGCCTTCGCCGGACGACTGCGAGGGCCGCGAGTTCGGGTTCGTCGTGCTCGCTCCGGCGCTGGAGTCGGCGGGATCGTTCCGCGCGGAGGCGCCGGTGGCGGGGGGCTGCTGCCCGTTGTCGTCGCCGGAACCGTTGTTACGGGTGTTGCCGTCGCCGGAACCGTCGTTACCGGTGTTGCCCTGGTTGCTTTCGGAGTTCTGCTTCGCGTCGTCGCAGATCGGCAGCAGTGCGCTCAGCCGCAGCCGGTGGATCGTCTCCCGCGCCTCGTCGAGATCGGAAACCTGCGTTATCCCGTCGCGCACGTTGGCGCGTTGGGCTTCCTTGAGATCCTGGACCTCGATCGGTGTGCATCCCTCCGCCGCGCCGGGAGGGCAGGACAGCTCGAGCTGCCGGTGCATGCTCACCCCCAGCACACTGCCCTGCACTCCCTGGAAGATCGCGACTTTCTGGGAGCCGTTCACCCCGATGTAGTACTGGTTGAACAGCCACCAGCGCCCCGCGAAGACCAGCCCCGCCAGCACCACCAGCACGCCGAAGCCGACGAGCATGCCGCGTAACCACCGTCTCCGGCGTGGTGGATCGGGGGGTGGGGCCGTGAACTCCTGCTGCTGTGGTGTCGGCTGGCTCCGAGTGGCGGCCGAGGCGCGCGCCGCGGCCGAGTCGGGTTGTGGGCGGGGGTCCTGGTTGTCGAACCCGGCCGCTCCGGCGACTATCGGCGCGTCGTCACCGAACTCGACGTCGACGACGTCGGCGACGATCACGGTGACGTTGTCCGGGCCACCACCCTTGAGGGCGAGTTCGATCAGCCGGTCGGCGGACTGCTGGGGATCGGATATCCCGAGCGCCTCGGCTATGGTCTCCTCGCTGACCACACTGGACAGACCGTCCGAGCACAGCAGGTAGCGGTCGCCCGCTCTGGCTTCCCGCACCGCGAGGCTGGGTTCCACCTCGTGGCCGGTCAGCGCACGCAACAGCAACGAGCGCTGCGGGTGGTTGGCGGCCTCTTCCTCGGTGATTCTTCCCTCGTCGATCAGCGACTGCACGAAGGTGTCGTCGTGCGTGATCTGGGAAAGCTCGCCGTTGCGTACCTGGTACGCCCGCGAGTCACCGATGTGGACCAGGCCGAGTTTGCTTCCCGCGAACAGCATGGCCGTCAGCGTGGTGCCCATGCCGTCCAGATCCGGGTCGCTGGCGACCAGTTCCGAGATCGCGTTGTTGCCGGACAGCATCGCGTCGTGCAGCTGGCCCAGCAGGTCGTCACCGGGTTCGTCGTCGTCCAGCGCGGACAATGCCGCTATGACGACCTTGCTTGCCACTTCACCTGCGGCATGGCCGCCCATGCCGTCCGCGAGGGCGAGAAGTCTGGGGCCGGCGTAGACCGAGTCCTGGTTGTTGGAACGAACCAGGCCGCGATCACTGCGGGCCGCGTAGTGCAGGACGAGGGTCATGAGCGCAGCTCGATCACCGTTTTGCCGATTTTGATCGGAGCTCCGAGCGGGACCTTGGTCGGCCCCGTAACCTTCGTCCGATCGAGGTATGTGCCGTTGGTGGAGCCCAGATCTTCCACGTACCAGTCCTGGCCCCGTATCGACAGCTTCGCGTGTCGTGTCGAAGCATAGTCGTCGTCCAGGACGAGTGTGGAGTCATCGGCGCGACCGATCATTATGGGACGCCCCTCCAGTGTTATTCGGGTTCCCGACAGCGCCCCCTCGGTGACCACGAGCTGTCGTGGTGACTTCGTTTTCGGGCGTGACTGTTTGCCGGACTTCTTGCCCGCTCCCGGAACCGACATGCGCAGTCCGGAAGCCGACTGCAGGTCGGAGCGCACCACACGCAGCGCTACGAGTACGAACAACCAGAGCAGGGCGAGAAACCCTGCTCTGGTCAGCTGAATCACCAGCTCGGACACTTGTTGGGGACGCTCCTAGCTTGCTGGTCGGCTCGTGCTGGTAGAGGCGGGCCTCAGCCCTGAGCCCGGAAAACCAGGGACGAGTGGCCGACGCGGATGACGTCTCCATCAGCCAGTTGCCAGGTCTGCACCGGCGTGCCGTTGACCGTGGTGCCGTTCGTCGACCCCAGGTCGGCGAGCATCGCCGCCTGGCCGTCCCACTGGATCTCGATGTGCTTGCGGGAGACCCCGGTGTCCGGCAGCCGGAACTGGCCCTCCTGTCCGCGCCCGATCACGTTACTGCCGTGCTGCAGGGTGTACGAGCGGTTGGAACCGTCGTCGAGCTGGAGGGTGGCGGTCAGCTGCCTGGGGGCCGCGTCCGGCGGGTAGCCGCCCGGCGCTCCCGGCGGTGGGTATCCGGGTTGACCGTAGCCGGGGGGCTGCTGGCCGTAACCCTGGTCGTAGCCCGGGGGCTGGCCGTAGCCCTGGTCGGGGAAGCCGCCGGACTGCGGATATCCACCACCCGGCTGGCCGTAGCCGGGCGGTTGTGCGTAGGCCTGCTCGTAGCCGGGGGGTTGACCGTAGCCGGGGGGTTGCTGGCCGTAGCCCTGGTCGGGGAAGCCACCGGACTGGGGGTATCCGCCGCCGGGCTGGCCATAGCCCTGGTCGTAGCCCGGGGGCTGGCCGTAGGCCGGAGGGGGCGGGGGATAACCGGGCTGGCCGTAACCGGGGGGCTGCTGGCCGTAGGCCTGGTCGTACCCCGGCGGTTGACCGTAGCCGGGGGGTTGCTGGCCGTAGCCCTGGTCGGGGAAGCCACCGGACTGGGGGTATCCGCCGCCGGGCTGGCCATAGCCCTGGTCGTAGCCCGGGGGCTGGCCGTAGGCCGGAGGGGGCGGGGGATAACCGGGCTGGCCGTAGCCCTGGTCGGGGAAGCCACCGGACTGGGGGTATCCGCCGCCGGGCTGACCGTAACCCTGGTCATAACCGGGCTGGCCGTAGCCGTAGTTCGGGTCCTGCCCGTACTGGCCCTGGTCGTAGCCGTACTGCGCCTGCTGGGCGTACGGATCCCCCTGGGGATATTGGCCTGGTGGCTGGCTCATGGGTCGGTCTCCTGCGGTACGAGGTGTTGCCGGCCGTCGGCTTACGTCGGGGTCGACGGACGAGCTTATTCGAAACTGTCCCGTGTGCAGCGTCTCAGAGCGCTCCAGGGAGACTACGACGTCACCATATGTGTCCCACCGCTGCTCGGTGAGATGCTCCTGAACGCAGTCGGCGAGAAGATCGGTGACCCGATTCTCGTCCTCCATGAGTCGATCGTGATCGGTGGGGCTCAGCTGCACGACGTAGTGGTTGCACGCCAGCAATCTGCCGCCCGCGAGTTCGCGCACCTGCAACTCGGCTTCCCGCTGCAGCGACTGCGCGACCTCCTGGGGAACGACCTTGCCGCCGAACACCCGCGCGAAGCTGTTGCCGACGATGCCTTCGAGCCTGCGCTCGAAGCGCTGCACGAGGCCCACGGCAATCCTCCTCCATACTCTCGACTCTTGCGTACCATCGTATCTGGCGCGACGAGCCGTTACAGCTACTAGTTCCGATCGGGGACGCACCCCGCGGGGTCCGGTGACCTGGCTGTGTTAACCTGATCGAGCCGGTTGCGGAACACGGTTCCGGAGGCCGATTGTACCGATCGCTCACGCTCGGTGCGGTGATTCGGAACGAGACCCCCGTTGAAGGGTTCGGATCCGGGTGTTGTAGAGTGAGGTTACAACAGAAAAGCCCACGGGCGGGTGGCGGAATAGGTAGACGCGCACGGTTCAGGTCCGTGTGTCCGAAAGGACGTGGGGGTTCAACTCCCCCCTCGCCCACCGAGGGCCGACGACACAATGGGTGTCGGGTGACCGACACAATGGTTCGTCGAGCTCGGACGTGATGATCGGGGAGAGCTTCGCTGGAGGCGGGGATCTCCCCGATTTTTTGTGTGTTCTGGGGTGTGCCGCGTCGGGTTTTCCGTGCCGTGGCGGGGTTTTCGGGGTGGTGGAGTGTTTCGAGTGTCACTCCGTGGTGGGTTTTCGCCCTGTTTCCGGCTGGTGCTCAGCGGTGTGATGTTCAGGGCGCTGGGTTCAAGGGTTGGGTGTCCACTGTGGCGGTGCTGTGATGGGGTGTTGGCGGGGGCGTCATGGTCATGTCGGGCGGAGTCGCGATGGATTCGATTCCTGCTGTTCTCGGTGGTTGTGCGGGGTCTTGGCGGGAACGGGTTTGGGGACGTGCCCCGTGAGTCCCGGCGGAGGACCACGGGGCACGGTGCACAGCGGCGTGCGTCCCCGGGCCGGACTCAGCTCTCGCGGGCCCAGTCGACGCGGTCGGCCAGTCCGGCTCGGGCGAAGGCAGCTTCCAGGTGTTGCCTGCCCTCGGTGAGGTGGGCCCAACTGTCGTAGTGGACCGGCACGATGTGGTTCGCATCGAGGACGCGGCACGCTTCGGCGGCTTGGGCGCTGTCGAGGACGACGGGCTTGCCGTCGAAGAGAACCGAGAACCGCGGGGCACCGGCGAAGACGATGGCGGTGTTCACCGAGCCGAAGCGCTCCGCGATCTCGCTGACCACCTCCAGCGAGGCGTTGTCGCCGCTGACGTAGACGGTGGGCAGGTCCTCACCGGTGAGTACGAAACCGACGACCTGCCCGGCGAAGGGTTCGACCTCCTCGCGCGACTCCGGCCCGTGGATGGCTGGAACGGCGGTCACGGTGACCTTGCCACCGGTCGGACGGTCGAGCTCGACGGTTTCCCAGTCGGCCATGCCTCTGGCGTCGAGTCGCTCACCGCCACCGGGCGTGGTCAGGGTCAGCGGTACCTCGGCGAGCAGGGCGCGTCCGGAGGTGTCGAGGTTGTCGGCGTGCTCGTCGTGGGAAAGCAGCACGACGTCCACCCGGCCGAGCTCGGCCGTGCTGCCGTCCGGGGGAGCGGTCTTGGTCAGGACCGGTCCGTCACCCCCGTAGTCGCCGGGTTCGTCGAAGGTCGGGTCTGTCAGGAAACGCAGGCCGCCGTAGTCGAACAGAGCGGTCGGGCCGCCGAAGACGCGGACGGGCAACCGCGCGGTCGTGTCAGGGGTCGACAAGAAAGATCCTCTCACGGATAGATTCAGTAAAACCGTGATATGGACTCTAGCTGGAAATCACGGATAATTCAATTTAAAGCGTGATAATCATGGATGGGTGATGGTGTAGCATGAGTGATGTGGCGGAGCTCGCGACCCTCGAATCGGACCTGCCGTACGCCCCCGGCGAGGAGCAGTATCCCTCGCTGGCGCTGGCCAACAGCGCCTTCACCCTGCCCGGTGGGCACGTCATCGATCTCCTCGGAACGCCCGCGGCCACGAACGAGTGGCTGGCGGAACGTGATCTGGCACCGGCCGACACGGACATGCGGGAGATGTGCGCGACGCAACTGCGTTCACTGCGGGAGCAGATCCGGGCTCTGTTCGCCTCGCGTGTCGATGAGCTGCCCGCGCTGCCCGCAGCGCTGTCGGCGATCAACGAGGCTCTGACGAGGGTGCCGACCGCTCCGCTGCTGCACTGGGACGACACCACGGGGCCCTACCGTGCTGCGCCGCACCCCACGACACAGGTCGTCGACCACGCCCTGGCGAGCCTCGCGGCCGACACGGCCGACCTGCTCGCCGGGCCCGATGCCGAACGGCTCACCGCTTGCGGCTCCGACCCCTGCAACCGCTACCTGCTCCGGCACGGCCGCCGCCACTGGTGCTCGACGCGCTGCGGCGACCGTGCTCGTGCCGCCCGCGCTTATGCCCGCCGAACCAGAGGCGATGCCGAATAGCGTGACCGACGCTCCCGGCGCCCGCTCTCCCGCGCCATCCCGGTGGGGCGGAGCCATCCGGGACGCATCGGCCCCTCTTCTGGTGGTTTCTGCCGTGCCGAGCAACGCGAAATCTCTGCTGATATTCGCGAAAAGCGCCGACACCTGAGTGCCGTGGCTCGCGCGTCGAGTGACTGAGTGATTCGCCGTGGTGGACACAGTGGGGAACTAGGTCCCCGCAGCTGGATGCCGAGGCAGCCCGGCCAATACTCATCGGCTCTGCCGAAAGCATGGTCGGAGTGACGATCAGTCGTAACGCACGTGTTGGGTGGTCTCTGCTCCGAACGTCCACAAGGGGCCAAGCCTTCTCAACTCGGCCGGTCGATATCGCTGAATGAGGCCTACGCGAAGGCTCGTCTCGACTGACCGAGGTGCAACGGGTGCGGTCGAGTTCGCGTTCGGTCGCACCCGCCCGGTGGATCGGCTACAGCCACGGACGGCGTTGTCAACACCGGTTGGACATTCCGCCGGCCGGCCGGAAACCGGCTACAACGCTCACTACCGGGCCCGACACTCAGCTGAGACGTCACGCCGACGGGCCGTCACACCCGTGCGATGTTCCGTCCTGGACCGGGCCGGTTCCCCGTGGACCTGCCTCAGTCGACTAGCTGGCCGAGGGCGGCTTCGATCGCCCGGTGGAAGGTGGGGAAGGCGAAGATCATCCGGCGGAGCTGGGCGATATGCACCTGGGTGTGCACCGCGACGGTGAACGCGCTGAGGATCTCGCCGCCCAGTGGTGCGACCACGGTGGCACCGAGCAGGATGTCGCGGTCGGTGTCGGCCACCAGTTTGATCACCCCCTCGTTGCCGGCCTTGTGGATCCAGCCGCGGGCCGAGGAGGGAATCCCGGTGACCGCTGTGCGCACCGGGAAGCCCTGCTGACGGGCTCGGTCCTCGGTGAGTCCGAGGGAGGCCACCTCGGGGTCGGTGAACGCGACAGCGGGCATGGCCCGGTAGTCCGCGGTCTCCGCACCATCGCCGAGGATGTCGTCGGTGGCGATGCGTGCCTGATAAACCGAGGTGTGCGTGTAGGCACCGTGACCGGTGACGTCGCCGATGGCCCACACCCCGTCGGCGGCGCGCATCCGCTCGTCCACGTCGATGGTGTTCGCGGTCTCGTCGAGACCGAGTGCGCCCACCCCCAACGTGGTGAGATCCGTGTGCCGCCCGGTGGCGACCAGCAGCTGTTCGGCGGAGACGCTCTCCCCGGAGTCGAGTTCCAAGGTGAACCGACCGTCCCGATGCCGCACGCGCCGCGCTGAGGTTCCGGTGCGTACGGTGATCCCCTCGGCGGTGAAAACCTCGGTGATGCTCTCGGAGGCTTCGGGTTCGCCCACCGACAGCACTCGTGGTGCGGCTTCGACCATGGTGGTGTCGACGCCGAACCGTGCGAACACCTGGGCGAACTCCAACCCCACCGGCCCCGCCCCGAGCACCACTATCGAACCGGGCAGCGAGCGGGCCCGCACCGCCTCTCGGTTGGTCCAGAAGGGGGTGTCCCGGAGCCCGTCGATCGGCGGCACGGTGGGCTCGGTGCCGGGGTTGAGCACGATCGCCCGACGAGGGCGGAAGACCCGCTCCCCCTCAGCCGTGGCGACGGTGACCTCACCGGAGCCGGTCAGCCGACCGAGGCCCCGCACGAATCGTCCTCCCGTGGCCTCGAAACGCCGCACGGCGGCCTGGTCGTCCCAACCACTGGTGGCCTCGTCGCGGATGCGGTCGGCGACCGGGGTCCAGTCCGGCTGGACCGAGGCCGTTCCGGCGAGCAGCGGCACCCGCCCGGCCTCGGCGAGCGCACCCGCCCCGCGGACCATCATCTTGGTGGGGATGCAGGCGTAATAGGGACACTCGCCTCCGAGAAGGCGATTGTCCACGCCGACCACGCTCAGTCCCGCCGTGGCCAGTCGCCCGGCCACGTCCTCACCACCCGGACCCATGCCGACCACCACGGCATCGACCTCGTCCTCCGCCATCTCCGCCTCCTCGCGGTTCGGGGTTTCCCGTAACTGTCAGCCCAGCACCGGAACGGCGAGCACGCACGGCGGAGCGTCGGCTGCCCGGATCCACCGATACCGAGTTCCCCGAAAGCTCGCTTCGTCGCGCCGTGGTGGCGAGCCGAGCGCCTCGTTCACCCCACGACGCCCCCCGCCCTGGTAGGGAGCTGGCTGCGTCCGAACGAGCGCACTAGGCATGACCGTCGGTTCCCACTGGGGGTGGAAAGCCGAGCCGGGTGGTCCGGGAGTCTGCGGGGCTCCGATCAGGGGTGTGCGAACCTGCCGTGTTCTACTATGGTGTGTAGTAGTTGCTGGATCGCCAGTACCGCTCCCGCGAGCGCGAGGGCGCATCCGAGCTCGGCCGGCCGCGGTCGTGTGCTGTTGGTTCGGTACCGGTCGATCCGGCGTGTCGCTCCGGTTCCCCTACCGCGCACGTATCGCGCGTAAGTGGTGAAAGTGGTGTTCGATGCGGGCGTGGACAGTGCGTCAGTGGGGCGTCGCGAGTGCTTCGGCGATCGTGATCGCGCTGGTCATGGGAGTGGTGACCGCGATCATCGACAATCCGGTCTTCATACGGATGCTTCCCGCCCCCTGGTGGGTCTATCCGATCTGGATCACCACGGCCGTGCTGCTCGGGCTGCTCCTGGCCACGTACGTGGGGCCAGGGGGATCCCGGCTGGAGAGCTCGTCGTCGCGGCAACGGCGTGGCTTGGGGGCGGCGTTGTTGGCGTGGTTCGCGATCGGCTGCCCCACCTGCAACATGCTCGTGGTTCTGGCGGTGGGCACCAGCGGGGCGGTGACCTGGTTCCAACCGCTTCAGCCGGTACTCGGAGTGCTCTCCGTGCTGTTGCTCGGTGCGGCGCTGCGCGGTCGGTTGCGTAACGCCTCGGCTTGTCCCGTGGCTATTCCCGCCGCAGCGGAGCGTGATTGATCACCGACAGGGCTTCGTTGACGTCGAAGACCTTGGCATTGATGCCGGTGATGCCGAATTCGTTCAACCGTTCGGTGTGCTTGCGCAGGTAGCGCTGCGCGGTCTCGCGTGACTCGAACAGGTAGACGCCGCCCGCTTCGGCGGTCTCCTGATTCTCGGTCCAGATCTTCCACAGCAGTCCCGGTTCGCCGTCGATGCTCTCGGCCAGCTCGGTGAACGCCTCGGTCATGGCCGCACCGAAGGGGCCTCGCGTGGGAAAGTCGATCTGCAACAGGCAGGGCATCGTGAGCCGGTTCCTTCCCGATCGTGAGTACGTTCGGACCCGGGTGCGGTGCTGCGCCGTGTTCCGTCGCCGGCCGCCTCCCGCCGACCGCTGTGGTCCGCGGGCGAATCCGCCTCCGTTCAGCCGACCATACGGCGTACGGAATGCACGTCGCCGATGTCGGTGTAGTGCTCGACCTTGACCGTTTGGCCCGTTGTGGGGGCGTGCACGACCTCGCCGCCACCGATGTAGAGCCCGTTGTGGCTGGCCGAGTCGTAGTAGAAGACCACGTCGCCCGGCTTCATCCGATCGAGGTCCACAGCTCTGCCCGCGTCGATCTGGGTTCGGGTCGAGGCAGGCAGGTCGACTCCGGCCTGTGCGTAGGACCACTGGACCAGCCCGGAACAGTCGAAGCTGTTCGGGCCCTTGGCGCCCCACACGTAGGGAGAGCCCTGTTTGCCCAGGGCGATGTTGACGGCTTCGACGGCCGCGCCGGAACCGGATATCGCACCGACCCCGGTGGAGCCGTCCGCGGCGAGTGCGGCTCGTTCCGCACGGGTGAGCCTGTCGTACTGCCGTTCTACCTCGGCGATCCGCTCGCTCATGGCTCGCTTGCGTCGAGCGATCCGGTCCTCCAGGCGTTCCGCCTCGGCGGCGGCCTTCGCGGCGTCGTCACGAGCCGCTCGCGCTCGCCGTTCGGAGGTTTCCGCTCGCCGCGTCGCTTCGGTGATGCTCCGTACGGCCGCGCCCCTCTCGGACGCGAGCTTGGCCAAAATGCTGGCTCGGTCGAGGTACTGTTCGGGGGATCGGCTGGTGATCAGGGCGGAGAGCTGGTTCGATCCGCCGCCGGTGTAGGCGGCGGCGGTGAGCTCGTCGACCTCGCCGCGGAGTGCTTCCTGCTCGGCCCTTGCCCGCTCCGCCGCACGCCTCGCGCGTTCGGCGGCGGTTTCCGCGCGGGAGAGCTCCCGCTCACGGGTCCGATGGTTTTCCTGGGCCTCCTTGTAGTCCTCGGTGAGGGCCTCCGCTTCGCGTGCCAGTTCTCGAAGGCGCTGTGCCGCTTCGGAGGAGCTGTCCGGCGGCGGGGCGGCGGTGGCCACGGAGGTGCCCGTGGCCAGTGCGATGACGAGCGCACTGGCCACGGCGAGGATGCGCGCGCACTTCGGCGGGTGAGCAGGCATGTGGCGAACTCCGCTGTCGTCGTTGGTGGCGAGCCCGTTCGGTTGGGCGGTTCATCGGGAGGAGGTTCGTTCGCTACGAGCACGGCGGAGTCGCCACAACGCGACCCCGAGGGCGAACACGGCCAGCACCAGCAGCACCGCTCGGTTGGTGACGCCGGAGGTGAGTCGGTGCAGCAGGACGCCGAGTTCGTACTGGGTGTCCACATCGATCGGTCCACCCAGACCGGCCGTGCCGTCGGTGACCAGGAACAGCACTCCGAGAGCGCAGAACAGTGCGCCGGAGACGAGGTTGGTCGTGTGGACCCGGAACCTTCCCAGGGACAGCTCCCGCCCCCGCAGCCAGCGGCGGTTCCCCAGGTCGAAGCGTTCCCACAACAGGGCGATCACGAACAGCGGAAAAGCCATGCCGAGGGCGAACACGGCCAGCAGCGTCCCGCCGTAGCCGGGATTCCCGCCCGCGGCCGACACGGTCAGCACGCTGCCGAGGAGAGGTCCCGCGCAGAAACCGGCCAGCCCGTAGACACAACCGAGGGCGAACACCGAGATCCCGGAGGAGATCGGGATTCTTCCGACCGAGCGCTGTGCGGCGCCGATGCCGAATCCCCTTCCGCTGATCTGCAGCAGCCCCAGCCCGACGAGTACGAGTCCGCTGACGAGGGTCACGGTGCTGCGGTGCTGCGTGAGCAGGGCTCCGAACACGCCCGCCGCCGCACCGAGCGGTACGAGCGTCGCGCACAACCCGAGGTAGAAGACCGCCGTTCGTGCCACCAGCTTGCCGAGATTGTCGAAGGCATAGGCGAAGAAGGAGGGCAGCAGCAGCGCCGCGCACGGACTGAGCAGGGTGAGCAGTCCGCCGAGGAACGCGCCGAGCAGACCGATACCGGTCATCGGGCTTCTTCACGGGCGGTCTCGATCGCCGAGACGAACGCTTCGAGGGGCTGTGCTCCCATGATCGGATCGCCGTTGACGACGAATGTCGGCGTCGCGGTGACTCCGATGCGGTTGCCCTCCTGCGAATCGGCCCGGACAGCGCGCTCGACGTCGGCGTTCGCCATATCGGACCTGAACCGCTCGATGTCGGTGATCCCCGCCTGTTCGGCGTAGTCGATCAGCTTGGACACGGGCAGATCCGGTTTGCTTCGACTAGGTGTGTTCGCATACACCACGTCGTGGAACCTCCAGAACTTTCCCTGCCGCGCGGCGGCCTGACCGGCCTCGGCGGCGCGAACCGACTTCGGACCGAAAGCGGGAAAGTCGCGCCACTCGATGCGCAGCACCCCGGTCGCCACATAGCGCTTCTTCAGCTCGGGAGCCACCGTGCGCGCGTACTTGGCGCAGAACGGACAGCGGAAGTCCTCGTAGGTGACCATGACCACGGGGGCGTCGACCCGGCCGAGCGCTTGTGGATCGCCGGGCTCCCGGTGGGCGAGTGAATCGAGCGGCCCCGCCTGCTCTGATTTCGCTTGCCCGGACTCGGTGGGCTCCGGCTGTGCGGCCGTCCGGTTCGGGCCCTCGTCGCGCGGGAGGAGCATGCTGACGAGAAGAACCGCGATGACAGCGACCAGGCCCGCCACCACCGCGTGGAGTCGCCGCAGTCGTGCCTTTCGGGGTGATGTGCCCATGAGCGCTCCGTTCGATCAATTACTACGGAGCATAGTAAATACTACGTTCGATAGTATTTAAATGGGGGGCGCGGTCAACAGGCACAACCACAGCACGGCACCAGCCGTGGCTCCCAGCGCGAGTACGGCGGGTGACAGGGACGTGAAGGCCGCGAGCGGGTAGCCGAGGCCGTGGCCGACCCTGCCCGATCGGGAGCGAGGTGTCGGTTCCAGCCAGCGCAGTCGCAGCTCGATCGCCTCGCGCGACATGGCCAGTGAGATCGCCGGGAGGCGTTCCGAACCGACCGCCCGCAGGGCGTTTCTGACTCGGTCCCGGCCGCACACGCGGGCCGCCGCGGAATCCGCCGCCAGTTCCACGAGCACGCGGATCGACGAGGGAGCCGTGCGGAACAGCGGTACGAAGAACAGAACTCGCGAGGCGATCTCGGCCAGGAGCACGAGGCGATGGTGGTGCCCGCGCAGATGGGCTCGTTCATGCGCGAGGATGGCCCTGCGCGTTTCCCCGTGTAGCCGGGCGATGCCGGTGGTGGCGACCACCGCGCCGCGGCGTCCGCCGAGGCTGTACGCCACCGGGGTGTTCTCGGGCAGCCAGAACACCGTATCCCGTTCACCTCGTTCGGCGTGACCGAGGAAACGCAGCGCGGTCAGGTGTTGGTGGCTGCGTTCCGAGGCCGATCTGCCCATCCGCACGGCCACCCAGCACGCTCGCACCGTCAGGGCAACCGCGAGCCCCGCCACGAGAAGCCGCAGCACCGTCTCCCACAGGTGCCTGCCGGTGTTCACGCAGGCAGCGGCCATCCCGATCAGGCCGTCGGCCGAGAGGCCGTGCGGCACGACCAGCAGGGTCGTTGCCACGTAGAACGAGCCGAGGGCGGCGAACATCGAAATGATCCAGCCGGTCAGAGCGGTACCGGGTCCGAATCGGGGGGACATGAGGCCGCGTAGGTAGACGGGGCCGAGCGCCCCGATCAGTACCGCTGTGCCCAGCAGTCCCAGTACGAGGGTCATGGTTTCTCGTCACGACGTTCGTCGCGGTCGAGGGCCCGTCGCAGCAACCGGTGCTCCCGCTCCGAAACCGACTCCGCGAAGTGCAGCAGCACCGACTCCGCATCCCCCGAGGAGTCGAGCACCTCACGCAGCAGTCCGGCGCCCGCCTCTTCCCGGGTCCGCGCCGGAACGTAGTGGTAGGCCCGGCCGCGCCGCGAGCGAGTGACCCAGCCCTTGGTGTGCAAATGATCGAGCACGGTCATGACCGTGGTGTAGGCCGGGGCCCGGTCACCGCTGAGCCGTTCCAGCACGTCACGGACCCGCAGTGGGCTCTCCGAGGCCCAGAGGACGTCCATGACCTTCATCTCCAGCTCACCCAACCCGAGCACGACGCGAGTGTAGCCACCCTTTCTCCGGGAGTCGCGGGTTGACCCGGTTCCCTCCGGATCGCGGTATGCGTAGGTGTAGCCGCCGGTGCGGGTGGCCCCGCCCTCGTCGAGGGGGTGTTGCCGGTCCCCGTCCCAACGTCCCCTGGCAACCGCGCGCCCGGACGGGGTGTGTGGGTGGCAACGGACCGTGGAACGAGCGCGGGCCGGAGACCCCTGGAGCGAGCAACCGCCGTCGGGTGGGTGGGAGGACGTCGCAGGCCCAACGGCCTGAGCGGCCTGACACGGCTCCGGGAGCTCGACGAGCAGGACTGAGAGCACCCCCGCACGGAGCTGTCCGGATCAGCTGCCCCGGATCGAGGAGAGACCGTGGAACTCGAACCCGTCAGCCCCACCGCCAAGGCGCCCGCCGCGAACTTCACCGGCGACGTCTACGTCAACCCGCTGCACCCGCCCCGGGAACCCTCCCGGCTGATCGCGAGCCTGGTGCGCTTCACACCGGGAGCCCGCACCAACTGGCACTCCCACGCGCTGGGGCAGACACTGCACTGCATCGACGGTGTCGGGCTCGTCGGCACCCGTGACGGCAGTGTCATCCGTATGCGCCCCGGTGACACCGTTTGGACCCCGCCCGGCGAGGAGCACTGGCACGGCGCCACCGAGGGCAACGTCATGTGCCACTACGCGCTGCTGGAAGGCACCGCCGCGGGCGACGGCACGACCTGGCTCGAACCCGTCACCGAGGAGCAGTACCGGGCGGCCGACGAAGCGTAGGAAGTCGAGCCGTCCTCATTCGGTGACCGGATACGCGCCCCCTCCGTCCCGAGACGAACAACACGAACCGAGGAGAAGAACCATGCGAGCTGCTGTCCTGGAGTCCCCCCGCGACATCCGCGTGGAGGACGTCGCGGATCCCCAGCTGACCGCCCCCACCGACGCGATCATCCGCCTCTCCGCCAGCTGTGTCTGCGGCTCGGACCTGTGGCCGTATCGCGGCGTCGAGCCCGTGGCGGGGCCGACTCCGATGGGCCACGAGTACGTCGGCGTCGTCGAGGAGGTGGGCAGCGCGGTCACGAGCGTCGAGCCCGGCCAGTACGTGGTCGGCTCCTTCGTGGCCTCCTGCGGCACCTGTGAGATCTGCCGTTCCGGCTATCCGTCCTCCTGCGTGAACCGCGTGTTCATGGCCGCCGTCGGTACCCAGTCCGAGCGCGCGCTGATCCCCAACGCCGACGGCACCCTCGTGGTGCTGCCCGGCAAGCCCGACGCCGACCTGATCCCCAGCCTGCTGGCCGCCTCCGACGTGCTGGGCACCGGCTGGTTCGGCGCGGTGGCCGCCGAGGCGGGGCCGGGCAAGTCGGTCGCGGTCGTCGGCGACGGCGCGGTCGGGCTGCTCGGGGTGCTCTCCGCCCAGCAGCTCGGCGCGGAGCGGATCATCGCAATGAGCCGTCACGAGCCCCGGCAGCGACTCGCCCGCGAGTACGGCGCCACCGACATCGTCACCGAGCGCGGCGAGGACGGCGTGGCCAGGATCAAGGAGCTCACCGACGGGCTGGGTGCCCACTCCGTCATCGAGGCCGTCGGCACCCAGGAGTCGATGGAGCAGGCCGTCCGGGCCACCCGGCCGGGCGGGCACGTCGGTTTCGTGGGCGTCAGCCACGACGTCACGCTCGACGGCCAGGAGCTGTTCTTCTCCCAGGTGCACCTGCACGGCGGGCCGGCCCCGGTGCGCCGGTTCCTGCCCGAGCTGGGCGATCTGATCTGGCGGCGCGAGATCGATCCCGGCAAGGTCTTCGACCTCACCCTCCCGCTCGACGAGGCCGCCGAGGCCTACCGGGCGATGGACGAGCGCCGCGCCGTCAAGGCCATGCTCACCTTCTGAGCCGGTACCGCCTTCCTCGTGTGGAAGGTCGAAGGTCCGACGGCGCCCCCTCGGACCCACCCGAGTCCGGTTCGCGCCCCACCCCCATGCCGGTTGGCGGCGCGAACCGGGCTGCCCTGCTCCGTTCCGGGCTGCCCCGCTCCGTTCCGGGTTGTTCCGCCGTGCTCCGGGCTGCCCAACCGTGCCCCGCACGGGATCCGCGACGAAAAGCGTCGCAGTGGCGGTCCTCCCCGGGCCTGACGAGCAGTCGCCGTCCCTCGTACGTGGTCCGTGCCCGACCGGGTTCGTCGGTGCGCGAGAATCGTTGGTCACCGTCGTCGCGAACAGCGGGCGTTCCGGGTGCGAGGAAAGGACGGCATGGTGGACGGGCATATGCAGATCGGTGAGGTCGCCGAGCGCACCGACCTGTCGTTGCGCACGATCCGCTACTACGAGGAAGTCGGTTTGGTGGTGCCGAGCGCGCGCAGCCAGGGCGGGTTCCGGCTGTACACCGAGGTCGATCTGCAACGCCTGGCCGTGATCAAGCGGATGAAACCGCTGGGGTTCCAGCTCGAGGAGATGCGTGAGCTGCTGGAGCTGCTCTCCCGAGAAATCACCGAGCTGACGGACGGCGAGCGGGAGCGGCTGCGGGACTTCCAACAAAAGGCCGACGAACAGTGCGACCGGCTGCGGAAACGACTGCGGACCGCCGAGGAGTTCGCCGAGACGCTCCACAACCGCCTGGCCGATTGAGCTGGGCTCGCGGACTCAGCGGGGACGGCTCGGTGGAACGCTTCGGCGGTGATTCGTGCCGCCGGGTGGAGAGGGCCGCCACCACGTGGCGGAACGACCGGGGGACGACCGCCTCCCACGCGAAAACCTACACTGACGTAAGTGTTGTGTATCGGGGGTCTTGTCCGAAGACCCCCCCCGGCACGGCAGCGTTCTCGTACCGCCCGGCGCGTATGACGTGGAGTTCAGGCGGCGCGGCGGTTCGACGAGCACCGGTGGACCAACCCCGGTGATCCGGCTACAGCGGGAGACAGATTGAGCACGGCCCCTCGGACCCAGCACGCGGACCCCTCGGGGGAGGCGGCGCGGCGCCGCACCTTCGCGGTGATCAGCCACCCGGACGCGGGAAAGTCGACCCTGACCGAGGCACTCGCGCTGCACGCGAAGGTGATCTCGGAGGCCGGTGCGGTACATGGCAAGGCCGGTCGTCGCGGGGTCGTCTCGGACTGGTTGGACATGGAACAGGCACGAGGTATCTCGATCACCTCGGCGGCACTGCAGTTCGAGTACGACGACTGCGTCATAAACCTGCTGGACACGCCGGGCCACGCCGACTTCTCCGAGGACACCTATCGGGTGCTGGCGGCGGTGGACTCGGCGGTGATGCTGCTGGACGCCGCCAAGGGCCTGGAACCGCAGACGCTGAAACTGTTCGACGTCTGCCGCCACCGCGACATCCCGGTGATCACCTTCATCAACAAGTGGGACCGTCCCGGGCGCGAGGCGCTCCAGTTGTGCGACGAGATCAGCGAACGGATCGGGCTCCAACCGATGCCGTTGACCTGGCCCGTGGGGGAGGCCGGGCACTTCCGGGGCGTGCTCGACCGCGAGTCCGGGGAGTTCGTCGGTTACGAACGCTCCGACGGCGGCGCCCACCTCGCGCGGGAGAACCGCCTGACCGCCGAGGAGGCCTCCTCGGAGATCGGTGCGGAGTGGGACAGGGCCGTCGAGGAGTCCGAGCTGCTGAGGGAGTCCGGCGGTGACCTCGACACCGAGGCGTTCCGGGCGGCCGTGGCCACCCCGGTGCTGTTCGGTTCGGCGGTACGCAACTTCGGGGTCGGGCAGCTGCTCGACCTGTTGGTGCGGTTGGCACCCGAGCCCACCGCCCGGCCGGACACGCGAGGAACCCCCCGAGCGCTCGACGCACCGTTCTCGGCGTTCGTGTTCAAAGTGCAGACCGGCATGGACCCCGCCCACCGGGACCGGGTGGCGTTCGCCCGAGTGTGCTCCGGCGAGTTCGAGCGCGGCATGGTCGCCACCCACGCCGCGACGAAGAAACCCTTCGCCACCAAGTACGCCCAGCACATGTTCGGGCAACAGCGCGACACCGTCGAGACCGCTTATCCCGGCGACGTCGTCGGCCTGGTCAACGCCGCCGCGCTCGGGGTGGGGGACACGCTGTACGAGGGCAAACCCGCCGTCGAGTTCCCCGGGATCCCCAGTTTCGCCCCCGAGCACTTCGCGGTGGCCCGCACGAGTGATCCCGGCCGGGCGAAGCAGTTCCGTCGCGGTGTCGAACAGCTGGCACAGGAGGGCGTCATTCAGGTGTTGCACTCCGAGACCCGTGGCGGGGGTGCTCCGGTGCTGGCGGCGGTCGGGCCGATGCAGTTCGACGTCGTCACGCAACGGATGGAGTCCGAGTTCCGCGCGCCGATCAAGCTGGAACGGCTGCCCTACCAGGTGGTGCGCCTGGTCGGCGACCGGAACCAGAGCGCCGCACTGCGGACCCACAACAGCGAGGTCCTGGAACGTCGTGACGGTGTCACCCTGGCCGTGTTCACCGACAACATCGCGCTGCGCTCCCTCGTGCGGCTGAACCCCGACCTGGATCTGCGCCACCTGGTCGCCGACGCGGAGTGATCCCCTCTCCTTCGACGGAGTCTCCGGTTTCCGTCCGATACCGTCGCTTCCGAACGACCACCACGAGTCGACCGAGGAACCCGCTCAGTGTCCACTTCAGACGGCTCCGGAAACAGTACCGAAGCGGCGAAAGCCACGGCAGCGGCGGACACCGGGACAACGACCGAACCCCGGCTGTCCCGCGTGGTCGTTCCCACCGCGACGGCCCTGGCGCTGACCGCCCCGGGACAAACCCCGGCCGTGTCGGTCTTCGTCGATCCGATCATCGAGTCACTGGGACTCTCCCGCACCGTGGTCTCGACCGCCTACATGGCGGGTTCTATCTCCGGCGCGCTCGTCATGCCGCTGCTGGGACGCGTCATCGACCGCTTCGGCCCCCGCACGATCATGGCCGCCATCGGTGCCTGCTTCGGAATCATCCTGCTCGCCGCGTCCACCGTATCCGGCATCATCGGCCTGACCGCGGCCTTCATCGGAATCCGGGTCGGCGGCCAGGGAGCGCTCAACCTGGTGGCCACCACCACCGTGGCCATCTACGTGCATCGCCGCCGCGGCTTCGCGATGGGCCTCACCTCGGCCATCGGCACGGCGGGCATCTCCCTGGTGCCGGTGCTGCTCGAACGCCTCGTTTCCGAGCTGGGATGGCGCGAGGTCTGGGCCCTGGAAGGGGTGGTCGTCCTCGCGCTGGTCGTCCCCGCCGCGCTGCTCGTCCTGCCGCGCACCCCACCCCGCCCCGAGGAGCACCAGCGGGAACCCGTTTCCGGCGGCGCCGGACGCCGTAACGGCCCTACGGTGGATTGGACCCTGCCCGAGGCGATGCGCACCGGCATGTTCTGGGTCGTCGCGAGCGGTGTCGGGGTGTGCAGCCTCGTGGCCACCGCGCTGACCTTCCACCAGGTCTCGCTGCTCGGCGAGCGGGGGCTGAGCGCCGCGCAGGCCGCCGCCGTGTTCATCCCCCAGACGCTGGCCGGACTCGCCGCCAGTTTCCTGCTCGGCTGGCTCGCTGATTACGTGGCCGACCGCGTGCTCATCGTCGCCACCATGACCGTGCTGGCCGTGGCCACGCTCGGTGCCGGATGGGTCCATCCCGGTTGGACCGCCTTCGCCTACGGCCTCGCGCTCGGCGTGTGCACCAACGGCATCCGCACCCTGGAAGCCGTGGCCTTCCCACGCTGCTTCGGGCTGCGCCACATCGGCTCCATCCGTGGGGTGGTCCACTCCGTCACCGTCGGAGCCTCCGCCTTCGGGCCGCCGCTGCTGGCGATCGGGCGTTCGATGACCGTGTCCTACCGCCCCGTGCTGCTCGTGCTGTGCCTGCTGCCCCTAGCGGTCGTCATGGCCGCTGTGCTGACCAAGGACCCGCCACCGGCGCCGCCCAACCGACCCCTCACCGAGGGGGACGAGGAGCAGCCCGCCGCCGGTCCGGCCGAGGATCGGTCCCAGCGGAGCCCTTGACCACCTCGGGCGGCGGACGGTCCCACGAGGCCACGTTCTCGTGACCTACCGCTTCACGAGCGATCTTCCGGCGAGCGGCCCGGTGCGTCGTATCACGAGCCGGAAGGCTCTCCATCGGGACCGAATTCATGATTTCGTGTGGGAGTGGCAGTTTCGATCCCCGGCCGTGGCGACACGGCGATGCTCGGCGTCGAGCCCGCCGGACGACCCCGTTCCGGGACCTTCCGTGGCTTGACGGCACCACGCGGGACTCCGCCGTTCCGGCGAGTCCCCGAGCCGAGGGAAGCGATCCCGGCGCCCGACTCGCGACCGCTGTCGGGAGCACGCCGAGTCGGAGGGCGGTGGTAACGGTGCGAAAGCGTTCGTTGTGGCTGCTGGTGGCGATCGCGGCGCTGGCGCTGAACCTGCGCCCGCCGTTCACGGCGGCGGGTGCGCTGCTGCCGGACATCGCGGGAGATCTGGAGCTTTCCACCGGTGTCGCGGGCCTGCTGCCGACCCTGCCGGTGGTCTGCCTCGGCGTGTTCGCGCTCGCGGCGACCTCCATCCGCCGGCGGTGGGGCGACGAGGGTGTGGTCGCGGTCTGCCTGCCGCTGCTGGTGCTGGGCAGCCTGCTCCGCGCGGGGCCGAGTACGGTGACGCTGTTCGGCGGCACCATCGTGGTCGGCGCGGCCGTCGGAATCGCCAACGTCACGCTCCCCGCGCTGATCAAGCGGGAGTACCCCGGCAGCGTGACGCTGGTGACCTCGCTCTACACCGTGTTCCTCACGCTCGGCAGCAGCCTCGCCGCGGCGCTGGCGGTGCCGCTGATGCGTGCCGCCGGTGGCTCCTGGCGGGTGCCGCTGATCGGGCTGGTGGGGCTCGCCCTACTGGCCGGTCTCGTGTGGCTGCCGTTCCTGCGGCGTGGTCGCGCGGTCGCCCCCGGTTCCGGTGTTTCGGCCGCGCGACTGCTGCGCAGCCCGCTGGCCTGGCAGGTGACCGCGTTCATGGGGCTGCAGTCGCTGCTGGCCTACGTGGTGTTCGGCTGGCTGCCGACCATCGCCCAGGACCGCGGGATGGCCGCCACCGCCGCTGGACTGGTGCTCTCGGTGTCCACGCTGGTGCAGGCGCTCGGCGCCATGGCACTGCCGCTGCTGGCGGGCAGACGCGCCGACCAGCGATGGCTCGGGGTGTCGCTGCTGGCAGTCTCGGCGCTGGGACTGCTCGGGGTCTTCCTGGCGCCGCTTTCCTGGATGTGGGCGGCCGCTGTGGTGCTCGGCTTCGGAATGGGCGCGCTGTTCGGCCTGGCGCTGAGCGTGATCGGGCTGCGTGCCGCGGACGCCGCTGTGGCGTCCCGGCTCTCGGCGATGGCCCAGGCGGTGGGCTACCTGGTCGCGGCGACCGGACCGCTGCTCGTCGGGTTGCTGCACCAGATCAGTGGCGGTTGGACGTTGTCGATGTGGCTGCTGCTGGCGGTGTGCCTGTGCGGCGCGCTGGCCGCGCTCGGTGCGGGCAGGCCACTGCGCATCGGTGCGGAACCGGCGATGCGCCGTTCGGGTGAGCGATCGGTGGGCTGATCACCGAATCCGCTGTGTGTGCCGTTTCACCTTCCCAGTATCTTTCCGGGTGAGGACCGGTACGTGGCAGATTTTCGCCACGCGGCGAGCGCGTGCCGCGGCCGGGTTACCCCGACGCCGAGGATTCGGGAGAGGTCGATGGCGGGCAACAGCAGGCAGTCCGGTCGTTCGGTGACCGAGCGCGCGCTGAGCGTACTCACCGCTTTCGGTCCGGACGCCGACAGGCTGTCGCTGACCGAGATCTCCCACCGGGCCGAGATCCCGCTGGCCACCGCACACCGCCTGGTGGGGGAGCTGGAGAACTGGGGCGCGTTGCAGCGCGACGCCGCCGGGCGCTACGCGATCGGGTTGCGACTGTGGGAGCTCGGGCTGCTCGCTCCGGTGCACACCGGGCTGCGCGGCGTGGCGATGCCCTACATGCAGCAGCTGCACGAGCAGACCGGCGCCAACGTGCAGCTGGCGGTGCGCGACGGGCTGCAGGCCGTCTACGTCGAGAAGCTCACCGGCAGGCGCTCCACCCCGATCATCTCCCGCAGCGGCGGCAGGCTGCCGCTGCACACCACCGGTGTGGGCAAGGTGCTGCTGGCGCACGCTTCGCGGGAGGAAGTACAGGAGTACTGCGCCCACCACCTCTCCCGCCACACCCCTTACACGATCGTCGAGCCGGGCAGGCTGGTTCGGGAGCTCGGCGGCATCCAACGGCGCGGTTTCGCGTGGACCACCGAGGAGATGACGCTGGGTTCCTGCTCGGTGGCCGTACCCGTGCTTTCCGAGGGCGAGGTGATGGCCGCGCTGGGGCTGGTGGTCGACAGCGCGCGGGCCGAGGTCGCCAAACTGGTCCGCCCACTCTCCCGGAGCGCCGGGTCGATCGGGGACCGTTTGGCCGAGATGAACCGGACGACGGCCGGGGTGGAGTGATCGAGGTTTTCCGGCCGGGTTGCTGCGATGATCGCTCGGCGGGACATCCCCTCGGCTCTCGCTCCGGGGAGGCCCGAGGTCGGGCCTCCCCGGCTCCGCTGGGTGCCGCCGAGGTAGTTGAGGTCTCTCGAGTGCGGGTGGTTGTGGGAATCCGCCCCGCTGTGGCCGAATTATGTCAGCCGTTCACCCGGTTGGTGAAAATCAGCGAGAGGTGTCGGGTGGCGGTTCACCGCTTACTCACCCGAATGGCGGTCAAGCCGGGCCGAATTTCCCGAACCATTCAGCTACCGGTCACCGACGTCTGCTGGCCGTCTGTCGCAGCGAACCCGAGGTGAGCGCATAGACCCCCCTTGTGGCTGTTCTAGTCGGGTGCACGTGCAGCTGCCGAGCACGCGGCGCCGGAGCCGTTCCGACGGTTCCGCCCGCCTCGGCCACTGGTTTCGCGCAATCACCCTTGGAGGCGGGAAAATTGACCGCGACGCCTGAATACGCCGCGAGAGACAATCGCGGGGACAACGGGATCCGAATCTGTTCGACCGGGCTCACCGACACGCGTGACCTGCCGGGCTCCGTGGAGGAGCTCGCCGATCTCGCCGTCGGGCCCCTCGACTGGACGGGCAGCGTGCTGCCCGCATTGCGACTGCTGGGACGGCGTGTCGTCCCGGTCGCCGAGCTGGTTCCGGACGCGCACGCCGAGCGCGTCTGTGTCGGCAGTGCACCGGTGCTGGACCGCACGGAGATCGCCACCTGGGTCTGGCCGGAAATGAGTGACCGGGTGCCGCCCGCCGCCGCGCGGCTGTCCGGGGTGCTCGCCCCGGCGCGGCACTGGCGTACCGCGCTGACCGCCGTGGTGCCCTTCGCGCGCTTCACCAACGCGGCGATCGTGGTCCCACGCAGCGTCAGCGACCGCGACGGTTTCGTCTCGACCTGCCTGATCAGGGCCAGGCAGTTCGGGGTGGCGGTGCTCAGCGCCGACGAGAACAGCATCCGCGTGGAGCTGGAGGGCAGGTCGTTCGCGGACAGCGCCCCCGCGGAGCAGACCGCCGTTTCCCGCTGGGTCAACGAAGTGGTCTACGATCAGCTGCTGGCTTCCGAGACTCCCGCGCCTTCGCACAACTGAGATCCGACGACCGGTTTCGGCTAGTGCGCTGTCGAATGTGCGCGGTCGAAACCATCCGACACCGTGGTTGGAAGATCGCTTGCCGGACGTCCGGCGCTCGTAGGCGATTCGCGGGATCCCGTGGGGATCCACGCGCGATACGAGCAGCCCCGGGTTCTTTTGCGGAGTCCGGCGCGGGCCCGGTGTCGGTTTCGAGGCGGGGAGAAGCGAGGACCGCCGCGCGCTGTTACTGACTGACACATCGGCGAGGGCCGACATCGCGGGGTGCGGTGTCGGCCCTTCTCGCGTTCGCGGGTCATGCTGCGCCTCGGCAGGCGCGACACGATCACAAGGGCGGACGGACCTCATCTGACGGCCATCGTCTCCGAGGAGGCTCTGCTGCAACCCACCGGTGGTCGTCCGGTCATGGCCGAGCAGCTTCGTCATCTGCGCAAAATGGATGACGAACCGAACATTACGAGCCGAGTGCTTCCGAACCGACAGCAGATCGTCCATCCTGCACATGCCGGGCCGTTCGTGCTTTATGAGTTCCCCGAAGCGGCTCCGATCGTCCATCTGGAGCACTACAGTTCTGCCGCTTTTCTCTACGGTATGCGTGATGTCGCGACCTACCGAGAGGCCGTTACCGCCCTGGACGAACTGGCCCATCCCGCTGCCGGATCACGAGAGATCATCGAGCAGTACGCCACGTACATGGAGAGCTACCAATGATTCCCAGCAACGAAACCTGGCGAAAGTCCAGTCGCTCGCATCAGAAGACCAACTGCGTCGAAGTCGCCTTATCCAGCCGCGCCGTGGGTATTCGCGACACCAAGGACCGTGCTGGCGGCACTCTCACCGTCACCCCGCAGCCTGGGCCGGGTTCGTGGAGCGCCTCAAGACCGGTAACTACGACCGGGGCTGACTCCGAGCGGACGCCGCTCACGCCGTGGCCGGGCCGGGGTGTCAATTTCCCAAGAAATTCACGAAGCTCCGGCGCGGTACACGCCACCCCTCGGCACAACCGCACGAGACCACTGGCGGGGCGTTGGTAGACGAAGACGTCAGCCAGGACCAGTGCGGTTGGGGCAGTGATCACCGGCTAGCGGCCCCGCACCGCGGTGGGGCCGATGCGACCTCCGTTGCCATGTCTATCGTTTTTCGATAGATTTGCATCGTTACACGATCAGAGGGGTGATGATGGGGAATGTGACCGTGCACGCGCTGCGTGCTGTGCTCGCGGTGCTGCTCGCTGGATCGCTGTTCGTTCAGGCAGTGCTGATCCCGCTACTGGCGATCGACATGGAGGGGATGAACCCGAGGCTGGCGTTGCTGCGTGTGCCCGTCCTCGTGATCCTGCTCCTCGGAGTTATCACTGTCCAGGCTGTGCTCGTCTGCACGTGGCGGTTGGTGACGATGGCTCGAAGGGGGACCGTGTTCTCCCGTGCCGCGTTCCGATACGTTCACGCCATCATCGGTGCGTTCGTCGCCGCTGCTTTCCTGGTGTTCGCGCTCGCGGCTCTCATGACAACGGCCAACCACCGCATATCGGGCGACGCCGTCGCACCGGGAATCGTGCTCCTCGTGTGCGGGATCGTCGTTGCTTTGCTGGGGGTCGCCCTTATTGTGCTGGTGTTGCGGATGCTGCTCGCGCAGGCTATCTCCCGCGACTTCGAAGCGGCACAGCTGCGGGCCGAGCTGAATGAGGTGATCTGAGTGCCGATCGTGGTCGATATCGATGTGATGCTGGCGAAGCGAAAAATGTCGGTGGGGGAACTCGCTGATCGCGTCGGCATCACGCCTGCCAACTTGGCGGTGCTCAAGAACGGTCGTGCCAAGGCTGTGCGGTTGGCAACGCTGGAGGCACTGTGTGAAGCCCTTGCCTGCCAGCCTGGCGATCTACTGCGCTGGGAGCCCGATGACGACACAACCGGGGTGGGAGTAGAGGATTCCGAGCGCGACGCGGCAAAGAACTGAGGTCGCACTTTCTTCGAATTTCACTGAATTCGGTTCTCGGAGAAATGGTGGCGGGGTGGTTTTCGGGAGAGCAATGATGTCGCCGGTAGCTGTTGTCAGGTAGTGCCGAGGTGGCTCTTCTCGAACCGTGAAACCTGAGACGAGAGAATAACCTCGGGTAACTTTCCAGTAACGGTTTGTCCGAAGACCGAATGTTGCCCTGGAAGTCTTCGAAACAGGCGCCGCCTCGGTAACTGCCGTCCTCGCCTCGCCCTGGAGGTTGGGCAGCCGCCGGCTTGCGATTTGGACGGTCTTTTTGTCGATCTCGCCACTGGTGGTGGACAGTATCGGTGAACCGTCACGAAGTGTATTCGAATGCTGCCTTGGTCTGCCGTTTGCTTTCGCGAACTGATTGCTGACCAGGAGAATTCGACCAGAAATGCATGAGACTCGTTGCTGCTCGTAATCGATCGATGAGCTACCGCTGACTCTACAGCGGGCTAGGCGGTGAGCCGGTGCTGGGGTGGGAACGTGGTCGAAGGTCATGCGAGTGGGTGAGTAGTGGCGGTAGCTCTTACTCGTACGAGGGATCACTGCGGGTGGACTGGGCCGTTCGAGTGATCGCAGTGTGTTTTCCGGAACACGTTAGAGTGTCGGTCGTCATAGTGATAGTGGGTCTGTTCTGCTGACGTGGCGTGCGCTGGTCCGGCAGGATGTGGCTCGGTTTCGGATCATGGCCAGGGGACCAGGGGGGAAGCGGACGTGAGTCAGCAGGACGGCTTCGGCGTCGACTACGAGAAGCTGCGAGCAGCAGTCGAAGAGCTACGAAAAGCGCGGGACGAGGCAAAAAATATCTCTGATCAGTCGGAGTCGATTGAGCCCGGTGAGTTGACCGCTTACGACGACACTACCGGAAGCGCGCGTGAGGTGTTCCAGAAGCGTATGAATGGGCCAGAAGGTTCGCTTCGTGCCGCTGCCGAAGATATTCGTAAGAAGTTGGACGAAAAGATAGTCGCTTACGAGGCCCTGCTGCGGGAGTACGGCTTGGCCGAAGACAATGCTTCGGTTGCGCAGCGGGATACCGAGAGGCAGAGCTGAGTATCGTGGATACCTTCATTGCTAGGGCACGGCGTGGCGTTGTGGTTGTGGGTGGTCTCCTGCTGACTACAGTGCTCGCCGCATGTTCTGCTGACTCCACGGGGCAGAATGGGTCTTCGGCAGAAACAACTACTGGTAGTGTTACTTCGTCGGCTTCACAGTCCGGAATCGAGATAGATAATCCGAAGGATGCCATCGCTCTCGATCCATGTGAATTACTGTCCAATGACGCGAGGACCACACTGGACATGGAAGCTGACGGAGAAAGTATTCCGAACGATCTCAAGCCGAGCCTCCCTGATATATGTCGGTGGGAAAATGTCGAGAACTCTTTTACTACGGTTTCCTTGACCGCTTTTTCGGACCGATCTATTCAGCAGTACTACGACAACAAGTCGACTTACGGGTATTTTGAGAAGCTGGACGTTTCTGGGTATCCTGCCGTTGTGGCAAATACCGAAGATCCAGATAATAGTGCTGATTGCGCGATGTACATGGCCGCGAGTGCAAATCAGGTAGTTATGTCGTCCACAGATATTTCTCCTGATGATGTCGGCAAGGTGAACCCGTGTGATTTGTCGCGGAAGGCTTTGAAGCTGTCGTTGCCGTCGTGGCCTGCGGCGAAGTGAGAAGGTGGGGGTAATGTCTTCAAGTCCTACTGTTCCGATAATGTGTTACGCGAGTCAGGCGAAGGACATCCGGGCCAATATGGCCGGAACACCTGACGCGACCCAGCTCCCTTCACCGACGAGCCAGGGGGCGAGTTCGCTGGAGATCGCTGCCTCGAAATTCCGGAGCATCATCCAAACCGTCAACTCGGCGCTGGGTAAGGCCGAAGAGGCTCACGAGGGGCGTGCGGCCGAGATCGCCAAGGCCTCGGTGGCAGCGGTCAAGCCGGTCGTCGACAACGCGGCCGGTTTCTGCGAAACCGTCCAGAAATCGTTGGACGATCAGGCGGGCACGCAGCGCAAGACTTTCCAGGATCTTCCGGCTGAGGGTGGCAAACTCTCGGATGGCCGTCCCGCCCAGATGGAACCGCCTGAGAAGAATTGGGCGGATGACAGTGGAGTGAGTGATCTTCCGCTGATGGGGTGGACCAGTGATTACGAGGAGAAGCAGGAGCGTTATCGGGCCACCAATGCCGAGGCCAATAGTGTGATGGGTCGGTACACGGAGCAGACCACGGCCGCCACGCAGGGCCTGCCGGAGTTCAAGCCGCCGGAGGATTCCAATACCGACGCGTCGCGGCAGGCCGGCTACGGCGGTAGTGCGGGCGGCGCGATGGCGGGCAGCACGTTCGACAACAGTGTGGGCAGTGGGGGGTCGGGCTACTCGGCGCCTGCCGCCTCATCGTCGGCGTGGACCGCGGGCTCCGGCGGCTCGGTCGGAACGGGTGCGGCCGGTGGTGGTTCCTACGCACCTGCGGGTGGTTCCGGTGTGGCTGGTGGTTCCTCCATCTCGCAGCCCGCTGGTTCGGGGTCGGCGTGGGTGAACCCCTCGGGAGGTGGTTCCGCGGGTAGCGGTTCGCTTCCGCCGGGGGCGGTGCGTGGGTCGGACGGCACGGTCTACCGACAGGGGCCGGACGGCGGTTGGCAGCGGCAGAATCCGTACAACGGCCGGTGGGCGCCTGCTCCGAACGGCCCGCCCGGGGTGTCCGGCGGTTCCGGGTCGGGGGCTCGCGGTGGTGCGGGTGGTCTCGGCGGCGGTCGTGCCGGTGGTGCTGGTGGCCTGGGTGGTGCCCGTGGTGGTTACGCGGGTGGCACCGGTGCGGGTGAACCGGCTGCTGGTGGTCGTTCCGGCACGGGTTCTTATGGTCCGCGCGGTGGTGGCTCGACCGTGTCGGGGGCGAACGGGGCGAACGCTGCCGCTGGTGGTCGTGGTGCACCGATGGGTGGTGTCGGTGCCCGCCAGGGCGATGGTGGTGACGAGGAGGAGCACGATCGTCCGAGTTGGCTGGTCGAGGACGAGGACGTGTTCACCAACGACATGCAGCGGGTGGCCCCGCCGGTGCTGGGCGAAACCCCCTACGAACAAGGCCGGTGACCGGCTAACCCCGAAACGAGACAACGGGCCGTCCCACACCGACACCGGGGCGGCCCTCCAATCGGTACCGAGGCGAACACTCGCGTGGTGCCCGGGGCGGGCACGCTCAACCGGGTACGCCCCGCTGGACAAGTTCCACCGGCCATGCCACAGGACCCCTGCCGGTCGCCACGCGAGTTCCCTCCGCCACGTGCCCGCTGACGCACGACGCGTGGCTCGGCTGAAACAACGGAAATGACGGTGCGGAACCAGATCTCTGTCGGCCCAGCGGCCGCCATCTACCTGTGTGAGCGTTACGACCTGATGATCCACCCGCTGCTGCGGGTGGGCATGTTGTCGGTGCGGCTCGACGAGGATGAACGGGTACGGATCCCGGAAGAGGGCCGCGCCGAGCTGCAACGGCAGGGGTTGATTCGGACCGATGAGGTACACCCCTTCCTCGATGACGCCTGGCACCTGCTCGCCTATCCGCCGTTGGCGCTCGGCATGGCGGTGCGCGACGACCGGGAGAGCTTCAACGCGGTGCTGGCAGAGCAGGACCGCGGCACGCTGCGCGCCTACCAGGCCGACGCACCCGACTCCGGCTCGGCGGAGAACATCCTGCTCGACCGGCAGGAGTACGGCGGACTCGGCGGTAACGCCGTCAAACTGCTCGGCGAGCTGAAACCGATCTCCGGCGGCTCGGCCAGCGTGCCCACCGAGCTGCTCAAACAGGTGGGCCAACGGATGAAGTCCGACCCCTCCGGCAACGCCATGAGCGCGCTCGCGTCCGTCGGCATTCGGCAGAACGACGCGCGGGTACTCGGCAACGTCATGAGCACGCCGCGCAGCACCGAGGTGGTCATCACGGCCCGCCGCCACGACCGCAGGGTCAACCGGACGCACAAGCTGCCGAACGGCCTGCAGCTCTTCCGCACCGAGCAGGGCTGCTACATGACCCAGCAGAGCACGGGAAGCGACGGGCGCGAGTGGTTCACCGTGGCGCCCGCCGACCCGCGCAAGGTCACCGCCAAACTGGAGGAGATGCTCGAACACCTCCGTAGAGCCTGAGCCTCGTCCGGTTGCCAGGGTGGCCGCTTGGCGGAACCTCTCGCACGGCTCTCGCTCCGGACAGGCCCGACATCGGGTAGCGACCTACCCAACGTCTCCGGCGTCCTCGCGAGAGCCGCATGGGAGAACCCGCGGCGGTGCCGACCGCGAGGGTGGTCGGAGTGCGGCCTGCGTTGCAGCGGGGCGGCGATTTCGTGGGAAATTGACGGCACCCGGGACCCGCACCAACCCACTTACCCGGCGATTTCGTGGGAAATTGACGGCACCCGGGACCCGCACCAACCCACTTACCCGGCGATTTCGTGGGCAATTGACGCCAACGGGGCCGCGCCGCCGCCCCGGGTACGCTGCGGATGACGGCCGGGCCGGGGAAGTCCGGTCAGCTGCCCAGGACGCGGGTCAGGTAGGGGTTGCCGAACAGCCGGTCCGGGTCCAGCCGGTCCCGCACCCGCAGGAAGTCGTCGAACCGTGGATAGCTGCCGCGCAGCTCCTCGACGCCGAGCCCGTGCATCTTGCCCCAGTGCGGCCTGCCGCCGAACTCCCGCACGATTCCCTCGAAGGCGTCGAACCACTCGCGGTACGGCATCCCCTTGTACTGGTGGATCGCGACGTAGGCGGTCTCGCGCCCGTGTGCGGTGGATAGCCAGATGTCGTCCGCCTCGGCCACCCGCACCTCGACGGGGAACATCACCGGATGGCGCAGCCGCGCCACGGCACCCCGCAGTCGCTCGATCACCTCCGGTAGCCGCTCGCGCGGGATCGCGTACTCCGACTCCACGAACCGAACGGTCCGGCTGGTCACGAACACCCGGTGCGAGGTGTCGCCGTAGGAGCGCCCCGACCAGGTGGCGCCGCAGATCCGGTTCAGCCGCTTCACCAGGGCGGGGCGGCGCCTGCCGAGCTCGCACGCGAGGCCGAACAGCCCGTTCTCCAACACGCGGTACTCCAGCCAGGACCGCACCGGGTGCAACGGTCGGGGCCGTTCGTGCTCGGACATCCTGTTGTTGCGTTTGACCAGGGTGTGCGTGCTGTGCGGGAACCAGTAGAACTCGACGTGGTCGTTCTCGGCGGCGTATCGCTCGAGTTCGGCCAACACATCGTCGAGCCGTTGGGGGTGCTCCTCGGCGGCCAGCGCGAACGCCGGGACGCAGCGCAGCGTCACCGTGCTGATAATCCCCAGCGCGCCGAGACCGACTCGGGCGGCGTCGAACACCTCGGGGTTCTCGGTGGGGGAGCAGCGCAGCGTCGAGCCGTCGGCGGTCACCAGTTCCAGCGCCGCCACCTGGGTGGCCAGCCCGCCCAGGTTCGCCCCGGTGCCGTGGGTACCGGTGGATATCGCGCCCGCCACGGTCTGCCGGTCGATGTCGCCGAGGTTGGGCAGTGCCAGTCCCAGCCGGTCCAGCAGTTCGTTGAGCAGGTGCAGCGGCGTGCCGCCGCGAACCGTGACCGTCCTCCGATCGGGGGCCACGTCGGTGATCCCGGTCCATTCCGACAGATCCAGTGCCACGACCTCGGTACGCTCACCGGGCGGCAGCGGCGCGGCGATTTCGCTGAACGAGTGGCCGGACCCCAGGGGGCGGACCCCGTGGCCCGCGGCACGTGCCTCGGTGACGGTGTTGACCAGGTCGGCCCGGTCGCGTGGGCGGGCGGTTCGGATCTCGGGCGCGACCACCGTGCTCGCCCAGTTCGACCACGTGGTTCGGGTAATCGTCATGACCGCATCGTCCTTCCGCCGCCGATTCCCGGAAAATTATGTGAATATCTCTCGCGTAACAAGGGGTGCGGGCTTACCTTGAAATACGTGACCCCGTCGGCAGCACCCACCATCGCCGGCTCCGCGACACGGCTGGACGCCGTGACCGCCGAGCTGGAACCACCCTTTGGCGTGGCGGATCTGGACGCGTTCGACCGCAATGCCGCCGAACTCGCGAGACGCGCCGCGGGCAAGCCGATCCGCCTGGCCACGAAGTCGCTGCGCTGCCCCGAGCTGATCCGCCGCGCGCTGCGCTCACCGGGCTTCGCGGGGCTGATGTGCTACACCCTGCCCGAGGCGCTCTGGCTGTACCGGCTGGGAATCTCCGACGACCTGCTGGTCGCCTACCCCACGGTCGACCGCGCGGCCCTGGCGGAACTGGCCGCCGATCCGGGTGCCGCCGCAGCGGTCACGATCACCGTCGATTCCGTCGAGCAGCTCGACCTGATCGAGCGGGCGATCTCCGGCGCCGTCGAGCGAGTGCGGATCTGCATGGAGATCGACGCTGCTTGGCGCCCCCTGGAAGGCTCGCCGGTGTCCCGCGTTCCCGGGGTCGGTTCGAAGCTCGTCGAGCGGCTGCACCTCGGCCCGTTGCGCTCGCCGGTGCGTTCGCCGCGACAGGCACGCGAGCTGACGCGGGAGATCCTGCGCCGGGAAGCCTTCCGGCTCGTCGGCATGCTGGTCTACGAAGGACAGATAGCGGGAATAGGTGACGCCCCACCCGGGCAGCCGCTACGCGCGGCTGCCGTCCGTTGGGTGCGGCGAGGCTCGGCCGTGGAACTCGGCCGCCGTCGTGCGGCGGTTGCCGAGGCCGTCGGTGAGCTCTGCTCGCTGGAATTCGTCAACGGAGGTGGAACCGGCAGCCTGGAGACGACGACCACCGAATCAGCCGTCACCGAGGTGGCGGCGGGCTCGGGTCTGATAGGGCCGACCCTGTTCGACGCCTATGAGGCGTTCCAACCGCTGCCCGCCGTGCTGTTCGCGCTGCCGGTGGTACGTCGCCCCGACCGTCGTAGTGCCACCCTGTTCTCCGGTGGTTATACGGCTTCCGGGGTCGCGGGGCCGGACCGGCTTCCCAGCCCTTACCTGCCCAGTGGGTTGCGACTGACCGGAACCGAAGGCGCCGGGGAAGTACAAACCCCCGTCGTGGGGCCGGGAGCACGGCGACTCCGGCCGGGTGATCGAGTTTGGTTCCGGCACGCCAAGGCAGGCGAGCTGGCCGAGCGGCTTCCCGAGTACCACCTGCTCGAATCCCTCGACTCCGGAGCGGACCGCAGGCTCGGTGCCGTCGACACTTACCGCGGCGCGGGCAAGTCCTTCGGCTGATCCTCCGAGATTCGACTGGACAGATAACCGCGAATCAGCTCCCTCGCCTCGTTGACCAGTGTCTGGTCGCCCTCGGGAGCGCGGCGGAACGCCAGGTGCAGCACCGCGTCGGCTGCCTCCACCGCGACCGACAGCGGCAGTTCCAGCTCACCGGGTGGCATCCCGAAACGATCCGAGATGAGGCTGGTGAGCTTCTCCGCGATCACCGCGTTGTTGTCCTTGGTCTCGTGCAGCAGCCGCAGATCCACCACGTCACCGAAGTGCAGCTTGCTGAACGCGGGTATCTCCCGGTGCATCCCCAGGTAGACGTCGAAGACCGTGTCCACGGCGTCCCACCAGTGGACGAGCTCTATCCGGTCCAGTCGTTCGGAGACCGTCTGCACGAAGCGATCCAGATTGCGCAGTGTCAGTTCCTGCACCACCGCGCGTTTGTCCGGAAAGAACTGGTACAGCGAACCGACGGCGACACCGGCACGTTCGGCTATCAGTGTCGTGGTCAGCCCGTCGTACCCCACCTCGTCGATGAGCTGTGCGCAGGACTCCAGCATCCGCTCGACGCGTTGGGCGCTGCGTTGCTGGACGGGCTTGCGGCGCAGCGGGGCTACTTCGGTTGGCAAGGTGACTCCTTGATCGTATCCGAACTCCAGGTTTTCCCGGACCGAGTCCGAGGCGCGCCGCAGGCGCCAACGGCCAGACAAGCGGCACGGCTTGCCTAGTCTCGCGCTCTTACAGCGATCATGCTTCCTGAGCGGTCCTTCAGAGTGTCAGTCGATAGGGTGAGCAGTGATCCTTCGTCCGCACGATCGCCGCTGCCACCGGCCCGGCGAACCGTGCCGACGGCGGCGGGATCCAGCGCCCGAGTCGGATCGCGTTACGCGATTATGCACCTCGTCACACAGGCGGCGAAAAAGATCGCTCACAAGCGTGAGACGGGGCGCCCGGCCAGTCGGTCGCCCCCCGCACGATTACTCGATGGTTGACTATCGCGATCTCGGGGTGGCGCATGGTGTTGTCTGACCGAGACGAATCGCTGTCCGCAACCCCGGCATTTCCGTCCGGTACCCCGGGCCGGATGGTTCCAACCGCGGAGCTCGGTGTCTCCGCCCGCAGCCGGAGGAAGAGCAAGGAGATACCCGTTGGACGGTCGGTCCCGGATTGGCCCCGAGGAAAACACAGTACCGCCGTTCGGGGCGTGGCCGCTCGACGTGGCCCGGGCCGATTCCGTGCTCGCCGCGGGCGAGTACGGATTGCGTCTGTCGCGTCGCGACGGTCTGGTCAGGTTGGTCGGAAAACGGGCGGGTAGTGGGATCTCACTGGGAAGCGCCCCGACCTGGCGGGAGCTCTACCGGACGCTGATCCGGCTGCGCCTCACCCGGGGACGCCGTGATCCGGCATGGCTGGCGCTGCTCACCGAAGTACTCGACAGCCTCCCCCTCGACTTCTCGCGGGACGGATCCACGCGGGGCGATCAGCAGCGGGAGGCGTTCCCCCGGGAAGCGTTCCCGCAGGGGGGCTCCGGAGAGGGGGGCGCTTCTCGTCCCGGCCCGACATGGACCCGGTTCGCCGGGATGCTCGCCGAGGAGCCGGTAATCCGGATGCACTGCGCCACGGCCGAACCGCGCGCTCCCGAGGATGCTGCGCCTCCACTGGGTGAGCCGAGCCCCCCGCACCCCGCCTTCCCGGGTGGGACCATAGCCGTCCGGTTGCCCACCCTGCTGCGGAGCGGTCCGGCGCTGCCGCACTCCCTGCTGGGGGAGGTGGTGGGCAACCGCTTCGAACGCGGCGAGAGCGCGGCGCGCTACTTCCTGGAACACTTCGTCCGGCCGCCGCTGCGGGCCTTCCGGCTCGCACTGGAGAACTCACCGGGAATGCTGCTCATCCCGCGCGTGGAAACCCTCGCCGTGGAACTCTCCCCCGAGACGCAGGCCACCGGCCGGTTCGTGGTGACCCCCGAGACCGCGGTGCGCGAAGCCCGGGAGGTCACAGCGAACGAGGTCCGCGAGGGTGTGCGCGAACTGGTCCGCACGCTCCAGGAACTGTCCGCGACGTTCGAGCGGGCCCAGTTCGGTGAGGGGGACCGGGCGGGGCGCGGTGAGTTCCGCGCCGCGATGCGGCAGGTGATCTCGGCCGAGCTACGTGACCTGGAAACCGGCAGCGCCGATGTGCTCTCCGGAAATCATCCGCTGCGTGGTTTCGTGCACACCGTCCCGGCCGAACAGGACGAGCTGCTTCGCCGGGTACTGCGCACCGTGCAGGAGCGCACCCGGCTGCGCAGGTGGAATCGCGAGCTCGGCCAACCGGCCGTGGTGATAGATCTGGAAACCTGCGGGTTGGTGTCGGAGCGCGCGGTCCCGCCGGGACAGGCCGGGAGCGAACCGTTCCGGAACCGCTCGAACGTCGACACGCTCCTGCCCCCCTTACCGCGCGAGGAAAGCTCGAATCGCTCCCGCCCCGGGAACGCCGGAACCGAGCCCCCTCACCCCGAGAACGCTTCGTCGGAAAGTCCCCCCTCGGAAGGCTTCCCGTCGGAAGGTTCCCACCCCGGGAATCACCCGTACGAGCTCCGCCGCTCCGAGCCGGGCCTCGACGAACCCGGCGGGACGGGCGGACTGCGATTCCGCAGCCGGGAATCCCACCGCGCCGCCGAATCCGTGTGGGATCCACCCACCGCCGAGCTCGCGGAGTTGAACACACCGATCACCGGCACGGTCGGAGCGGGCCTGCCCAGGTTCGTCTGGGACATCCGCGACGCGGGTGGGCGAGTGGTGTTCTGCGTCCCGGGATCCGAGCGGCACTGCGACCACGCGCGAGTCGTACTGGATCGTGCCGGGGTCCCCGAGGCCGAGCTGATCCGGGTGCCACTCACCGAGCCCGGTTCCGCGACCGAATGGACCGTCCGTCGGTTGCGTGAACTCGGCGACACCGACGTCGTGGCGATCTTCGACACCGAAGCCGCGGCCAAGGAGATCGAGCTCTCCGGAGTGTTGACCGTCGCGGTCTCGCCGCGGGGAGAGCTGCCCAGGCAACGCGACGGTCGGAAGAACGGTGCCGCCGAACCCTTGACCGTGCCGGACCGGGGCGTGCCCGTGATCTCCAGTTTCGAGACCTCCCCGTGGCGGCATGCCGCGTGGTCCCAGCCCGTGCTCTCCAACACGCATTCCCTGGAAGAACTCCAGATAGCCTCGTTGCGGGAGAATCGCAGCTCGTGGCGCTGGGCGGTCCGGCTGACCCGCGCGGAAACCGAGTCCATGGTGGAATCCGTGCTCGATGACGCCGATCGTGCCGCGGATCGAACCGCGCTTGGCGCGACGGTGAAGTTCGCGGCCGACGAGCCGGTCGCCGACCCGGCCGAACGGACCCGGCGCACCGTCGGGGCGCTGCACCACGTGCTCACCAGGAAGCAGTTCCTCAAGGGCTCGCGCTCCAACTACCTGTTGGCGGACATGCACCGCGACGCGGATCTATTCGTGGCGCGCCACGAGCCGGTCGAGGTGATGCTGCTGGGTTTCCCGATCAAGCAGTCGCTGAATCGGCTGAAGGCGTGCGGGCCGTTACCCGACATCGCCGAGTTGGGTGGGCTGATCCGGCTGCGCGAGTTGCAGCGAGCGGCACGCGGGGTCTACCCGCCCGGTCTGCGTTTCAACATCCTCACCGACGGCAGGCACTTCCGCCCCAGACCGGTCTCGGTGACAGCCGCGTACACCCGCAAACTGCGCGAGTACGCCTCGATGGTGGGGCTAGACGGTTGCGTGTCCATCCGCGAGATCGACTCGCTGGCCACCGAACGACTCGGGCGGGAGGTGACCGATCTTCGCCCCGCCATGTACGAACGTTTCCGAGGTTCGCTGGAACGCGCGTTGCACGGGCTCGACATCACCGACCAGCCACTGCGCACCCTGGACCGGGTGCGGGATCTGGCGGATGCGCGGCTGGGGCCGGACGCGGAGAGTGTGGCGCGTTCGCTCTACCTGTTCCGCGAGATGGTGATGTCCATGGTCTACTCCGTGCCCGTGCCGACTCCCACGGGCACGGACCGGTTCGGTTGGGCCCGGACGGTCTACGCCGACGTCTACAACCTCGAGGACTCGCGACTCTCGCCGCAGCTCCGACAGGCGCGCGTCGCGGTGCTGCGGCGGGCCTGGCACAACGCGATCCGTTATCTGTCCACCATGCAGGTGGACGAGGAGCTCGGTTATGAGAAGCTGTTGGATCCCCGCGTGAGGCTCACCGTGAGCGCCGTGACCAAGGGACGCTGCGGTTTCACTTATCTGGGTGGCTCCGGGCTGCTTCCTTGGCAAGGGACCGGCGTGCTCGACAGCAGGGGGTACGTCGCCGTGGACTTCGCGGTCTCGTTGATCGACCAGGGGTTCGTGCCCGCCTTCTCACCACTGCTGGGATCGAGCCAGCCCTTGATGATGGTTCCACCGCAGTACGCGCGGCTGCCTTCCCACGGGACACGTACACCGGGCGCCCTGCTGGACGGCTCCCTGCGGGACAGAGCCCGCCTGCGCCGCAAATGACCCGGCCCCGCCCGCGTCGATTTCGCGAGAAATCGCCGCCCTCGGCAGGGCGGTCCGGCCCCAGCTCCGTCAATTTCCCGCGAAATCGCCGCCCTGGGGGTGCCCCCAAAGCCGAACTCCGACCACGCCCGCAGGCCGAGCTCCAGCCACTCCCGCAGCAGTACCGACCGCGGGTTCTCCGGTGCGGCTCTCGCGAGGACGGCCCCGACGTTGTGTAGGTCGCTACCCGATGTCGGGGCACCCGCAGCGAGAGCCGTGCCAGAGGTTCCGCCAAGTGAGCGACTATGAAACCGGGGCAACACGTCTCTCCATAGAAAACCGGGATCCCGGTACTCGCCAGGGGGGAAACGAGTACCGGAATCCCGGTTCGACTCCGTCGTCGTTGATGATGTTGAGCAGCGGAGTATCTCAACGACGGAGCTGTTGGAATCCGCGAGCCGATACCGGTTCGGGGGAGGGGAGTAACGTCGGTACCGGCTCGCGGAAGTCTGCAGGCAACACGATCTTTTCGGTGAAATCGTCAACCCGAAAAGGTGTTCATGTTCTCACCTGGTGACGCTCTGAGGCATTGTGGAGTTGTTGGGTAAGCCGAAGTTTTCCCCGTGGCGTCGTCCCACCGATGCCGTAGTCCTGTCGGCTAAACAGGACAGTCGGGAAACAACACGGTCGGGGAACGGGGGAGACCGGTGGTCGGCATAGCCGTGGTCGGGGGGCACGTCATGCCGACCACCGGTCAACCGGCGGTGACTCGGTCCGAAACCAGTTCGGGGGAGGTGGTGTCCGGTGACCGAGTCCGCCGAGTCCTACGGCACCGGCGCCGCTCGGCGCAGAGCCTGCGCCGGGCGCAGGTGCCGTGCGGGACGGGGTGCGAGGCCGCCGGCCACCAAGTGCTCGTAGGCCGAGCGCCACACCGCACAGGGTGCCTTGCGCTGGCGCAACCGGGTCGAGCACTCCGGGCAGTTGCCTCGTTCGTCCGGTTCGTGTGCGGTCAGCAGCGTCCGCCACCCCGCGGTGAGGCGCGGGATCTCGGAGCGCGCTACGGACAGCAGGGACGCCGCATCAGCGCGGTTCGCGAGCTCGGAAAGCACATCGAGTCGCTCCCATACCGCGTTGCGCAGAACCTGTCCCAGGATCGCGTCCACCGTACGTCACCGTCACTTTCTCGCCTGATCAGCGGCGAACCGCAGCGCGGAGCTGAGTTGGCCGACCCGCTCGGTCGACACCGCCGCGGTTGCGCCGGGCGGTCCGGCGAGAACCACCCTGTCCCTATCGGGGAGCACCTCGAGGGTCCGGGGAGTGTGGTCCACGCCCCGGCACTGCACCCGCAGTCGATTCGCCCCGGCGGTCCCACCGGAATCCTCGTGGCGGTGTTCCGGTCGGGGGACGGGGCCCACCGGTTCCGGTTCGCCGGACTGCTGGGAGGAATCCACTTCGCGGATGTCCTTTCGGTGCTCGGTTGCTTGCCGGTGTCTAGATTGGAACGAACCGGCACCGGTTGGCTAGGCGGTGGGCGACGACCGGACATACCGCGCGATGAGCGGTCAGCGGACTTCGGCCCGGCCGATCACCACACTTCGATGTCGACTTCACCGTCTGTTGGGCGGAGCCTTAATCTGCGATCGACGCCCGAGAAGCTTAGAGGGGTCTTCAAATGAACACCATCGGTTCCAACGGCTCTCTCGTTACACCCGAGGTCTGGGAAGGACGAGAGATGCGCCAAGCGCTGGCCAATCGTGACATCAGCGACATCTACAAGCTGTTGCGCAAGCACGGTGTCTCGCAGCGTCAGATCGCTGCCGCGACCGGCCAGTCGCAGTCCGAGGTTTCGGAGATCCTCAAGGGCAGGCAGGTCATCGCCTATGACGTGCTGGCCCGAATCGCGGATGGTCTCGGCGTCCCGAGGGGGTACATGGGCCTCGCCTATGACGGGGCGAAGGCAGTGAGAGCCACCGAACAGGAACCCGGTGGCTCCCCGGCTGAGGAGGACGAGACGGTGAAGCGTCGGAAGTTTCTTACCCATGCCGCGGCGGTTGCCATGGGGGCTTCTGTCTTCGGTGCGGAGGAGGGTGACTGGCTGATGTCCAGTGCCCAGACTCCGGCACCGTCGCGTATCGGCATGACCGACGTTCAACAGATTCAGGCAGCGACCAAGGCACTGCGCGATCTGGACTACCGTCACGGCGGGGGGACTTGCCGTGACGCTGTCGTGGCCCAGCTGAACTGGGCCAGGCAGTTGCTGCACGCCGACTGCACCGAACAAGTCAAACAGCGGTTGTTCGTCTCGCTGGCCGACATGCACAGCCTGGCGGGGTGGACCTCGTTCGACATGGGGTTGATGGATCCCGCCAGGAGCCATTTCGGCAAGGCGCTGCAGTTCGCGAAACAGGCCAACGACGACAGCCTGGCCGCCAACGTGCTTTACCGCATGGGGCGGGTCTACCTGCACTACCAGCAGCCCAACGAGGCACTCAAGCTGTTCCAGCTGGGACAGATCGCCGCGCAGGACTCCGGGTCCTCGTTGACGGTCGCCGTGATGTGTGCCAACGAGGGCTGGGCCTACGGCATGCTCAACCGCCCCGATCAGGTCGGCAAGATGTTGGGGCGTACCCAGGACGAGTTCGCCAGGGCCGAGCATAATCAGGAGCCGGACTGGGTGAAGTTCTTCGACCAGAACGACCTGCACGGCATGACGGGTTCGGTCTACGACGCGTTGGCCGAGTTCACCCCGGAGCGCTACGCACCGTTGGCCGTCGCGGAGACACTCAAGAGCAACCAGTCGTACGGGGACGACATGCAGCGCAGCCACGTGTTCATGTTGGGAATGCAGGCGACCAACCACATGCGCTCCGGCGACGTCCAGCAGGGCATCAAGGTCGGCAGGCAGGCATTGGAACTCGGTTCGCTGGTCAAGTCCGCGCGGGTGCCCGACCGGCTGCGACCCTTGCAGCTGGAAGCGGCCAAACACACCATGAACCCGGACGCGCGCGATTTCGCCGAACAGGTCCGCACCTTCCGCGAGGCGCGATCGGTTTGATCCCGGTCACCGGTGGTGCCGGAGTGCGGGTGCCGGTTCGACCACATCGAAAAGACACAACATGACATCGGCAAACATGACTTTCCCGCCGAACTCGGCATCTGGTGCCGGGGTTCCGCCCGAACTGGAAACGGCACTGGCCGAGATATGTGCCGAGGCAGGGCTCGATCATCGCGGCGCGCGGCTGCTGCGGTTCGTCAACAACGGGGTTTTCCTACTGCGTGCTCACCCCGTGGTGGTGCGTATCGTGCTGTCGCCGTCGCTGGCCTATCGCGCGGACAACGTGGTCGAGGCCGCGAGCTGGTTGGCCGAACAAGGCATCGACTCGGTGCGGCTGTTCCGCGGAGTTCCCCAGCCCGTTCGGACCGGATCCCACATCGCCACCCTTTGGGAGGAGGTCGCCGACTCCGGGGTCGCCCCCACGGGAGGCGACCTGGGCAGCCTGCTGCGCGAGCTGCACGCACTGGGGGAGCCGCCTTCGGCACCGCACTGGCAACCGATGGCCGATGCCCGACGCCGCCTCGCCGAGGGCGAGCACGAACTCGACCGCAGTGACCGGGACTTCCTGAAACGTCACTGCGACGACGTCGAGCATCGGCTCTCCGAGCTGGAGTTCGTCCTCCCCCGCAGTACCGTGCACGGCGACGCCCATCTCGGCAATGTCATCGTCGGCCCGAACGGTCCGGTGCTGTGCGATTTCGACTCGTTGTGCGCGGGACCTCCGGAATGGGATCTCACGCCGATGGCGGTGGGATATCTGCGACTGGGGCGTTCTCCGCTCGCTTATCGGCAGCTCGTGGCCGCCTACGGGTTCGACGTCGCCGACTGGTCGGGTTTCTCCGTATTGCGAGACCTGCGCGAACTGAAAATAACCGTGAGTGTACTTCCGAATCTTCGCGGTAATCCTGCTGTCGCGGAAGAGTTCTATCGTCGGTTGCGTTCGATGCGTGAGCGCGATTTCACGGTGCGCTGGTCGCCCTATCGTTGAACGGGCCACCCGACGCGGGACGCCGTGACCGAACGTGGGTGGCACGACTCGTGCCGTATCGGTCTCCGGGGAGAGCACCGGGGCTCTTGTGTCCGTTGGTTCGCGGTCGAGTCGGCCTGCCGCACCCGGCCGGATCCCGGAATTTGATCGGCGCGGCCGAACTCCGGCAACTCACCGACGGAAAACAACCGTTCGACGACATGACCTTCTTTTCGTATCGTGGAAAATTTGGTCCGGATTTGTCGAATTTCGGTTCCACTGACAGGTCGCGCTCTATTCTGTTGTCGTTCGTGGGCGAAGCGTAACCCTCGGTTCTTCGTGCTGCCACCCGGACACGCCGGGCGTGTCGGCTCCGGAGGTGGGAGATCCCGCTCGCTCGGTCCCCTTCGGAGTTTCGAATGTGTTCGTGGTCACATTTTCGCCGTGGAGCGATCCGGTTCGTCCGCTGTCGCGTCGCAGCGAAACGTTGCAACCACCCGAAGTGATCGTCGTGATCGGAGCACCACCCGTGCCGGCACGGGCTCCGTCACTCACCACAAGCACCGTAGGGGGAACGCCGTGTCCACGAACACACCTCTCCAAAAGCAGGGGCTCGGCCCGGGGGAGCCGGGTCCCGGGGACAGCTCCCGAACCAGCGAACACGACCCCGCGCCACCGGGCTCGGGCGAAAAATCCGGGACCGACCGGATCGTGTTCGGCACCGTGGCGCTGATCATGTTCGCGCTGGTGGCCTGGGGCGGCTTCGCCACGAAATCGCTCGGCGACTGGTCCAGCGGCGCGTTGAACTGGCTGATCGGCAATTTCGGCTGGAGCCTGGTACTGGCATCCACCGGGTTCGTCGTGTTCGCGCTTTACCTGGCGGTGAGCAGGTTCGGGCGGATCCCGCTCGGTGCCGACGACGAGGGACCCGAGTTCCGTACCGTTTCCTGGATCGCGATGATGTTCAGCGCGGGCATGGGGATCGGGCTGATGTTCTACGGCGTCAGTGAGCCGCTCTCGCACTTCGTCTCGCCCCCGCCCGGAGCCGTGGCCACCGTGCCGGGACCGGACGGTACGGATGTGGTCGCCCCCGGCGCCACCGACGAGGCGGTTCGAACCGCCATGGCCACGTCGCTGTTCCACTGGACGCTGCACCCTTGGGCCATCTACGCGGTCGCCGGTCTCGCCATCGCCTACAGCGCGTTCCGAAAAGGACGGAAACAACTCATCAGCGCCGTGTTCGCCCCGCTGCTCGGTGAACGCAATGCCTCCGGTCCGCTCGGCAAACTCATCGACGTGCTCGCCCTGTTCGCGACCCTGTTCGGCTCCGCCGCCTCACTCGGTATCGGAACCCTGCAGATCCGCACCGGCCTCAGCGAGGCGGGTTGGATCGACGGCGCGAGCACCGCGGTACTGGTGCTGATCATCGTGGTACTGACCGTCTGCTTCATCGCGTCGGCGGTGTCCGGCATCGCCAGGGGAATCCAGTACCTGTCCAACATCAACATGGTGCTCGCCGCGCTGCTGGCGGTGTTCGTGTTCCTGGTGGGACCGACGGTGTTCATGCTGAACCTGATCCCCACCTCACTGGGTACCTACCTCGGTGACTTCGGCCTGATGGCCTCGCGTTCCGGTGCCACCGGCGGCGACGAGACCCAGCGTTGGCTGTCCACCTGGACCGTTTTCTACTGGGCCTGGTGGATCTCCTGGACGCCCTTCGTGGGGATGTTCATCGCACGCATCAGTCGGGGGAGGACCATCCGACAGTTCGTGGGTGGCGTGCTGCTCGTTCCCAGCGTGGTCAGCGTGATCTGGTTCGCGATATTCGGCGGCGCCGCCATCGGCCTGTCCAGGGACGGCGTGTCCGTCGCGGAAGGCGGTGCGGAGGCCCAGACGTTCAACGTGCTGGAGCAGCTCCCGCTGTCGACCATCACCTCGGTACTGGTGATGATCCTGGTGGCCATCTTCTTCGTCTCCGGTGCGGACGCGGGATCGGTGGTGATGGGCACCCTGTCGCAGCGCGGTTCCATCGAGCCCGCGCGCTGGGTCGTGATCTTCTGGGGTGCGGCCACCGGTGCGGTCGCGGCCGTGATGCTGGTCATCGGGCACGGTGGCGACACCGCGTTGAGCGGCATCCAGAACCTGACCTTCATCGGCGCGTTGCCGTTCACCGTGGTGATGGTGGTGATGTGCGTGGCGCTGGTGAAGGATCTGCGCGCGGATCCGCTCACTCTCCGCGCCGACAAGGGGACCGAGGTGCTGGAACGGGCCGTGCTCAAGGGGCACGAGCAGCACGACGGGAACTTCGAACTGGAGATCTCGGAGGACGACGGCGAACCGTCGGACGGCGAGTCGTCCGAATCCCCGGCCACCTCAGCCGACGCGGCCGATCGGGACCCATAGGAGCTTCGAGTGCTAGCTGTGTTCGTAGGGGCAGCGTAAATTTCCCGCGAAATTGACGCCGACCTGGGGCGATGTGGTCCCGTGGCCGTCAATTTCCCGCGAGATCGCCGCGCCCCTTCGACGCGGCGCCGAACTCCGATCACTCCGGCAGGCCGTACTCCGACCACGCCCGCAGCCCGCGCCGCCGTGCGCGAGGTTCCGCCACAGGCGAGGTCACGCAAACCGAGAGACCTACTCACCCTTCCACCCGGAAGCGGCGCAGCAGATCGTCCTCGATCCTGCCCAACTCACCCCGCACGGCCCGGTGCGCCGAGCGACGCCTGCCGGCGGGCATCCGCTCCGCCGCGCGTACCGCGCTCGCCAGTTCGGACAGGCGTTGCTGCGCCGAGTCCACGAAGCGTGTCACCTCCGTATCGCCCCGGTCCGATTGCTCGCGTTCGCGCAGGTCCCGCAGGGCCGTGCTGTCCCCCGCGATCCGGGCGTGCAGTGCGGCGCCCCGCCCCGAAAAGCGGTCCACCTCCGTCACGGCCACCCCGAGCCTGCGGGCTCTCGCCCGTTCGTAGGTCTCCCGGGCCGCCGAGGCCGCCTGGGCCGCGTAGGGCGCCAACGCCGGTCCGATCACCCTGGCCACCCCGACCGCCTTTCTGGCGTTGCCGGGCGTGATCCGTCCCGCCTCGCCCTTGCTCGCGGCCTTGTACCGCTGTTTGGCGAGCTTGACCTCCTGCTTGACGGTCTTGGGGTTCTTCCCCTCGAAGTGGCCCCCCGAATCCGCCTCCGGGGAACGTCGTGGTTTGGGGGTCTCGGAGCGCCGACGCGCTGCCGGGGCCTCGTGCCGCGTTCGCTGTGCGCGTGTCATACCGACGAACACCTCCGGACCGATCCGGCGTAACGGATACTGCGCCGATCAGTCTAGGCAGTACCGCCGTTCGTTGCTACAGCGCGGCGAGTGCTCGAACACAAAACGTGCTGAGCGCTGTTTTCGGATGTTGGAACGCCTCGCCGTGACGTTCGCCGCGTGAGCCGTCCGTGTGTTCCGCTTGCCAGGGGTTTTCGGAATTCGGAAGGGCGATTGTCATATCTCTCACCGGGGTGATGGACGCGCTCGTCGGAGTTAGGACATACCCTGCAAGCGTGGGATCCGAGGTGCTACTGGACGGCGATGTGGTGACACGCTGTCGCCGCCGCGTACATCTCGACCACGATCCGACCATGATCGACTCGCCGACCGCTCCGCTCGACCCGGGCGCGGAACAGCGAATCGCCGACGCGGCCGAGCACCGGCGCGAGCTCGCCGATCGGCTCGGCAGAGAGCTCGCACCGGACTGGATCGAGATCCCCGGCGACGAGAGCGTCCTCGACAGGGAGCGAGCGACCCTCGCCGCGATGCGTTCCGGCGTCGGATACATCTCGGGCGCACAGCTGCCCTCGGACAACGAGGGCGGCAGACAGGGCTCGGTAGATCTGCTGGTGCGCAGCCGGGGCGGTTACGTGCCCGTACTCGTGGTCCGCCACAAGGTGACCGACCCCGGTAAGGGTGCGCGGACCTCCCCGCTGGCCGATCCCAGGCCCGAGTCGGCGGCCAGGGACCCGAGACGCAAACCTCGTTCGCAGGCCAGGGACCAACTCCGGCTGGCTCACCTGGTGCGGCTGTTGCAGGCGTGCGGGATGCAGCCCACCGGCAAGAAGTTCGGCGGGGCGATCGGCTCCGACACCGAGACCGTGCTGTGGCACGATCTCGAATCCCGTGGCTGGTCGGGCGGTCGCAGCGTGCTCGCGGAGTACGACGAGCGGTTCGCCGACCGGATCGCGGTCGCCGAGGCCGCCGCGACGGAAAGCGAGGCACTGGCCCAGCCCACGCGTGTGTTGGAGTGCAAGGGGTGCCCCTGGTGGCCGGTCTGCGGTCAGCAGCTGCGTGCCGCCAGGGACGTGAGCCTGGTGGTGCGCGGCGACGATGCCGTGCGGCTTCGTGCGGTCGGGGTCACGACCGTGGACCAGCTGGCGGAGTTGCCGGTGGGGGCAACGAGGGAGCAACCACTGCCACCCAACCGGATGAGCGACGCTGTGCTGCTGGCCAGGGCCTGGTTGCGCGACCTCCCGCTGGTTCGACGGGTCTCGGAGGTGAAGGTCTCCCGGGGCGACGTCGAGATCGACGTGGACATGGAGAGCTACGCCGACTCCGGCGCCTACCTGTGGGGCACGCTGCTCTCCTATCCGAGGGACGAGGCCAACGGGACCCGCACCACGGCCGAACTGCTCGGCGTGGAGCCCGGCTATCGCGGGTTCGTCACCTGGGACCCGCTGCCCTCCGACGACGAGGCCAGGTCGTTCGCCGAGTTCTGGTCCTGGTTCTCCGCGTTGCGCCGCGCCGCCCACGAGCACGGCCTGACCTTCCGCGCCTACTGCTACAACGAGCTCGCCGAGAACCGTTGGATGCTGAGTTCGGCGCAGCGGTTCGCGGGCAAACCGGGCATCCCGACCGTCGAGGAGGTCCGGGAGTTCGTCGGCTCCTCCGAGTGGGTGGACGTGTTCGCCGTGGTTCGTGACCAGTTCCTCTGTCCGAACGGCAAGAGTCTGAAAGTCATCGCGCCCAGCGCCGGGTTCGCCTGGCGCGACTCCGAGGCGGGTGGGGAGAACTCGATGCGCTGGTACCGCGACGCGGTCGGTTTCGACGGCGGTGCGCCCGAGCCGGAACAGCGCGACCGGCTGCTGGAGTACAACGAGGACGACGTCAGGGCGACCCTGGCCATCCGGCGCTGGATCTCCTCGGGGCAGGTGCGCGAAATCCCGTACACCGGGGACATGCCTCCCCCGGGCAGGTGATCACCCGTTGGAGCAACCGCTCGGGACTCCCTGAACCCGGCCCTGACCCGCCGCTCGGGCAGCGGGTTCGCCGGAGCACCGAGGCCGGGGCGCGGCCGTCCGACCCGGACTTCCGTGGGGGCCTTCAGCGGGGACTTTCGCAGGGAGCGAGCACGGGTGATCAGGGCACGATCACGGCCCTGCCGGGGATCTCACCCCGATGGAAGCGCTCGTAGATCTCGGGGGTCTCGTCCAGCCCGAACGAGTCCACGTGCACCCGAACCGCACCGGAGCGGGCCAGCTCCAACACCTCGATCAGCTCCGAGCGGCTGCCCCAGTACGTCGCGGAGACCGAGACCTCGAACGGCGTCGTGCCGAAGCCGACCGGTACCGTCCCGCCCCCGATGCCGACCATGGTGAGGTCGCTCTCGGCGCGGGTGCACTTCGCCGCGATGGCGGTGGTCGCCGAGTTGCCGACGAAATCGAGCACCACCTCGGCGCCGAAGCCGTTCGTGAGCTCGCGGATCCTGTCCGGTGCGGACTCGTCGGAGACCACGGTGCGGTGCGCGCCGATCCGGTGGGCCAGTTCCAGCTTCTGCTCGCTGACGTCCACCGCGATCACCTCGGCGGGCGATAGCGCACGCAGCAGCTGCACCGCAACGTGGCCGAGGCCGCCGGTGCCGATCACCACGGCCCTGGAACCGCCCACGAGCTTCGGCAGCGACTTCTTGATCGCGTGGTAGGGCGTCAGGCCCGCGTCGGTCAGCGGGGCCGCTTCCACCGGGTCCAGATCGCCCAGCGGCACCAGGTGGCGTTCCCGGTCCACCAGCATGTATTCCGCCATCGCTCCCGGGGCGCCCAGGCCGGGCGGGCGGATGCCCAGCTGCTCCGCGTAGTCGCAGTAGTTCTCCTTGCCCTGGGAGCACATGTGGCAGAGGCCGCAGCCCTGCGGGCCGTAGACCGCCATCCGGTCGCCCACGGAGCAGCTGTAGGTGCCGGGGCCGAGCGCGCTGACGGTTCCGATTCCCTCGTGCCCCAACGTCATGGGAAGCGAGTAGGGAAAACTCTCCTCGGGCCAGCTCATCACGGCTATGTCGGAGTGGCACATCCCGGCCGCGTCCACTTTGAGCAGAATCTGGCCGGGGCCGGGCTCGGGGATGTCCACCTCGACCACTTCCGGTTGATCCCCGACCCGGCGGTACTGAACGGCTTTCATAGCGTGCGCCATTCCACATCCCTTCGCATCCGCTGCCGGTCGCATCATGCGGCATCGGCGGAGTCGCCGCAGCGTTACGGCGACGTGCGGATGACGGGGCGCTCCGACGGCTCCCCTCGGAACACCCCGACGCCGAACCACCCCGACGCCGAACCACAGCGCGACCTGTCGACGGTGCCTGGCGCCGCGCGAGGAACGGGCCTTACTTGGGCCCCATCCGCAGCCCGCCGTCCATCCGGATGACCTCGCCGTTGAGGTAGTCGTGCTCGACGATGTCCAGGGCCAGCCTGGCGTAGTCCTCGGGCGTGCCCAACCGCTTCGGGAACGGTACTCCTTCGGCCAGGGTGTCGCGGATCTCCTCGCCGACCGTGGCCAGCATCGGCGTGTCCACGATGCCCGGTGCGATCGTCATCACGCGGATCCCGGTCGAGGAGAGATCGCGCGCCGCGGGCAGCGTCAGACTGGCCACGCCACCCTTGGAGGCCGCGTAGGCGGCCTGCCCGATCTGTCCGTCGTAGGCCGCGATCGAGGCGGTGTTGACGACGACGCCGCGCTGCCCGTTCTCGTCCGGCTCGGTCTCGCCGATCGCGGCCGCGGCCAGTCGGAGCATGTTGAACGTGCCGACCAGGTTGACCTCGACCACCTTGCGGAACAGGTCGAAGTCGTGCGGCCCCTTCCGCCCGGCGACCCGCGCCGATGGCCCGATGCCCGCGCAGTTGACCACGGTGCGCAACGGCACACCCGAGCCCGCGGCCGAATCCACCGCCGCCTGCACCTGGTCCGCGTCGGTCACGTCGGCCGCGGTGTGGGTCACCCCTTCCACCTCGGCCGCGTTCGCCACGGCGTCCGGCAGGTCGACCGCGAAGACGCGGGCCCCGTTCGCGGCGAGTTCGCGTGCGGTGGCGGCGCCCAGTCCGGACGCCCCGCCGGTGACGATGGCGGCAGTACCGTTCAGTAACATCTCATCTCTCCTGGTTTGGGACTTGTGGGTCGGCCTTGTAGGGGGCTCGGGTGGCGGAACCTCTCGCGGGCTCTCGCTCCGGGGAGGCCCGACCTCGGGTAGTTACTACACAACGTCGGGCCTTCCTCGCGAGAGCACCACGAGAGAACCCGCGGCGGTGCAGGCTGCGTGGGTGGTCGTTCGGCGCTGCCGCGCCGATGGAGAGGGACCTTGCACGCTCGGCTCGAAGTCGTTCAAGTCCTGGAATCGGGTTCGAGGACTTCGGAACTCGATGGGCAGGTTACGGATCTCCATCCTTTGTAACCGGATACTCGACGACCGGCTTCGTCAGCGGTAGGCGGGTGGGCAGATCGTGTCGATCTCGTCGAGATCGGCCTGGCTGGGGCGCCACTGGCCCGCCGAGGCGTTCGACTCGACCTGCTCCGGCGAGGTGGCACCGCTGATCACCGAACCGACAGTGGGCTGCGCCGCCAGCCATCCGATGGCGGTGGCGATCATGGAGATCTCGCGCTTCGCCGCGAACTCCCGCAGCCGCTCTATCCGTTCCCAGGGGGCGTCGGCCAGCAGCCGCTCGCGACCGGACAGCCTGCTGCCCTCCGGCGGCTCCTGGCCCTGCTGGTACTTACCGGTGAGCAGCCCGTTCGCCAGCGGGAAGTACGGGATGAGTCCCACCCCGAACTTCGAGCAGGCCGGGATCACCTCGCGCTCGGCCTCGCGTTCCAGCAGCGAGTAGTGGATCTGGGCCGAAACCGGGCCCGTGATCCCCCGATGGGTGGAGGTCCACGACGCGTCGACGGTCTGCCACCCCGCGAGGTTGCAGTGCCCCACGTACCGGATCTTGCCCTCCCGGACCAGGTCGTCCAGTACGGACAGCGTCTCGTCCAGCGGAGTCAGCGGATCGGCGCGGTGCAGTTGGTACAGGTCGATCCATTCGGTGTCCAGCCGTCGCAGTGACGCCTCCACCGCGCGGCGCACGTAGCGGCGGGAACCGCGTGCCTCGAAGTCGGGGCCGTTGCCGCCCTGCATGTCCATCCCGAACTTCGTGGCGATGACGGCCCGATCACGATGTCCCCGCAGCGCTTGGCCGAGCAGCTCCTCACTGCGTCCTCGCGGTGAGCCGTACGCATCGGCCACGTCGAAGAATGTGATGCCCGAATCCAACGCGCGGTTGACCACGTGCTGCGCACCGCGCGGGGATTCGGTGGTCGTGCCCGGCCTGCCCAGGTTGTTGCACCCCAGGCCGACGGCACTGACCACGAGACCGGAATCGCCCAGACGTCGCTGTTCCACGAGATCCGACTCTAGCCCCGGCGGGATGTCGCGTCACGGGTTTCCCCGCCGCGCCCCCCGGTCGCGTCAGCCCACGAGCCGGTTCCCCGTTCGGGGGCGGGCGTTCGGGAAACGTGTGACGGCGCTCCTCCGCCGTAGCGGTCAGATGCTGACGACGAGCATGGTCCCGGCGAGGACCACACCGCTGACGACGAGTGTGACCGCGGTGAAGCCCAGGATGTCGCGGATGCGCAGCCGGGCCATCGCGAGCAGGGGAAGCGCCCAGAACGGTTGGATCATGTTGGTCCACTGGTCGCCGTAGGCCACGCCCATGGTCACGATCGCGGGATCGACGCCGAGACGGGAGCCTGCCTCCAGGAAGACCGGGGCCTGCACGGCGAACTGTCCACCGCCGGAGGGAACGAAGAAGTTCACGATGCCGCCGGCGAGGAAGCTCCACAGGCCGAGCGTGGTCTCGTTGGAGATCGAGACGAAGAAGTCGGAGAAGATCGTGATGAGGCCGGTGGCGCTCATGATCCCGAGGATGCCCGCGTACAGCGGGAACTGCAGCAGGATGTCGCCGACGTTTCTCGCGGCCTGGGCGCCGAGTCGCCCCAGTTCGCGGGGTGAGTCGATCAGCAGCAGAATCAGGCAGAGAAACGTCCAGTTGACGATGTTCAGGGTGAGGGAGAACCCTTCCTGGGCGAAGTAGATCACCAGGTAGGCCAGTAGCAAGGCGCCCATCGCGAGGGTGATCGCACGGGCGTTGTCGACTCGTTCGGCCGGTGTGACCCCGGTTGTGGTCTCGATGAGACCGTTTTCCCGCTCCTCCGTGGTCTCGGCGTCTTTCGGGAATTCGATGATCCGCTCGTTGGAGCCCGGAGCCATCAGCATCATCGCGCCCACGACGACGAGCAGCGTCACGAGGGCGGCGGTGATGTTCCACCAGGAGAAGATCGTCTCGGTGATCGGCAGCGGAGCACCGAGCTGATCCTGGGCGAAGCTTCCCTCGGTGGCGGCGGCCAGTGGCCCTGAGCCGGAATAGCCCATGTGCCACACCACGAAACCGGAGTATCCCGCGGCCACCAGCAGGGGATAGTGCAGGCGCATCCCGCGTTCGCGACCGACCCGCGCGACCTCGACGGAGAGCAGTGCCGCGACGACCAGGCCGAGCCCCCAGGTGAGCAGGGAGGCGGCGCCGGCGCACAAGGTCACGAAACCGTACGCCCGCAGAGGTGTCCCGGGCACCCGTGCGAGTCGTAAGAGCAGTCGGTGCACCGGTCCGGTGTGCGCCAGGAGATATCCCAGCAGCAGCACCAGAGCGATCTGGGTCATGAACTCGAGCAATCCGGTCAGGCCGTCTCCCCAGGCGCGGATCACCTCGACCGGGCCCGAGTCGGTCATGCCCAGCGCCATCAGGCCAACGGTGATCGTGAGCACGACGGCGAAGACGAACGAGTTCGGCAGCCATCGCTCGACCATCGCCACGAACGGTCGCGAGAGGGTACGCAACATCGGGAAGCCCACCTTCGAAACGCGGGATGCCGAAAGATTCACCACACCCTAGAAGTGGCATCGCTCTAGAGGAACCCGTTGACGACGAACTTTGGACAGAGCCGAGAAATCGACGGTTCCCGCTCGGAGATGAAGCGATCGTCCGTTTCAGGGCGGCGTTTTGACCCGCTCGACGGCAAGGGTGTGTCTCATGTGGCGTGTTTTGTAGCGGGTGCGGGGCGTCGGCGGGTTTAGGCGACGGCGGGGGTGGGGAAGGCGGCGATAGGTTCAGGTGCGGAACCGTCCGGTACACAGCACGGCCACCGGCGGACCGAGCCGACGAACCCTCCCCAGATCGGAGTGATCGCATGGCCAGCCCCACACGTCCCGAACTCGCGGGTACGCACGGCATGGTCGCCTCGACGCACTGGCTCGCCTCCGCCGCTGGCATGGCGGTGCTGGAGGACGACGGCAACGCCTTCGACGCCGCCGTGGCGGCCGGCTTCGTGCTGCAGGTGGTCGAACCGCATCTCAACGGTCCCGGGGGCGAACTTCCCGCCCTGTTCGCCACACCGGGCGGCCCCGTTCGCGCGCTCTGCGGCCAGGGGCCGGTGCCCGCCGGTGCCACGGTCGAACACTTCCGGGACGAACTGGGGCTCGAACTGATCCCGGGGTCCGGGTTGCTTCCCGCCACCGTGCCCGGTGCCTGGGACGGCTGGTTGCTGCTGCTGCGCGACTACGGCACCAAGTCGCTCGACGAGGTCCTGCGGTTCGCGATCGGGTACGCCCGCGACGGGTTTCCCGTGGTCCCGAGGCTGGCGGAGACCATCGCAACGGTGCGCGAGATGTTTCGCGTGCGCTGGCCGTCCTCCGCACGGTTGTGGTTGCGCGACGGTGCCGCGCCCGCCGCGGGAACGCTACTGCGCAACCCGGTGTTGGCCCGGACGTGGCAGCGACTGCTGCGGGAGTCCGACGCCGCGGGAGGTGACCGCTGCGACCGCATCGACGCGGCCCGCCGGGCCTGGGCGCAGGGTTTCGTCGCCGAAGCGGTGGACAGGTTCGCGCGCGGCCCGGTCGCCGACAGTTCGGGACGCTCGCACGCGGGGGTGCTCACCGGGCAGGACATGGCCGAGTACAGCGCCACCTACGAAAAGCCCGTGACGCTGCGGACCTCCGACGACGGGCGGTTGGCCAAGTTCGGCGCGTGGTGCCAGGGACCCGTGCTGCTGCAGCAGCTGCGACTGCTGGAGCAGCTGCCGGTGGAGTACCGGGACGGGGTCGCCACCGCGGAAACCGTGCACCACGCCGTGGAGGCGGCCAAACTCGCCTTCGCCGACCGGGAGGCGCACTACGGCGACTCGGCCGATCCCGGGGTGCTGCCGGAACTGTTCGGCGCGGGGTACACCGCCGCGCGTCGCGAACTGATCGGGGAGCACGCGGCCGAAACGCTGCGGCCGGGAAGTCCCGGCGGCCACGCACCACGATTGCCCGAGTACGTCTCCGAGGCACGAGGGGCGGGACTCCCACCCGATCCCAGCGGGGTGGGATTGGGGGAACCGACGGTCTCGCCGAACGGGGACAGCAAGGGCGACACCGTGCACCTCGACGTGGTCGACCGCTGGGGGAACATGGTCTCGGCCACCCCTTCCGGAGGTTGGTTGCAGTCCTCCCCCGTGATCGAGGAACTGGGGTTCTGCCTGGGGACCCGTGCTCAGATGTGCTGGCTGCGCGAAGGGCTGCCGAATTCGTTGGTTCCCGGCCGCAGGCCGCGCAGCACGCTCAGCCCTTCACTGTTCACCAGGGGCGACGAGCCCGTGCTGGCCTTCGGCACGCCGGGCGGTGATCAGCAGGACCAGTGGCAGCTGTGCTTCTGGCTGGCCCATGTGCACGGTGGGCTGGACCTGCAGGCGGCCATCGACGCGCCCGCCTGGCACACCACCGCGTTTCCGGCCTCGTTCTACCCGCGCGGCTGGCAACCGCGCCGGGTGCTCGCCGAGTCGCGACTCGGCGAGGCGACCTTCGAGCGGCTGCGGCAGCGCGGCCACGAGGTGACCGACGCGGGCCCCTGGGCGCTGGGCAGGCTCTCCGCCGTGGGCAGGGACCCCGAGACCGGGATGCTGCGGGGCGCCGCCAACGCGCGCGGCGCGCAGGGCTACGCCGTGGGGCGATAGTGGCGTTTCCGATTCCTTCGGTTCGCGACGATTTCGCGAGAAATCGACGCGGTACCGGTGGTGATCGTTGCTCCGCCGCGACGCGGAGGACTCCTGGATCCAGGGGTTCCTTCCGGCGTCGTCGGAGGGCACGAAATCATTGGACGTCGTTTCCCTGCCGGGCTTACGGTTCTTGTGTCCCGTTCTCAGATTTCCGCTCCCGGCCGAGTTCGCGACGGCGCGGCGATTTCGCGCGAAATCGCCGTCGCACGGAATCGCCACCGGAGAGCGTCCGATGTCCGTACAAGGGTGAAGTGTCGTGGAGGAATACCCCGTACTGCTGTCCGGTACCCGCGCTCCCACGTTCATGTGGGCCGCCGAGCACGAGGTCGAGTCCGCCGTGCTGGACCAGCTGCGCAACATCGCGGCCCTGCCGTGGGTGCACGGGGTGCGTGTCATGCCGGATGTTCACCTGGGCAAGGGCGCCACGGTCGGTTCGGTCATCGCCATGCGAGACGCCGTTTCCCCCGCTGCCGTGGGTGTGGACATCGGCTGCGGCATGGAAGGCGTCAAGACCTCGCTGCACGCCGACGACCTGCCCGCCGATCTCGGCGGTATCCGCACGAGCATCGAACGTGCCGTGCCGGTGGGTTTCCGCGCGCACGACGAGGCCGTCGATCCCGCGCGGCTGGGGCTGGACACCTCCGAGTGGCAGGACCTCTGGAAACGTTTCGGCGAGCTGCACGGCGGAGTGAGCTCGCTGGAGAGCAAGGCGGGTAAACAACTCGGCACGCTCGGCGGTGGCAACCACTTCATCGAGGTGTGCCTGGACGAGAACGACACCGTCTGGCTCATGCTGCACAGCGGTTCCCGGCACATCGGCAACCGTCTCGCCGAACAGCACATCGCGGCGGCCCGCGAACTACCGCACAACCAGGATCTGCCCGACCGCGACCTCGCGGTGTTCGTCTCCCACACCCCGCAGATGGCGGCCTACCGGCACGACCTGTTCTGGGCGCAGGAGTACGCGCGCGTCAACCGGCGGATCATGCTCGCCCTGACGATGCGGGCATTGCGCGAGTGCTTCACCGGACGACGGATCGAGTTCGACGAACCGATCTCCTGCCACCACAACTACGTGGCGGAGGAGACCATCGACGGTCAGCCCATGCTGGTCACCCGCAAGGGCGCGATCCGGGCGGGGAAGGGCGACATGGGGCTCATTCCCGGCTCGATGGGCACCGGTTCCTACGTGGTCCGCGGCCTGGGATCGGACGACTCGTTCCAGTCCGCGGCGCACGGGGCCGGTCGCCGGATGAGCAGGAACAAGGCCAAGAAGACGTTCGGTTCGCGCGACCTGCGCGAGCAGACCTCGGGAGTGGAGTGCCGCAAGGACGACGGGGTGCTCGACGAGATTCCGGGTGCCTACAAGGACATCGACTCCGTCATCGAGGCGCAGAGCGCGCTGGTGGAAGTGGTGGCCAGGTTGCGGCAGGTGGTTTGCGTGAAGGGGTAGTGGAGGTTCCCGGCGTCCCGGTCCGCGCGGGTGGTCGCTTGGCGGAACCTCTCGCGGGCTCTCGTTCCGGGGAGGCCCGACATCGGGTAGTCACTACACAACGTCGGGCCTTCCTCGCGAGAGCACCACGAGAGAACCCGCGGCGGTGCCGACTGTGGCAGTGGTCGGGGTTCGCCCTACGAGGGTGGTTGGAGTTCGACCTGCGTCGATGGCGCGGCGATTTCGTGGGAAATTGACGCCCACGCTGCCGCGCCTGTTCGGTTCTTCGGCCCACGGCCCCCGTCCGGTCTGCGAGACTGCGGAAGCGGGCGGACCGGTGTTCCGCCGCGAGCCCGCGTGCTGTCCCGGTGCCGAACGGAGAGGCTGTTGCTGGTGAACTCTTCGAGTTCGAGGAGCGAGGACGGGCGAGTCGTCGACCCGGTGCGCGCCGGGGGAGATCCCGCGACGGACCCCGGATCCGGTTACTCGGTGGACCGGGACCGCATCCCGGAAGCCGTCGCCGAGTTGCGCCGTGCCCTGCACGCCCTGGAACGGGCCGCCGACGAGGCGCGTGGTAACGCGACACTGCTCGCCCCCGGTCACGATCCCTACAGTCGGCGCGCGGCGCACGAAATGGGGCCGAGACTGGTGACGGACTACCTGGCTGGCAACGAGCGGGACCAGCGTGAACTGCGCGCGATGATCACCGATCTCGAGGACGCGATGCGACGATACGACGCTAACGAGGACGAGGCGACTCACGCATTGCGCACCGCCTCGGAGTGACCTCCGGAGGAACTCCCCCGGAGGAATTCCCCCGGAGGTGCCTCTTGCCGGGGCCAGTCCTGCCGGGAGCCGGAAGGCATCGGATCGTCCGAAACCACCCGAACGGCGATCGTTGTTCTGGCAGACTGCGCGGCGACGGGGATCTCGCATCGTCGGTCGTGAGGGGCCGTACGTGTGACGGGCCAGGCGATGTGACGGGCAGGGGGCTGTCCGAGAACGAAAGGCGGTGAGGCGTGGCTCAGCGAGCGGACGGCACGTCGGTCGATGGTGGAGCTCGGGCGGACCGCTCCGGTGCGGACGTCGAGGACGTGCCGGACTCGGAACTCCGCCCCGAGGGCGTGGAACCCGGCAGGATCCACGAATGGTTCCATCACGCGCCCGGCACCGACAGCATGGATCGTGCGGCCGAGAGCTGGAGCAGGGTCGCGGCCGAACACGGCGAGGCGGCCGAACGCATCGATGCCGCGATCGACAGGATCGGAGCCGTCTGGAGCGGTACCGCGGCCGAGGCGGTGCGGGACCGAGGCATGCGCGCCCGTGTCGCGGCCGACGACTCGGCGGGGTTCGCGGAGCGTGCGGGTGAAGCGCTGCGGGCGCAGAGTTTCGGCTTCAACGAGGCCAAGAAGCGGGTGGTCGAGGTGAACGGCCACTCACCCGCGGTGGGGGCCGCCGCGGAGCGGGGTGATCCCGGTGCTGTCGTCGACGACTCGGCGGCGATGGGTGAGAACCGGCTCGCGAACCAGACCGCCCTGCGGAATTACGGTGTGCAAACCACCGAGAACACCCAGGGGGTAACTCGGCTCGCCGAATCCTCGTGGGGCTCGGCAGCCGCACGGGGTACTGCCGCCGCCGCGCAACCGGGGGCCGCCTGGGATACCGAACCCGCGTGGGGCGCGGGCCCCGCACCGACCGAGCCGTCCGAATCGGACTCTGCCCGCACGAGGGGAAGCGACACCCCCGTCGGTTTCGGGGGAGAGGTCTCCGGCGCCCACCTTGCCGTCGGTGCGGTGGGGCTGGCCGCCAGTGGCGGTGCGGTACTCGGTGGTGGTGTGCTCGGTGAGCGGGTGACTGGGCGCGGAGGGATCAGCGGACGCGGCTTTCCCGGTTTCCCCGGTTCGAGCGCGCAGGACCGTGACGAGGACACCGAGCAGGAACCTCCGGAGCGAGTGACCGAGGACGAGGATCCCGACGAGCTGTTCGGCACGGCGCCGGGAGCCGTTCCCGCGGTGCTCGGCTTGCTGCCCGTCGAGTCCGAGGAACGGGAACCAGCGGCCGAGTGACGGCACGGGGAACGAACCAACGGGTTCTCGTCCCGTGACCGACCCGCTCCGGATCGCTTGCCGGGCGGGGGCAGAATTGGCTACACGGTTGCCGGTGGACGCGCTCGCACCGGTCGGGTGAGCGGCGGACTCGGACCGATGTCTCGTGCGTCGAAGGGGGGCCGAATGGGCGACAACGGTGATTCGGTAACGGAGCGTCCGCAACGGTTGATCGAGTGGACCGGGGAGCGGTGCGTTCCGTGGGCCGACGACGCACAGGTGATCTACGAGCACTACCACCGCTACGCGGTGGCGGCACGCCTCGCGCGTGGCAAGCGCGTGCTCGACCTGGCCAGCGGTGAGGGTTTCGGTGCCGCCATGCTCGCGACCCAGGCGGCCGAGGTCGTGGGGGTCGACATCGACAGCGAGGCGGTGCGCCACGCGGCGAGCAACTACACCGCCCCGAACCTGACGTTCCAGACCGGCTCGATCACCGATCCCGCGACACTGGCCGAGGCGGGAAACTTCGATGTCGTGGTGTGTTTCGAGGCGATCGAGCACGTGGCCGAGCACGACGCCGTGCTCCGGCTCGTTCGGGCCAGGCTCACCTCCGGCGGACTGCTGCTGATCAGCACTCCCGACACCGCCGTGTACCACCACGAGCACGGCAACGACAATCCGTTCCACGTCAAGGAACTCGCCGCCCCGCAGTTCGAGGCGCTGCTGCGTGACTCCTTCCGGCACGTGGCGATGCTCAAGCAGAACGTCGCCGTGGGCTCGCTGCTCACCCCGGCCGACCCCGGGGACCCCGACATGGCCGCCGACGGGGTGCGGCTGCAGACGCTGCGTCAGCTCGAATCGGGTGACTGGCAAGTGCGGCAGGGCGTGGGGCACACCTATCTGTTCGGGCTGGCCTCCGATCGGCAGCTGCCGCAGCTTCCCGCCGCGGCGGTGCTGCTGGACGCGGATCTCAAACTCGTCCGCGGTGATTCCGGGGAGGACAACCGCGAGATCGTCGAGCAGCGTGACGCCGCGGTGGCTGACGTCGCCCGGTTGAACGAACTGTGTCGCGCCAACCGGGCAGAAGCAGCGGAGTTCAAACGCACCATCGGTGAGCTGGAGTCGGCGCGGAGCACGGCCGAGGCCCGGGCCGTCGATGCCGAGCGGGAACGCGACGGTTTGCGCGCCGAGCTGCACCAGGCCCGGCTGCACGAGGAGCGCGAGACGACGCGTAACGAGTGGTTGCGCGAGACCGTCACCGAGCTGGAGTCCGAACTGGACAGTACGCGTCGCCGGGCGGCCGAGCTCGCCGAGCAGAACTCCGCCCTGGTGCAGCGCGCGGTGACGAAGTACCGAAAGGTGGTCGAACGCGTCGCGCCGCGCGGTACCACCAGGCGTGACGTCTACGAGGTCGCGATGGGCCGCGGCCCCTCCCACACCCAGGGGGCGGTCGAGCGGGACCCGGTCGCTGTGCCGTACGAGGAGCAGCCCGAGGTCAGCGTGATCGTGCCGGTGCACGGCAAGTGGGACTACACCAGGCAGTGCCTGCGCAGCCTGGCCGGGCACCGGGTGAGTATCCCCTTCGAAGTCATAGTGGTCGACGATACTTCCCCGGACGACAGTGCCGAACTGTTGCGGCGCTGTCCGGGCGTGCGGCTGGTGCGCACCGAACGCAATCTCGGTTTCGTCGGCGCCTGCAACCTCGGCGCCGAACACGCTCGCGGTCGTTATCTGTTCTTCCTGAACAACGACACCGAGGTCACCGAGGCCTGGCTGGACGAGCTGGTCGCCACGGCCGACTCCGACGAGCGAATCGGTCTGGTCGGCACCAAACTGCTCTACCCGGACGGGCGGATGCAGGAGTGTGGCAGTGCCGTGTGGTCCGACGGGACCGGATGGAATCTCGGCAGGCTAGGGGAGCCCGACGCGCCCGAGTACGCCGCGCTGCGCGACGTCGACTACTGCTCCGGCGCGGCACTGCTGGTGCGCCGTGAGCTCTTCGAATCGTTGGGTGGGTTCGACACCAGGTACTCGCCCGCCTACTACGAGGACACCGATCTCGCGTTCGGCGTTCGTGCCGCCGGTTTCCGCACCGTGGTGCAACCGCGGGCTGTCGTGGTGCACCACGAGGGGGTCTCCAACGGCACCGAGGTCGGTTCCGGCATCAAACGGCACCAGGAACTCAACCGCGGGGTGTTCGTCGAGAAGTGGCAGGACACCCTCCGTGAGCAGCACCTCCCGGAGGCCGGAACCCGCAACCTCTGGCTGGCGCGCGAGCGCGGCACGGAAGGACACTTCGGCCCGCTGGTGCTGGTCAAGGACCACCAGGTGCCGCGGCCGGACTACGACTCCGGGTCGTTGCGCATGTGGCGGATTCTGGAGCAGCTCACCGCCCTCGGTGCACGCGTGGTGTTCTTCCCCGACAACCAGGCCGAGCTGCGGCCTTACACCGAGGAACTGCGGCGCATGGGTGTCACCGTGCTCGCCCGGCCGGAACACCAGCACGCCTTCCTGACCGAGGTGGGTTCCGAGATCACGTTGGCGTTGCTGTCCCGCCCCCAGGTCGCCTGGAGCCTGGTCGAGCGGCTGCGGGTCGAGGCCCCGAGCGCGGTGATCGCCTACGACACCGTGGACCTGCACTTCGTCCGGCTGCGGCGGCAGGCGGAGCTGGCCGCGTCCGATGGGCGTGACCAGGATGCGGCGGCCCTGCGTCGCAGGTCCTTCGCCTCCCGGCAGTCCGAGATCGGCCTGGTGCGCAGTTGTGATGTCACGCTGGTCGTTTCGGGGGACGAGCAACGGACGTTGTCGGAGCTGGTCGACGACGTCGACGTGCGAATCCTGTCCAATGTGCACGAAGTGCGACGCGGTGTCGACGATCCCGCGGGGCGCACCGACGTGCTGTTCGTCGGGGGTTTCGACCATCCGCCGAACATCGACGCGGTGGAATGGGCGGTCCGCGAGATCATGCCGCTGGTGTGGCACCACTGCCCGCGAACCAGACTGCACATCGTCGGTAGCAACCCCCCTCCTGAGGTCACCGCACTACGGGGTGGGGGAGTCGAGGTGCACGGCTGGGTCGACGACCTCGCCGGGATCTACGACCGCACCAGGGTGACGTTGGCCCCGCTGCGGTTCGGCGCGGGCGTGAAGGGCAAGGTCGGTGAGAGTCTGGCCGCCGGGGTGCCGGTGGTCGGCACCCCCCTGGCACTGGAGGGCATCCGGCTCACCTCGGAGCGCGATGTTCCGGTCGCCGACGACGCGGCCGGGTTGGCCTCCCGCCTCGTGCGGGTGCTCACCGACGACGCCGAATGGCGCCGGTTGTCCGAAGTGGGCGGCAACGCGGTGGCCGAGCAGTTCGGACCGGAGGTGTGCCGGGAAACGCTGCGGGAACTGCTGGAAGTTCGTTGATCCTCCCCGGGCTGGGCGCCTCGCCCGGCCCGGGACCGTCACGCGAGCGGAGTCACTCGCGGATCGTCGGTGGGGTCTTCGCCAGCTGGTCGGTCAGCAGTTTCTCGAACAGCGCGCGGGCGTCGCCGGCCGGGGCGTTGACCGCCTGCACGTCCAGGATCACGGTCCAGCTGTGACTGGTGTATGCGGTGCGCAGCGTATCGCCCGAGGAGTAGACCTCGACGCCCTGGTAGGACAGCTCATCGATGACCGTAAGTGCCCCCTGCTGTTGGAGATACTTCCGGGTGAGCTCCCCCGCGGTCGCCTCGTCGGGCATCTTGATGGCGATCATCGTCGTACGCACCGGAACGCCGTTGGCGTCGGTTCCGGAGTAGCGACCGTTGACAATGCCGTTGTTGAGCGCGAACTCGCGCACCGGTTCGATCAGAGCGCCCGATTGCGGTCCGGACAGTGCCGTCCTGCCCAACGGCCCGTTGAAGGGATGGGGTTTCCCCTCGGGTGCCGGAATCAGCACCTCCTCCGCGTTGCCGGGCGCGGGTTTGGCAGCCGGTGGCTCCGGCAGCGGCGGAGTCGTCGAGGTGGGCGTCGAGCTGCTCGTGGCCTGTGGGGGAGTCGCCTGGGGCGTGCCTCCCGACAGGAAGTAGAACAGCACCGCGACGGCGACACCGACCACCAGCACTCCGCCGACGGACAACCCCACGGTCCTGCCCTTTTTGGAGGATTTGCCCACCGTCTCGAAGACCTCGGGGCCCTGTCGCATCCAGCTCGGATCACCGTGCTCGGGAGGAAAGTCCGAGTTGCCCCAGGGGGTGCCGCTTCCTCCGTTGCCGCCGCCCCAGGAGTACTGGCCCCACTGGAACTGCTCGCTGGGGCGCGCCTGCTGGTACTGCCCCTGGCTGGGCCAACCGTGTGGTGGACTGGGTGGCTGCTGGTGGTCCTGTGGCCCGCTCGGGGGCTGTGCTCCGGTGTTTCGTACCACCTGGGTGCTGTCGGACTGTCCGCCGACGTCTCCGCCGTACTGCTGCCAACTGAAGGCGGGCGGGAACGGATTCTGCTGGGCTCCCGGTTGTACCCCGTAGCCACCCGAGCTCTGACCGGGGTCGACGGAGCGCTGCGGCCAGGAGTGCTGCTCGCCCGAATCGGGCTGCTGTGCGGGGAAACCACCGGACGGACTGTCCGATTGTTCCGCTTGGGCACGGCCCAACACGGCATCGCGCCGTTGTCGGTACTCATCGGCGGAGATCCGTCCCGCCGTGAGTTCCGCGTCCAGTTGTTGCAGCTCGTCTTGCCAGGTCACCGCTGAGCCCTTTCCGGATTACGCCACCGCGCCCCGATCGCGGCCATTTCCATTCTCCCACTCGGTCGCGGGTTTTGTGGTCACTACCCGAAAACGATCCGTGTGAGCGGGCCGTCGCGCCGATACCGTTCTCCGGGAATCGCTCTGTGCGGTGCTCCCGCCCCGGCATCGCTCAACCGGATCACTCGAGTCCGGGCATCCGCTAAGCTACTCCGCGCCGCCGCAGTCGTATGGTGAGGTTCGGGGATGGGTGAACGCGTGCCACGCGCCGAACGCACGCCCCCCGAACGGTTCGCCCCGCCGAGCCACGGGTTCGCCTGGCTGCGGATGATCGGCGCGCTTGTCGTCATCTACGGCCACAGTTATCCGCTGGTCAGCGGTAACGACATGTTTCCCCCCGAATGGCCGGTCCAGCCCGATCACGGGCTGCTCATGGGGTTCTTCGCCATGAGCGGTTTCCAGATCACCGGCAGCTGGGTGGGTGATCCGCACCCCGCCCGGTTCGCGGCGAAACGAGTGCTGCGCCTCTGGCCGCCCATGCTGAGTGTCTCGCTCTTCGTCGCGCTCGTGCTCGGTCCACTGGTCACCACCTTGCCGTTGGCCGACTACTTCGCCACGCGGGAGAGCTGGGGCTACGTCGTCGGCAACACGGGGATGGTGACGTTGCGGCACCACCTGCCCGGGGTGTTCGCGAACAATCCGTGGGACGGCTCCGTGAACGGCTCGCTGTGGACGCTTCCCATGGAACTGATCGCCTACGGTGGACTGTGGCTGCTGTTGCTGGTGGGGGCGGCGCGCCGCCGCAGCCGCTGGTTGGCGGTGCTGGCCCTGGTGGTGCTGGTCGTCGTGGACCGCAGAATGGCGCACGCCCCGGGGCCGGAGTCCGCGGGATCGCTGCTGAGCGTACCCGTGGAGCCGTTGCTGTCCTTCCTGGTCGCCTTCGCCATCGGGGTCGTGCTGCGGCTCTACCCGATCCCCCGCTCACCGCTGGCCGCGACGGCGGGACTGCTCGCGTTGGCGAGCATGCCGATGAGCGAGGCCACCGCGTTCTGGATGACCCTCTCGGTCAGCTACGCGGTGATCGTGTTCGGGCACCACTGGCCTGCCCGGGCACGCGTTCCCGGAGTGTGGGTCAACGGCAGTTACGGCGTCTATGTCTGGGCCTTTCCGATCCAGCAGACCCTGGTGCTGGCCGGGGTCGGGAACCAATGGGTGCTGCTCGCCCTCGCCGCCCCGATCGCCTATGGGGTCGGCACGCTGTCGTGGAAGTTCGTCGAGGAACCCACCATGCGGCTGCGGCACTACATCGCGCCGCGTCGTGCACCGAGCACCGTTCCCACCGACGGCAGGCCCGTCGGGGAGGCGGGCGCCGCGCTGGTGGGCGCCACCGATCACCGGGATGCTCGGGAGGCGGGCTCCGCGACCATGGCAGGCGAGGGCCCACCGACCGAACCGATCGGCACCCTGCCGATGGTTCCGGTGGAGGGCGCGGAGGAGCGAACCGCGCCTGCCCTGCCTCGGGTACCGACCATCGACGACTCCGACAGCGAGAGCGGGGCTCCCGAACCACCCGACAGCTCCGTGAAAGACGGATGAGCGGTGGGCGAGTCCGCTTCTCCAACCGGCGATCCCTGGGCGGCGGTCCCCTGATCGGGCACTCCCCAAGCGGGCAACGCCTCCTGCCGTTCGTCCGCACAACCGTTCCCCGGGCGGCTCACCGCTGTAACCTCGGGGTATGGCACTGTTCGGCAACAAGACCCGCATGATCGAGCCCGCCGAGGCACTCCCGGGACGCTCAACTCCGCTGAACGTCCCCGAGCGGCACGCCGTGTATCCGGATCGCACCATTGTCGGTCCCTTCCCGGAGGGGACCGAACGAGCGGTGCTCGGCATGGGGTGCTTCTGGGGTGCGGAGCGGACCTTCTGGCGAACCGAGGGCGTCTGGACCACCGCCGTGGGTTACGCCGGTGGCCACACCCCCAATCCGACCTACGAGGAAGTGTGCAGCGGTATGACCGGGCACACCGAGGCCGTGCTCGTGGTGTTCGATCCGAAGGTGATCGACTACGCCGGTGTGCTCAAGGTCTTCTGGGAGAATCACGACCCAACCCAGGGCCTGCGGCAGGGCAACGACGTCGGTCCGCAGTACCGCTCGGCCGTCCTGACCGTCGACGAGCGCCAGCGCGAGGTGGCCGAGGCCAGTCGGGATCGGTTCCAGCGAGCGCTGACCGACGCCGGGCACGGCGGCATCACCACCGAGATCGCGCCGCTCGGTGAGTTCTACTACGCGGAGGGCTACCACCAGCAGTACCTCTCGGAGGGTAAGAACCCGAACGGCTACTGCGGGATAGGTGGGACCGGGGTCGCCTGCCCCACCGGGCTGGCCGTCTGAGTCCCCGGCGTTCCGACTCCGAAGCCACGCGGGGCGGCATTTCCCGCACCCGTCCGTGCCACCCCCTGGCGCGGCGATTTCGTGGGAAATTGACGCTCCCCGAAAGCCGGGTACCCATCCGGCCGGACGTGAGCCGTCCCGGCGCCGCAACGGTGGCGCCGGGACGGATTCTCGGTGGTCACGGTCGGGCTCCCGTCACGTCGTGCTCCCGAGACCCGGCCGTTCGCGGCGGGGGCGCCGCGTCGACGTCAGCTGAAGTTGACGTCCGAGCAGGTGTAGAAGGCGTTCGCGGTGTCCGCGACCTCCCAAACTCCGAAGATCAGGTGCTTGCCACTCTTGTCGCTGGGCAGCTGACCGGTGTGGGTAACGGTGAAGTCGGGCTGTGCACCGTTGTAGTCCACCGTGAAGAAGGGCTGCAACTCCAGGTCGCTGCGGGTCAGCCGCTCGCTCGGGTTGTAGCTGTCCTTCGTGATGAAGTAGCGGAACGACTCGGTGGAGTGCGCCGCGGTGAGCTCCCAGCGGAACTGCAGGCTCTGCCCCGCGCTCACGTCGGTGGCGGGCCAGTTGCCGTTGCGCGGCTCGTCGAGTTCGGAGAAGCGGCCGTTGCCGCCGCTGCAGAGCTGGCCGTCGGAAGGACCGCCCGAGGGGAAGTTACCCGGCCCTTCCACGCTCTGCGGCTCCCACTGGATGGACCCGCAGTTGCTGACCGTGCCGTCGGCGCAGTAAGCCTGCCTGCTCATCGGGTTCTGCGTGTAGCCGTGGCCGACCGCGGCACCCGAGGTGACCATGGGAAGCGCCAGCGGTACGACCGCGAAGGCCGTGATGCCGAGCGCCCGCTTGATCCGTTTGGTGAGCATGGGTACTCCCTTCGTTGCTCGTTGTAACCGGAAAAGCTACGGATGAGCTCGGGGCCGTCGTCAGCTCCGTTTCGCGTAATTCGAGGCGGATGATCACCATCACTTTGGTCCAGACCTCATAACAGGTTCTGGTCTAGACCTATAGGCCGAATGGCGTAGCGCGTCACTCTGTCAGGTGGGGAAAGTGCTCGTCTCTTGCGCCGCCGGGGGACTGCCCCGAGCACGCGGAGACGAGGGAGAACGTTCCTCGGGGCACGGAGATCGTCGATACCTCCGACCGGGAAACCGGACGATGCCATTCGCGAGTGAGTCACCGCCCGTCCCGCATGCCGCGGGTAGCTCCGGCGATTTCGCGAGAAATCGACGCCGCCCGAGCCGGGCCCCGCCAGGTCCTCACGAGTCTCGGAGCACATCGGAGCTCACCGCCGCTCGTGGTGCCGCGCGGAGTCGCCGTACGGGACCGAGGAAACGAAAAACCCGCCGGGTAGGCCCCGGCGGGTTTTTCGTGGTGGAGCGGATGACGGGATTCGAACCCGCGACCCTCACCTTGGCAAGGTGATGCGCTACCGCTGCGCTACATCCGCACGATCCGTATTTAACTCTCACACCGACCCGTCGGCCGCTGTGACAACTACTCTAACCCATGCCGGACGGACCCGGAAAAGGGGGGTCCGACATGGGCCTCACGCGTCCTCACGCGTGCCGGGAGTTCCGCGCGGTGCCCGTCACAGGGCGGAAACACTCGATCAGGACGGGCCCGCACGCGTCGGTTCGATGCGCAGTACTACCCGCTGTTCGGACCGCATGGCCGCGCGGTACTGCTCCCAGTCCTCGTGCTCGCCCGATATGTCGCGGTAGTACTCCTCGAGTAGCGGCATCGCCTCGGGCAGCCGCACGATCTCGGCTGTGCCGTCGACCTGGATCCATCTGCCGAAGAACTCGTCCGGCAGCACGCACAACCAGACCCGCCGGTCCCTGCCGATGTTGGCGACCTTGGCGGTGTTCGCCTTGGTGCTGACGGTGATTCGACCGCCGGAATCCACAGTGGCCAGTATCGGACTCAGCTGTGGTTCACCGTCCGAGCGTCGGGTGGCCAACACGGCGTGGTGCTGTTCACGCACGATTCCGCGTGCCCGGTCCAAATCCATCGAACCTCCCGGTCGTCGCTGCCCGAGAGCCGGTCCGGCGCTCCCGGAAGTGGCCCCGTGACGGTGCGCCCGCACCGCGGCTTTCGCCACGGGTTTCGAGGGTGTTCGGCATCACTCCCGACGGGCAACCCCACCTCGATTCCTCCGGAAGAGTAAAACCGCGGTCGTGTTCGGCGCATCCGCGGAACTCACGCGGTACGGTGGGATCACGGTTGCCGATCAAGCCGGTACGGGCCGTCCCTGGCCCGGATCGTGCCCGACCAGTGCGTGGAGGCGGTAATGAACCGCGCGGTACGTGGTTCCGACGGTCGGAGATGGACCCTCAAGACCAACATCGAGTGGAGTGATCCGCTCCAGGTCGACGAGTGGGAGCTCGATGTCAGCGGTGGTCGTTCCCCCGGGGTCGTGATGGGAACGATCGTGTTCGTGATGATCGCGGCGTTCCTCCTCTGGACCCCGGCCGGTGTGATCGTCCCCATCTGGGTGATTCTGGCGCTGCTCGTGCTGGTGCTGTTCTTCCCGGTCCGGTGGTTGGTGCGCAGGCCGTGGACGGTCATCGCGGACACACCCGGCGACACCGACGAGCACCCACCGGAGCGATGGGTCGGCGTCGTACGCGGTGCCTTAACGGCGCGGCAGGAAAGCGCGCGGGTGGCGCGCAACATCGAGCTCTACGCCGAGCCGGACATGAACGGAGCGCTGCAACCGGTGGAGTGATCGGCCGCCGTGTGGGGCAGCACGTCCAACGCCGAACCGCTCACCGACGAAACGGGCTCACTGGTCGTGATTTCCTTGATTCCGCGCGTGATGACCGTGAATATATGAAGTGTGCTCGAGCTGTTGACTGAGCGGACAGTGCTCACCGTGATCGCCGCGCTGGCCGTGCTCGGCATGTTCGTGATGTTGTGCCGTTCACGCCGAGTCAGCACGTCCAAGGAGGACGCGACGCTGGCGGCATTGCACAGCGTGACCAGCGCCGCGCCCCACCTGCGCCGTGGACTCGATCAGGAGTCCGCCGAAGAGACCGCCCCCCACCTGCGCTCCTTGCTGTCCTGCCTCGCGGTGGGGATCGTCGATCCGGAGGGGACGCTGCTCGCCTGGGACGGTGGTGCCAACCAGCACTACCGCGACATCACCGAGAGCATCGAGCGGGCCCTGCGCACCGGCAAGAGCGAGTACGTGGACCACTCCGACATCGTCTGCGACGAGCGTCCCTGCCTGATGCGGCACGTCGTGATCGTGCCGCTCGAAGTCGAGGGACTCAGCCGAGGGGCGCTGGTACTGATCACCGCGGGGGAGCGGAGCAGGTTGATCCGTGCCGCCACCGAGGTGGCCGAACACGTCACCTCGCAGCTGTGGCTGTCGGAACTGCAGGTGTCCCGACAGAAACTGGCCGAGGCCGAGGTCAGGGCGTTGCGGGCGCAGATCTCGCCACATTTCGTCTACAACTCGCTGAACACGATCTCCGCGCTGATCCGCACCGATCCGGACCACGCCAGGGAGCTGATCCAGGAGTTCGCCGACTTCACCAGATACTCCTTCCGGTCGAACGAGATGTATACGACCCTGGCCGACGAGATGCGCAACATCGACCGCTACCTGACGCTGGAATCCGCCAGATTCGGCCCGGAACGGTTGAACGTGCAGCTCAAAATCGCCCCCGAGGTGCTTCCCGTGGTGCTGCCCTTCCTGGCGTTGCAGCCGCTGGTGGAGAACGCGGTGCGACACGGTCTGGCGAAAAAACCGGGTGGCGGGAGGCTCTCGGTGGCCGCCGAGGACAACGGCAACGAAGCACTCATCAGCGTCGACGACAACGGAGTCGGCATGGACCCCCGGGAGCTGGAACTGGAGCTGGAAGGCAGCCACACCGAGGGGTCGCACGTCGGGCTGGGCAACGTCAACGACCGGATGCGCGCGACGTTCGGCAACGACTACGGGCTGGTTGTGGAAACCGAACGCGACGCGGGGATGAAGGTCATAATGCGGGTGCCGAAGTTCGCGCCCGGAGTCCGCCCTCTCGCACGTGAGCCGTTCGAGGAGATGGACTGTCCCGAGGTTCCTCCCGACCCCACCCCCGAGTCACGGCAGGAGGACGAGCGGGCCGAAGCCGACCACGTGGCTACCGAGGAACTCGGGACGGGGGACTTCGAAACGGAGGAGCCCGTCCGGGAAGTGATCTCCTCGGAGTCCTCCTCGGCGGGCTGAGACGCATTCGCGCGTCCTCGGATTCCCTCGGTCGGACCCGCGCGAGCGGCCCGCGGCACTCGGAGTTCCACCGGGCCGGGGTGCGTGGTCGGCCCTACCGCCTGCTCGCCACGTCCGATGAACGGGTGCGCGGGCGAGTGCCGCCACCCGGTTCGCGGTCCGTCGCGCGGTCGAGTCGTCAACAGTGCGTCCACCGGCAGTAACGTGGGGGCATGAACGACAAGTCCTCCCAGAAATTCACCGCCACGCTTTCGGACAAGATTTCGGAGAAACTGCCCGGAAAACTGGCCGAACGCGCCGAACGGGGGCCGGTGGTGCCAGTGGTCAAACTGCACGGCCCGATCACGCCCACGCCGTCACCGGTGAGCCGCCCCTCCATATCGCTGCACACCGTGGAATCCGCACTCACCCGTGCGTTCTCCTTCGATCGGCTGTCCGGCGTGGCGCTCGTCATCAACTCACCGGGCGGTGCCGCCACGCAGTCCGCCCTGGTGGCCGAACGCATCCGGAGTCTGGCCGCCAAGAAGGAGGTGCCGGTGCTGACCTTCTGCGAGGACGTGGCCGCATCCGGGGGGTACTGGCTCGCCTGCGCCGGGGACGAGGTCTACGCCCACGCGAGTTCGATGGTTGGCTCCATCGGCGTGGTCAGCGCCGGCTTCGGGCTGGAGGAACTCATCAGGCGGGTCGGGGTCGAACGCCGGGTGCACGCCGCGGGCCAGCACAAGACTCGCCTCGACCCGTTCCGCCCCGAGAACGCCGAGGACGTGCAGTGGCTACAGGGGATGCAGCAGGAACTGCACATCCAGTTCGCGGACTGGGTGCGGCAGCGTCGCGGGAACTCGTTGGACGAGTCCACCGAGGACCTGTTCTCCGGGGAGGTCTGGACCGGAAGGCGAGCCAAGGAACTGGGCTTGGTGGACGGACTCGGCAACCTGCGTGACGTGGTGTCCCAGCGGTTCCCCGAGGCGCACCTGGTGTCCGTGGAACCGCGCAAACCGCTGCTGGCACGGTTGGGAATGACCGGGCCCGCCGGTGGGACGCAGGGGTTGGCAGCCGGGATGGCGCAGGCGTTGTTCGAGACCGCCGAGAACAGGACCCTGTGGTCCCGCTTCGGGTTGTGAGGCAGTGCATCGGTACTTGCGTGCCTGGCCGGTTAGCCGGCACGTGAGTCGGCGCCTTGCGGCGTTGGGCCGGCTCTTGAGTAGCGACCTACGCGGCGAGCGGCCCGGCCTTGCAATGCATCCGACTCACGCACCGGGGACACGACGCTGCGCTTCTCATGGTTGCGATACCGGGCCGGTGCCGGTTCGGACCAGTTACGGGTGCCCCGACCTCGGGTAGCGACCTACACAACGTCGGGGCCGTCCTCGCGAGAGCCGCACGGGAGAACCCGCGGCGGTGCCGACTGCGAGGGTGGTCGGGGCTCGCCCTGCGAGGGTGATCGGAGTTCGGCACTGCGGCGTAGCGGCGCGGCGATTTCGCGAGAAATTGACACCGCCCGAACCAGGCTCCGACGCACGCACCGGACCGTTGCGGCACGCGCGGTGGTTTCCCTCTGACGAGGGAAAATTGGCGAAGTGTTGCAACGATCGTGCGAATGCGGCCATACCCACCCGGCGAAATGTGAATGCGGGGGCTTAGGTTGAATGCGGTGAGTGTGCACACTCACCCGCGGTCGGTTCGTTCCGGACGGTTCCGCGGGCGGACTCCACGACCTTCACTGGAGTCGGCCGTGGACAGTGCCCGGTGTGCTCGGGAGGATTGGGCGTTGCCGTGAGTACCCCATATCGCATCAACGGTTCCCGTGGTCGCGTCGAACGCGCCGGTTCCGGTACCGGCGGTTCGGACGCCGGTGGGCTCGTCGTGCTCGTCGTCGACGACGAGGAGCCGGGAATCACTACGACCCGTGACATGCTCAACGGCAATTCACGGGTCGGCAAGGTGCTGACCGCCTTCGACGCCGCCGAGGCGCTGCGGCTGCTGCGGCAGGACAACCCGGATCTCGCCGATCGCCCCTCCGACGCGCCGCTGGTCGACGCCGTTTTCATCGACGTCGCGATGCCGGGACTGACCGGAATGGACCTCGCCAGGGTGCTCTTCTCGTTCGAGAACGCCCCCGCCCTGGTGTTCATAACCGCCCACGGGGAGAACGCGCTGGAGGCGTTCGACCTGGGAGCTATCGACTACGTCATGAAACCGGCCAGCCCGGAACGGATGGAACGGGCGCTGCGCAAGGTGCAGCGGATCAGCACCCCCGTGGAGGGGGCCTCCGGCGATCGTGCGGCGTTGAACGCCGGATCGACCGGTGCGGCGCTCGAATCGGGCGGGCAGGACGACCACTCGGTTATCCCGGTGGAGCTCGGCGGTACCACTCGCCTGGTGCAGCGTTCCCAGGTGCGCTGGGTGGAGGCCCAGGGGGACTACGCGCGGCTGCACACCGAAGAGGGCTCCCACCTGGTGCGGATTCCGCTCGCGCAGTTGGAGGAGAAGTGGGCGGACGCCGGCTTCGTCCGTATCCACCGGTCCTATCTGGTCTCGTTGAACCTCATAAACGAGCTGCGCATGTCCTCCTCGGGATATTCGGTGTTGATCGCGGGAGGTCAGTACCGCGAGACTCGTGAACTGCCGGTCAGTCGCAGGCACACCAGGGAGCTCAAGGACCGGCTGGTGCGGTCACCCCGCCCACCCCGGGAATGACCCAGCGGGCCATCACTTCGAAGAGGGTCGACGAACGTGACTTCCAGCAGAACATCCGCCTCGCAGCAGCGTCCCCCACGTCGTAAGCGGGTCGTGCTCGCGGACCGGCGCGGCGAACGCCGGGTCCCCCGCACGATCATCGATCTGGAGGACCAGAGCAGCATGGGCGAGGCGATGGTGCGTGGGTTGGTGCGGGCCCAGCTGCGTACCTCGCTGCTGCTGGCCGGCATCAGCGTGCTGGTGCTCGGTGGACTTCCGGTGCTGTTGCGCTGGGTTCCCGTTCTCTCGGAGATCCGGTTGTGGAACATCCCGCTGCCGTGGCTCGTCCTCGGGGTGCTGCCCTTCCCGTTCATCCTGCTGATCGGTTACACGGCCACTCGTGCGGCGGAGCGGCACGAACGCGAGTTCGCCGAGTTGGTGCAGCGGTGAATCCATGGGCTCTCGGCGGTGTCGTGCTGATCGCCGTCGGCACGTTCGGACTGGCGGTATGGGGCTCGCGCGGTGCCCGCACCACCTCGGACTTCCTGCTGGCCAGACGCATGGTCGGTGTGGAGCGCAACGCCGCCGCGATCGCGGGTGAGTATCTCTCCGCCGCGTCGTTCCTGGGAATCGCCGGGCTGCTGCTCAAGGACGGCATCGAGGCGCTCTGGTACCCCATCGGCTACACGGCGGGCTTCCTGCTGCTGATCCTGTTCGTGGCCGCACCGCTGCGTCGTTCCGGTGCCTACACCTTGCCGGACTTCGCGCAGGTCAGGTTGGACTCAGCTCGGGTGCGCACCCTCGCCACCGTGTTGGTGGTGCTCATCGGTTGGCTGTACCTGGTGCCGCAGCTGCAGGCGGCGGGCGTGACCCTGTCCACGGTCACCGGTATCTCCTATGCGGGCGGCATCGTGTTGGTGGCGATCGTGGTGCTCGCCGGGGTCCTCAGTGGCGGGATGCACGTGGTGACCCTGGTGCAGGCGTTCCAGTACGGCGTCAAGCTCTTCGCGATAGCGGTGCCCGTCTTCGTGCTGTTCTTCGTGTTTCTCGGGGACGACGCGCAGCACCGACGTGGGTTGGACGAACCGACTCCGCCGGTGTTCGAGCGGCCCACCACCGTCCACATCGAAACGGACGTGCGGTTGCGCGTCACCAGTGCGGTGTGGGTGAAGGTGCTCTCCGGTCCCGGCCCGGAACGACTCAGCGGGCCGGTGCGGCAGGACGAGCCGAGTGGCGGGACGGTGTACCTCACCCCCGGGATGCACTCGGTGAACGCGGATTCCGAGCTGCGTTTCCCCGCGGGCAGCGCGGTTCCGGTGGTCGCCGACGCGGAGCCGAACAACCGCGCCTGGCTGTCGCCGCAGGACGGTGACTCCTACGAGCTCTTCGAGACCTATTCGCTGATCCTGTCGACCTTCCTGGGGACGATGGGCCTGCCCCACGTGCTGGTGCGGTTCTACACCAATCCCACGGGGCACAGCGCCCGGCGCACCGCGCTGGTGGTGCTGGGCCTGCTGGGGTTGTTCTACCTGTTCCCGACCGTGCTGGGCGTGCTTTCCCGGTTCTACGTGCCGCAACTGCTGGTGACCGGGGAGACCGATGCCGCTGTGCTGTTGCTCCCGACGGCGATGCTGCAGGGATGGCCGGGGGAGCTGGTGGGAGCCATCACCGCGGCGGGCGCCTTCGCGGCTTTCCTGTCCACTTCCTCCGGGCTGGTGATGAGTGTGTCCGGGGTGTTGTTCACCGACCTGCTGCCGGGCAAGCTCTCCAACTTCAGGCTCGTGGCACTGGGCTCGTGCATTCTGCCCGCCGCGCTGGCCGTGATCGCCATCGGCCGCGACATCTCGCAGAGTGTCGGGTTGGCTTTCGCCATGGCCGCTTCCACGTTCTTCCCGCTGTTGGTGCTCGGTATCTGGTGGCGCGGGCTCACCGCGGTCGGAGCGATGAGCGGTCTGGTCGTGGGGGGTGGTCTCGTGCTGCTGGCGGTGCTCATCGGTGCGTTCCTGGGCGACGGCTACGGATGGTGGTCCGCTGTGCTGCTGCAGCCCGCCGCGTTCACCGTTCCGCTGGCCTTCGCGGTTACGGTGCTGGTGAGCAAGCTGACCGCTCGAAGAGTTCCCGAGAACACCGGTCGCGTCATGCTGCGCATGCACACCCCGGACCGGCTCGGCTTCACGCGGGACCGCTCGGCTGACCACCACGCCGCCGAGCAGCACAGCCCAGCGACCGTCCCGAACCGATCCAACGGTCGGCACCGCCTCAGGCGCGGCAGGCGTCGTCGCCGTTGAGCGCGAGGCTCCGCTGGGGCAGGCAACCAGATGGAACCTGGCCGGATTCTCCCCGCGGTGGGCAAGCTGGCCCCATGACGACACTGATCACCGGAGCGAACAAGGGGCTGGGGTTCGAGACCGCCCGTCGGATGGTGGAAGCCGGGCACACCGTCTACCTCGGCAGCAGGGATCCGGAGCGCGGTCGGACGGCCGCCGAGCGGCTGGGCGCCAGGCCACTCGTCCTCGACGTCACCGACGACGAGTCCGTCGCGGCGGCGGCGAAGACCGTCGCGGCAGGCGGCGGGCTGGACGTGCTGATCAATAACGCCGGTGTCGAGGGGCGCACTCCGGAGGGGAACGTGATCCCCGCGGCGGAGGTCACCGCCGAGATGATGCGCGGTCTGTTCGAGACCAACGTGTTCGGCATCGTGCGGGTGACCAACGCGTTCCTGCCGTTGCTGCGCCGTTCCGGCGCCCCCGTGGTGGTCAACCTCAGCAGTGGGCTGGCCTCCTTGGAGCGGATGACCAACCCTGACACACCGGCCCACGCGTATCCGGGCATCGCCTATCCCGCCTCGAAGACCGCCGTCAACATGATCACCGTGCAGTACGCGAAGCAGTTGCCGGAGATGCGGATCAACGCGGTCGACCCCGGTTACACCGCGACCGAGCTGAACCACAACACGGGGACCCTGACCGTCGAACAGGGCGCCGAGATCATCGTCCGCATGGCGCGGATCGGTGCTGACGGGCCGACCGGCGGCTACTTCGATGCCGAAGGTCCATTGCCCTGGTGAGGCCCGGCCCGTTATCGACGAGGCCGGAAAGCTGGCAGTATCGGGGTGTGACTACACCGATGCACGGCCGCGTCCCCGAGGTGGCCCCCGAGGAACTGCCGACACAGCTGCCCGAGGGTGCGCTGCTGGATGTGCGGGAGAACGACGAGTGGTCCGCCGGGCACGCCCCGGACGCGGTGCACATTCCGATGAACGAGATCCCGCAGCGGCTGGACGAGATTCCCGAGGCCGACCAGCTCTACGTGATCTGCCGCTCGGGCGGGCGCTCCTCCAAGGTCACCGCCTACCTGAACGCAGGCGGCTGGGACGCGGTCAACGTCCAGCGGGGAATGAACGGCTGGTCCGCTCTCGGCCGCCCGCTGGTGTCCGAGGAGCCGAATACGGAACCATACGTGCTGTGAGGAGCTACCCACCGGCATCCGGCCCACCGATGGAATGGACGGCCACCCCACCGGGCGGCCCCCGGCAGCCGCGCCGACCGCACCGCAGGCGGCCCTACACCGGCCCGCCGTCCTACCCGGCCCCGCCGCGTTGGGGCTTCCCGCCGCTGGCGTGGCGCTGGCCGCTGGCACTTCCCACGAACGGGCGGGCCGATCCGGCCGAACGGGTCGCCTCGCTGTCGGTCACCGCGGTCGCCACGCTCTGGATCACGGCGGTGCTGGGCAGCGCCGCGGCAGCCGCCGAGCTCTGGCGGTACGTGCTGCTGCTGCGCAGCGCGAGCGGTGCGCTGAACGGGACGGTGCTGGCGGTCTCGGATGCGCTCGTGGCGACCGCGGGGATCATGACCTGGTTGTTCGGGGTGCTTGGCGGGGTCTTCGGGGTGCTGTGGGCACTGCGGGCCCGGGAATACGCGCATCGGCGTGCCGCACTGCGCCCTGCGCGACCGGACTGGCAGGTGGTGGCCGGTTTCCTCGTGCCCGGGCTCAACCTGTTCGTGCCCGGATCGGTGCTGGCCGAACTGGAGCATGCCACGCTGCGCGGCATCGGCGAGGCGGACGGGCGGGTGCGTCCCGCTCCGTCGCGGATGGTGAAGCTGTGGTGGGGCGGTTGGTGCCTGAGTCTGCTGCTGGGCTGGACCACCCTGCTCTGGGGGCTGCGGGACAGCGCGCAGGCGCTGGCCGACGGGGTGCTGCTGCACGCCGGATCCGACCTGGCGCTGACCGGAGTGGTGGTGCTGTCGATACTGGTGATCAAGCGGTTCAACCGGCTGTTGCTGCCGCCGGACCCGACGACCTCCCGGCCCATGCGGGTGGGGCGGGTGACCGGCGCCCCGGAACCCCCACGCGCTCCCCGACCCCCGCACGCGGTGCGCTGAGTGACTCGGTGGTCCTGCTGCCGCGTCCTCCGGGCCCGCGCGGCGGTGCCGGGACGTGTCGGTGCGGTGGCGCGGGAATCGGAGTGTGAAACAGTGCGTACCCGAGCACAGCAAGTCCAGACAAGCACTACCGGGAGACAGACTTGAGCGAACGCACCGAAGCACAACAACGTCCCGATGCCGAGATACCGGTGGTCGGTCGCAGGCAGCCGTGTCCGTGCGGTTCCGGCAAGCGCTACAAGGCGTGCCACGGCGCGTCCGGCGGACAGAGCAAGATCAAGGTCACCAGGCCGTTCGAGGGGCTCGCGGCCGAGTGTGAACTGGTCGCGCTGCGCGAGTTCGTGCCCTCGGCGACGGCGGTGCTGCCCCGCACCTCCGGCGAGCGCGAGATCGAACTGGCCACGGTGTTGCCGATGGCCGCGGCCGCCCTGGTGCGTACCGACGGCAAGGCGTTCGTCGGGCTGCAGGTGCAGACCAAGTCCGGTGACATCAGCAGGGACCTGGCCCGGGCAGTGGAGTGGGCGGAGACCGCCGAGCCCGGCAACTCGCTGTCCGCGATCGGGCCGGAGGACGCACCGGAGGGCACGATTCCCAACCGGCTGCAGGACCTGATGGACACCGAGGCGCAGCTGGACGTGCGGATACACGAGGACTTCTCGTGGTGGATGCCGGAAGGCGTGGAGGCTTCGGGCGAGGTCGCCATGTCGCTGGAGCGGGCCAACGCCGCGATCATGCCCACCCGCGAGTTGGAGACCGAGGGCGTGCACGCCGCCTACTGGGTGGACGCGACCGACCGTGCCCATCTGCGCTGGGTGCGTCCCGAGCCCGAGGAGAAACTGATCTCGGCGATGGCCCGGCTGTCGGCGCGCGGTGAGCTGGCGCTGGACGAGGACAGCCGCTACGCGGGCTCGTTCCGGGCACACGGCCTGTTGGTGCCGGTGTGGGACCTGGACCGCGAGAAGCACCACCGGGAGTGGGAGGAACCCGCGGCCGCGCTGGGGCAGCGGTTGGACGAAGCGCTGGCCTCGCTGGAGGAGCAGGGCTTGGACGCGGCCGAGCGGCGTGCACGGGACGGACTTCGCGGGCGGCAGATCACCATTCGTTAGTGCCGCCGGGGTGGCCCGGTTTGCTCGGGTGGTCGCTTGGCGGAACCTCACGCACGGCTCTCGCTGCGGGGAGGCCCGACATCGAGTAGGCACCTACGCCACGTCGGGCCTTCCTCGCGAGAGCCGCACGCGAGAACCCGCAGCGGTGCCGGTGGCGAGGGCGACCGTAAGCGACTGGCGCCGCTTGGCGTAACTCGGTTTTTTCGGTCCGGTCGGGACTTCGGCCCGGGGCGTGGTGGGAGCTCGACACCGTGCCGAGGGCGCGGCGATTTCGCGGGAAATTGACGGAGTCCGGGCCTTCCCGCTGCTCGGGGGTGTCAATTTCGCGCGAAATCGACACCCCTGAGACCGCCGTCGGGAAGCGACCGCTACAGCGAAGCAGCGAGAGCCCGCGAGAGGTTCCGCCACACGACCAGCTACGGCGACCGAGCCGACACAATGCTTCGCGGGATCTCAGAGGGCGCCGCCGGCGGCCTCGGGCGCGGATGAGTCCGCACCGTCGTCGCCCACCTGTTCCCGGGCGAGGAAGTTCTCCACCTCGAAGAGGTTGCCGTTCGCGCGGTCGACCACGGTCAGCAGGGTGGACATCTGCGAGACCTCCTCGACCTGCTCCTTGAGGAACCACTGCATGAACTGCTCGCCGATGTAGTCGTCCTCGGCACGCGCGGTCCGGGCCAGCAGCTCGATCTCCCGAGTGACCTCGCGCTCCTGTTCCAGCGCCAGAGCGACGAGTTCACGTGCCTCGTTGAACTCGTTGCGTACCTCGTCGACCGCGGGAATGTGCACGGAAATGTCGTTGTCCATCAGGAACCGCACGATCATCATGCCGTGATTGCGCTCTTCCAGTGCTTGCTTGTAGAAGTGCGCGGCGAGGCGGGGAAGATCGGTTTTGTCGAACCACACCGCGAGTGCGATGTACTGTTGCGAGGCATTGAACTCGCTGCGCACCTGCTTCTGCAGCAGTTCGTGGAACTTGGATTCGTGTTCTTCCGGTTTGGCTGCCTTCAAAGTCATACCACGAATGTACGCCTTTTGGTTCGCGGTGTTTTTATCAGGGTTTCCTCAAAAAAGTTCGCCTGCCCTCAGAAAAGTTCGGCCAGCCTCAGAAAAGTTTGGCTTTCCTCGAAAAGGTTAGGCTCGGCGAATTGAGGTTAACCTCAGCGAAGTGACCCGTGTCGCCGAAAGCGAAGCGGCCCCGAGTCTCGCACGAGGAATTCACCGCCCGGGCGGCCCCGGGCGGAAGTCGTCACGATAGCCATCCCCTGCCGCGCAGCTCGGCGTGGAACGCCTCGTAACTCTCGGCGAGCCGCGTCACCTCGCCCGGCACCGGTTCCACCGACTCCGCGTCCGGGGTCATGGCCGCGGCGGCGCTCCCCAGATTCGGGTGGATCGTTCCGGAGGCCGCGAGCAGCGCCGCTCCCAGCGGCGTACCGGCCCGGGGAACCCGCAGCACCGGTTCGCCGAGCACCGAGGCGCGGATCCGGCACCAGGTGAGGCTGCGGGCGCCACCCCCGGCCGTGCGGATCGGTCCGGTCACGGGCGCGCCGAGCGAGTCGAGCCGCCGCAGCGCCAGTTTCTCGCAGAACGCCACCCCCTCCAGCCGCGCGCGGTGCAGCTCCACGCTGTCGCCGGGCTCGCCCGACAGGAAACCCCGTGCCCGCTCGTCGGAGAACGGGAAACGCTCCCCCTGCCTGCGCAGCGGGTAGCACAGCACGCCCGCCGGGCCGCGTGCCGCGGCCGCGCGGTCCAGTTCGGCCAGCTCGTCGGTCACCTCGGCCAGGGCCTCACCTCCGGTGTTCGACGCCCCTCCTGGCAGCCAGCCGCCCTCGGGGTGCCGGTGGCTGTAGACCACGCCGGTCGGGTCGTGCACCAGTTCCGCCGAGACAGCCTTGAGTACCAGGGTGGTTCCGAGGACGGTGACCACCCGCCCGGTGTCCACCGCCCCGGCGGCGAGTTGCCCGGCACAACCGTCCGTCATCCCCGAGCGCACCTCGCAACCCGCCGGTAGGCCGGTTTCGGCGGCGGCTCGCCGGGACACCTCGCCCAGTGGACGGGCCGGTGCCACCACCTCGGGCAGCCGCGCGGCCGCAACGCCGACCGAGTCCAGTGCCTCGTGCACCCACTGTCGGCGCAGCGGGTCGTAGCCGCTCTTGAGCGCGTGGCTGCTGTCGGTGGCCACCGGGTGCCCCACCAGCCGTTCGGCTATCAGGTCCGGGGTGTGCAGCAGCCTGGCCCCGGTGTCCTCGGTGCGTTCCGCCAGCAGCGCCAGGTGTGCGAGTCCCGAGGTGGCCGACGGGGTGATTCCGATGTCGTCCCAGCGTCCGGCTCCGGCGCGCCGGGCCCGCGCGGCGTGCTCGGCGCCGCGGCGGTCGTCATACATGATCGCCGGTGTCACAGGTTCCGCCGCGCTGTTCACGGCCGTGACTGTGCCCGAGGTGGCGCAGACGGCCAGGGCCGTGATCGCGCGGCTCCGGTCGCCGAGTTCGGCGGTGCAGCGTGCCAGCGTGTCGCGCACGGCGGGCCACCACCTCCGGGCGTCCTGTTCGGAGGAACCGTCGGCACCGTGCACCGGCCGTGGCAGGGCGGTGGCGGCTGTCGCCGCGAGTTCGCCCCCGCCGTCGCGTATCTCGACGCGCACCTCGGCCGTGGCGATGTCCACGCCCGCGACCAGCGGTTCGGTGACTCCGGTGTGGCGCACTGCCGTTTCGGTGCTCAAGGTCGTGTCCTTCACAGCCGTTCCAGTGCCGCGGGCAGCTCGTCGAGTGAGCGGATCACGGCGTCCGGTTCGGCCAGCTGCTCCGAGGTCGGGTGGGGAGGGGCCTCACCGCGTGTGATCCAGACGCTGCGCAGCCCCACCCGTTTCGCGCCGCGCACGTCGGTGTCCAGTCGATTGCCGACGTGTACGGCCTCGGCGGCGGAGACACCGGCGTGATCCATGGCGTACCGGAAGATCGCCGGGTCCGGCTTCTCTGCGCCCACCGTCTCCGAGATCGCCCAGACGTCGATGTGCTCGGCTATCCCGTCGCGGCGCAGTGCTTCCACCACCAGTTCTCGTTGATTGGCCACTATGGCCAGTCGGTACGTGGCGGCGAGGGTGCGCACGGTGGGCAGCACTTCCGGGTAGAGGGCACTCGGAGGGTATTCCCAGTAGCTCTCGGCCAGCTCGGACAGTCGTTTCCGGTCGTCCGGGGTGAGGAAGTGTTCCGCGATCGCGGTGCGCAGCGAACCCGCCTGGCGTTGTCGCTGTTCGTCGTAGACCCGTTGGAACGTCTCGCGGTCGATCTCGGATCCGGCGAGTTCGCGGGTGGCCCGCAGCAGCGCGTCGCGGTAGATCGCGTCGTCGTAGATCGGCCCGCCCACGTCGAGCAGCACCAGTTCGGTGGGGGCGGGCCGATGGTCGTGGTCTTCGCTGGTCATTGGCTCTCGTCGTGTGTTCGGGGCAGCGGGTGTGTGGTTCGCTCGATTCGTCGGTCACCAGGATCGCGCATGCGCCTTCGGTCCGGGGGCACCGAGTCGAGCGGCGCGTGTGACGGAGTACGCCACACGCGCCGCCTCGGGG
>NZ_JBMIHH010000014.1:0-120033 GCF_051225635.1 Actinopolyspora sabaoui | reverse complement strand
CGTTGCGGGGGAATGCGGCGCGGTTGGCGGAGTTTGTGCAGGCCCGTCGGGGTGTGTCGTTGGCCGATGTGGGGTTGTCGTTGGGGTTGGGTCGTGGGGTGTTTGGGTGTCGGGGTTCGGTGGTGGCGTCGTCGGTGGGGCAGGCGGTGTCGGGTCTTCGGGCGTTGTCGGAGGGTCGTGAGGCGCCTGGGGTGAGTGTGTCGGCTGGTGGGGTGTCGTCGGGGTCGGGTGTGTCGCCTGGTGGGTTGGGTGTGTTGTTCGCGGGGCAGGGGTCGCAGCGTGTGGGGATGGCTCGGGGGTTGGCCGGGGTGGATGGGGTGTTCGCTTCGGATGTGGCCGAGGTGGCCTCGGCTTTTGAGGGGTTGTTGTCGCGGTCGTTGCTGTCGGTGATGTGGGGTGAGGATTCCTCTGGGGATGAGGATTCCTCTGGGGATGAGGATTCCTCTGGGGATGAGGATTCCTCTGGGGATGAGGAGTCTTCTGGGGTTGGGGGGTTGTTGGCGTGCACGGAGTTCGCGCAGCCTGCGTTGTTTGTGGTGGAGGTGGCGCTGTTCCGTCGGTTGTCTCGTCTGGGGGTGCGGCCTGGGGTGTTGCTGGGTCATTCCATTGGTGAGTTGGTGGCGGTGCATGTGGCTGGGGGGTTGTCGCTGTCGGATGCGGCGAAACTCGTGGCGGCGCGGGCTCGCCTGATGCAGGGGTGTCGGGCTGATGGGGTGATGGTCTCGGTGCGGGCCTCGGAGGGTGAGGTCCGGTCGGTGTTGGGTGAGGGTGTGTGGTTGGCGGCGGTGAATGGTCCGGCGCAGTGTGTGGTGTCGGGTGATGCCGAGGCGGTCCGCCACGTGGTTGCGGAGTTCGAGTCCCGGGGGCGTACTGCGCGGTGGTTGTCGGTCAGTCATGCCTTTCACAGTGGGCATATGGATCCGGCGTTGTCGGAGTTGGAACAGGTCGCCGGGCAGTGTCACTTTGGTGAACTGGGGATTCCGGTGGTCAGCAATGTCACCGGGCAACTGTTGAGTTATGAGGAGATGTGCTCGCCGGGCTATTGGGCGCGGCATGTGCGGCAGGCGGTGCGGTTCGCCGACGGTGTTGAGACGGCGCTGGCTGTTGGGGTGGATGTGTTCGTGGAGTGCGGCCCGGACGCCACGGCGTCTGCGATGGCCGCCCACTGCGTGCCGGAGGAGACGGACACGCGGTTCGTGCCGACATTGCGTGCTCGGTCCGGTCAGTTGGGTGAGGCGGAATCGTTTGTGGCGGCGTTGGGCGCGCTGCACACCGCGGGGCATTCACCGGATTGGGAGGCGTTCTACCACGGCAGCGGGGCCCGGACCGTGCTGCTGCCGACCTATGCCTTCCAACGAGAGCACTACTGGTTGAGTCCGCCCGAGGTGGCCGGGGCTGGTTCGGGTGTTGGTGACGTGTCGGGTGAGGCGTGTTCGTGGGGTCTTGCTGGGTGGCGGCAGGTGCTTCCTGCTGGTGGGGCGGTGCATGCGTTGCGGGTGGGTCCTGGGGTGCAGTCGTATTTGGCTGATCATCGGGTGTTTGGTCGGGTGGTGGTGCCGGGGGCGTTTCATGTGTCGGTGTTGTTGGCGATCGCGGCTTCGTGGTGGCCGCGGCGTCCGGTGGCGTTGGTGGATGTGCGGTTCGTGGCGGCGTTGGTGTTCGACGAGGCCGGGCAGAGTCTGCCGGTGCGGGTGCATCTGGTGCCCGAGGGCGACACGTCCGAGACGCTGCGGGCGACGGTGGCCAGTTGGCAACACGACCAATGGACCACCCACACCCACGCCCAACTCACCCCCACCGACGAGCGAAAAGCGACCTCCGCACTGCCCCCCTTACCGGAGGCTCTGCGGAACCGGGGCCCGGACCCGGAAATGAACGAGGTGCTGGACGGGCTGGGCGCATTCGAGATCGAATGGGGACCACGCTGGCGCTGGCTTCGCGGGTTCGAGAGCGACGACGAGGCGCGGCACGGGGTGTTCGAGCCGCCCGAAGGAGTCGACACCACCGAAAGCCCCGTTCCCGCGGGCCTGCTCGACAACGCCTTCGGCGTGGCGATGTCCCTGCTGGACCGGATCGAACACGGAACTCCCCAGTTGCCGTTCCTCATCGAGCGGCTCGACTGGACCGGCGAACCCACTCCGATCCGTAGCGCCACGAGCAGCGGTCTCCGGACGCGGGAGTCGACCACCCAGGCCGACGAGCTCGTCGCCCGCGACGCCGCCGGAAACGAGGTGCTCCACCTCCAGGGCTACACCGCACACCACGCCCCGCCCGAGCGCTTCCTCGATGAACACCCCGCGCGGGATTTGTTCCGCGTGGAGTTCCAGGCGTGTCCTGCCTCCTCGGAGAAGTCGCGCCCCTCGGAGAAGTCACCGAGTCCGGTCACCGCGCCGATCGTCCCGGTCGATGCCACCGAACCGGATCTCGCCGCCGCGGTCGAGTCGGCCCGGGCGGACCCGGACACCGGCGGCTCTCCGATGCTCGTGGTGCACTGGCCCCACCAGGAAGCGACGGCCGAAGCGATACACGCGACCACCCGACGTGCTCTCGGCTGGCTCCAGCGCTGGCTGGACACCGACTCACTCCGCGACGCGGTCGTGCTGTGGGTGACGCGCAACGCCTGCGCGGTCGACGAGGACGATCGTGCGGCGTCACCCGCGGCCGCGGCCTTGTGGGGACTCGGCCGGACGGCGCAGTCGGAACACCCGGACCGCTCCCTCGTGCTGCTCGACGTCGACGAGACCGTCGACGACGAAGAGCTCGCCCGGACACTCCGGGCGCTGCCCACCGGGGAGAGCCAGCTGGTCCTTCGCGACGGGGAACTGTCCACGCCCAGGCTCGTCGCCGTCGAGGAGAGCGACAGCGCGGAGGTCCCCGCCGTGGACCCGGAGACGACCGTGTTGGTCACCGGAGCGACCGGCGGGCTCGGTCGCTCGGTCACTCACCATCTCGTCACCGAGCACGGTGTTCGCCACCTGCTGCTGCTGTCGCGCTCCGGGGAGAACGCGGCCGGCGTCGAGGATCTCGTCAGTGAGCTGCGGGCCGCGGGTGCCGAGACCGTGACGGTACGCGGCTGTGATGTCGCGGTCCGGGCCGAACTCGACGAGGCGTTGGCCTCGATTCCGGACAGTCGACCGCTCGGGACGGTCGTGCACGCGGCCGGGGTGGTGGACGACGGGCTGTTGGGTGATCTGACGTCCGAGCGCGTGGAGGCGGTGCTGCGGGCGAAGGTGGACGCGGCGGTCCACCTGCACGAGTCGACCGAGCACATGGATCTGCAAGCGTTCGTGCTGTTCTCCTCGGCCTCGGCCACGTTTGGAAGTAGTTCCCAGGGCCATTACGCCGCTGCCAACGCCGCGCTCGACGCGCTGGCGCTGCGGCGGAAACACCTCGGGCTCGTCGCCGGGAGCTTGGCGTGGGGGCCGTGGTCCGGCGCGGGGATGGCCGCCGACATGGGCGAGGTGCTGCGGCGTCGGCTGCGGCGTGACGGGTTGCGGTTCCTCGAACCGGAGAGCGGGCTGTGGCTGTTCGACCTCGCCCTGGGCCGTCCCGAAGCGAACCTGGTGCCGGTATCCCTCGACAGGGCCGGGTTGACGTCGGCGACGACGGTTCCCCCGGTACTCCGCTCCCTGGCCACCCGCTCGGACAAGGACGGGGGAGCCGAACGTCCCGTAGCGGACGATTCCGCTTCGGACCTCGCGGAGCGGCTCGCCCACATGCCCGAAGCGGACCGGGAACGCGTCGCGCTCGAGGCGGTACGCACCGAAGTGGCAGCGGTCCTGGGGATGCCGCACGCCTCCTCGGTTCCCGATACGCAACCCGTGCAGGAGCTCGGACTCGACTCCCTGATGGCGCTGGAGGCGCGGAACCGGCTGTCCGCGCTCGCGGGCGAGACGTTGCCCGCCAGTCTGTTGTTCGATCACCCCTCGCCGACCGCTCTCGCGCGGCACCTCGCCGAGCGCTTCGCCACCACTGGGCAGGAACCACCCCGGGAACTCGATGCCGCCGACACGGTCGTCGTCGAGCCCGCGGCAGCTGACGAGCCGATCGCGATCGTGTCGATGGCCTGCCGCTATCCGGGCGAAGTGGACTCGCCGGAGGCGCTCTGGCGACTGTTGACCGACGGGGAGGACGCGATCACCGGCTTTCCCGACCGCCCCGGCTGGAACCCCGAACGCCTCTACGACCCCGATCCCGACACGCCGGGGCGCGCCACGACGCGGGAGGGCGGTTTCCTGCACGACGCGGGCATGTTCGACCCCGAGTTCTTCGGGATCAGCCCTCGCGAGGCGGAACGACTCGACCCGCAACAGCGCATCCTGCTCGAGACGTGCTGGGAAGCACTCGAACGGGCCCGTATCCCCGCCTCCCGGCTCGAAGGGAGCTCGACCGGCACCTACATCGGCGTGATGTACGACGACTACTTCGGACGCCTCGGGCAGGACCTCGCGAACTTCGACGGGCACAACAGCGCCGCGGGCGGTGGCAGTCTGCTGTCCGGGCGCATCGCCTACACCCTCGGACTGCGAGGACCGGCGATCTCGCTGGACACCGCGTGCAGCTCCTCACTGGTGACGATGCACACGGCGATGCAGGCGCTGCGGCGCGGCGAGTGCGAGCTCGCCCTCGCCGGGGGCGTCACGGTGATGTCCACCCCTGGCATGTTCGTCGAGTTCAGCAGGCAGCGGGGCCTGGCGCCGGACGGGCGGTGCAAGTCGTTCTCCCGGCACGCGGACGGGGTCGCCTGGTCCGAAGGCTGCGGTGTGCTGCTGCTGGAGCGGTTGTCCGATGCCCGCCGGAACGGCCACGACGTGCTGGCGGTGCTGCGTTCGGGCGCGGTCAACCAGGACGGCCGCAGCCAGGGGCTCACCGCCCCGAACGGTCCTTCGCAGGAGCGGGTGATCCGCTCGGCCCTCGCCGCGGGCGAGCTGGAGCCGTCCGATGTCGACGCGGTGGAGACGCACGGCACCGGCACGACGCTCGGAGACCCGATCGAGGCGAACGCACTCGCCGCCACCTACGGCCGGTCGCGCCCCGACGAGTCCACGCTCGCGCTGGGTGCCGTCAAGTCCAACCTGGGGCACACGCAGGCGGCGGCCGGGGTCGCCGGTGTGATCAAAATGGTCTCGGCGCTGCGGCACGAGCGGCTACCCCGGACCCTGCACGCCGAGGAACCCACCGAACACGTCGACTGGGCAGCGGACCACCTGCGGCTGCTGGCGGAGCCGATGCCCTGGCCGCGCCGCTCCGGGCACGTTCGCCGTGCCGGAGTGAGTTCCTTCGGGATCTCCGGGACCAACGCTCACGTGATCGTGGAGGAGGCGCCGGAGGACGACGTCGCTCCCGGAGCCGATCCCGGCTCCCGCTCGGGCGACGACGGCAGCGGCTCTCCCCGTCCGGTCCCGCTGGTCGTGACCGGGCACAGCGACCAGGCGCTTCGGGCGAACGCGGCGCGGTTAGCCGACCACGTCGACTCGTCCCGGGGAAGCGTCGCTCCGCTCGACATCGCCGCCGGGCTGGTGCGCACGCGCGATGCCTTCCAGCGGCGCACGGTCGTGCCGGCCGCGAGCAACGACGAGGCGGTCGAGGCACTGCGCACCGTGGCCGAGGGCGGACTCCCCTCGGGAACCGTACCGGCCACGGCCACCGGAACCCGCCCGATCTTCGTGTTCCCGGGCCAGGGGAGCCAGTACCCGGGGATGTGCCGTTCGCTACTCGAGGACGAGACCTTCCGGGCGGCGCTCGTCGAGTGCGACGAGGCGCTGCGTCCCCACACCGGGTTCTCCGTGCTGGAACTCCTCGAAGCCGACGAGGAGTCGCAACGCGAGGCGATGAACCGGGTGACGGTGGTCCAGCCGTTGCTGTTCGCCGTGGCGGTCGCGCTCGGCAGGCTCTGGGAACACGTGGGGATCGAACCCGCCGGGGTCGTCGGGCACAGCCAGGGCGAGGTGGCGGCCGCGGTCGTCGCAGGCGCCCTCGGCCTCGAGGACGGTGCCCGCGTCGTCCACGTTCGCAGCAGGCTCGTCGAGGGCTTGGCGGGGGACAGCGGTATGGGCAGTGTCGGACTGCCGGTCGAGGAGGTTCACCGCCGACTGTACGAGCGGGACGGTGCGCTGTCGGTGGCGGTCGTCAACAGTCCGGAGTCCACGGTGGTCTCCGGAGACCGGCAGGAGCTGGAGGGCCTCCTCTCCGAGCTCGAAGCGGAAGGGGTGTACTGCCGCCGGATCGCGGTCGACTACGCCTCCCACTCGCCGCGGGTCGATCCGATTCTCCCCGCCATCCGGGAGGAGCTCGCGACCCTGTCGCCGCGCACCGGGCGCGTGCCGTTTTACTCGACGGTGCTCGGCCTGCCGCTGCGGGGGACCGAACTCGACGCGGATTACTGGGCCGACAACTTGCGTCGGCCGGTGCGGCTCGATCTGGCTCTGGATTCCGTGGCGTCCGGCCCCGAGACGGTCTTCGTGGAACTGAGCGCGCACCCGCTGCTCGTGGCGCCGCTGCGGGGAGCAGGGCACGAGGCGGTCGTCGGGTCGCTGCACCGCGACGAGGACCCGACCGCTCGCTTCCGCCGCGCGGTAGCCGAAACCTTCGCCCACGGCCTGCCCGTCGACTGGGAGAAGGTCTTCGACGGAACGGGGGCACGAGCGGTCGACCTGCCCACCTACGCCTTCCAGCGACAGCACTACTGGCTCCGGCTCGCGGCGACCGGCGGTGGTGATGCCGCCGCCTTCGGCCTGGACACGGGAGAGCACCCGTTCCTCGGTGGACGGACGGACCTTCCGGACGGAAGCGTGGTGTTCACCGGAAGTATCGACACCGAGACGCACCCCTGGCTGACGGACCACCGGGTCTTCGACACGACGCTGCTGCCCGGCGCCGCGATCGTGGAGCTGGCGGTGCACGCGGCGCGGCACGTGGATCTGGACGGCGTCGTCGACACCGTGCTCGAAACGCCGCTCGCGCTCGACCCCGGATCGCCTCGGCGGATCCAGCTCACCGTCAACGCGGCCGAAGCGGACGGAACCCGTTCCTACGTCCTCCGGAGCAGAACCGAGGGAGCTTCCTCCGAGCCCACCCCCGATGCCCACTGGGTCCAGCACGCATCCGGGGTGCTCGGGGAAACGGCCTCGAAACCCGAGCGGCTCGAAGCGTGGCCGCCCGCCGGTGCCGAACCGGTCGACGTGGAGGAGCACTACGGGCACCTCGACGAGAACGGACTGTCCTACGGCCCGGCCTTCCGGGGCTTGCGCGGACTCTGGCAACGGGACGGCGTGATCTTCGCGGAGGTGAACCCGCCGGACGGGGTGAGCGCGGATGCCGACTCCTTCGGGCTGCACCCGGCGCTGTTCGACGCCGTGCTGCACGCGGTGGCCGAACCCGCACGCGACGGCGAAGGAGTCTCACTTCCCTTCGCCTGGCGGAATGTGCGGCTGCACGCGGTCGGAGCGAGCGCGCTCCGGGCCCGCATCGTGCCGTCGACGGAGGGCGACGAGGGCACTGACGAAACGACGCTCACGCTCTTCGATCCGGCCGGGGAACCCGTCGCGTCCGTGGGCGCTGTCTCGGGGCAGCCCGCGAGTGCCGCGGGAATCCGACAGGCACTGCGCGGCCCGACGATCGAGCTGTATCGCACGGTCACGCACCCGCTGCCGGGGTGGGAACACGGCGCGCCGATCTCCTATGTCGACGTCGATCCGCGCGAGCCGGAGCCGGAGCGTTTCGTGCGGGACACCCGCACCGGTGCGGAAGCGGACCGCCCCACGCTCGTCGTCCGCTGGGACGAGGTCGTGCCCCCTGAGCCGGCGGTGAGCGCCGAGGAGATCCACGACACCACGCATCGCGGTCTCACCTGGTTGCGGAACTGGTTGGCGGCCGAGGCGCTCGCCGAAGCCAGGGTCGTCTGGCTCACGCGCCGTGCGGTGGCTCGCGAGGAGGCCGAAACCGCGAACCCGGGTTCGGCGGCGCTGTGGGGTCTGGGACGGACCTTCCGGGAAGAGCACCCGGAACGGTCCTTCGTACACCTCGACGTCGACGAGGTGCCCGGCGAAGAGACGCTTTCCGCGCTGCTCGCTCGCCTGCCGGACGGGGAGAGCGAGTTCCTGCTCCGCGAGGGGGAGATCGCGACTCCGAGACTCGCCCCGGTCGAACCGAGGGAGCCGGTGGCGGACAACGCCGAGGCACCACCGTCCGCCGTCACTCCACACGGGACGGTGCTCGTCACCGGTGGCACCGGCGGGCTGGCGCGGGTGACCTGCAGGCATCTCGTCACGCGACACGGTGCTCGACACCTGCTGCTGCTCTCGCGTTCGGGGCCGGACGCGCCGGACGCCGCTGCGCTGGTCGAGGAACTCGAAGCGCTGGGCGCCGAGCGGGTCACCGTCCGCTCCTGCGACGTCTCCGACCGCGGACAGCTGGCCGCGGCCGTGTCCTCGATCGACGAGGCGCATCCGCTGACCGCGGTGGTGCACACGGCGACCGTCCTGGACGACGGCCTGCTGTCCGATCTGACACCGGAGCGGGTCGATGCGGTGCTCCGCCCGAAGATCGATGCCGCGGTGCACCTGCACGAGTTGACCGAGCACACCGACCTGCGGGCGTTCGTGCTGTTCTCGTCGATGGCAGGCACCCTGGGCGCGGCCGCACAGGCCAACTACGCGGCGGCGAACGCGGCCCTCGACGCCCTGGCCGCGTTCCGCGGGAACCGAGGTCTCCCGGCGACCAGCCTCGCCTGGGGCAGCTGGTCCGAGGTGGGGCTTCTCGCCGCCATGGACGAGTCCTTCCGACGCCGGATCCGGCGCTCCGGGTTCGTCCCCCTCGATCCGGAAACCGGGATGGAGTTGCTGGACGAGGCACTCGCCAGGCCCGACACGTACCTCGCGCCGGTGCGGTTGGACCGTGCCGCCCTGCAACGAAACGCGAACACCGATCCGAACACGACTCCGCCGATGCTTCGCGGACTCGTTCGGCCACCCGCACGTCGGGCCTCGGCGATGTCGGCGGAGCGGTCTCGTTTCCTGGAGCAGCTCGGATCGCTGTCCGACGCCGAGCGCGAGAAGGCGGTGCTCGACGCGGTGCGCGGTGAACTCGCCGCGGTACTCGGACTTTCCGGAAGCGCCGCCGTCCCCGCCGACCGGCCGGTCCAGGAGCTCGGACTCGACTCGCTCATGGCGGTCGAGCTGCGCAACCGGTTGTCGGGCCTGGTCGGGCAGCGCCTACCCGCCACTCTGCTGTTCGACCGGCCGGTGCCGAGCGCGCTCGCCGCTCATCTCAGCTCGCTCGTCGAGAAGCCACCAGCGGCTCCCACACCGATCGCCGAGGCGGTCGATGTGCTCGAACGAACCCCGCTCGCCGCTCTCGACGAGGACAGCTCGGTGGAACGCCTGCTCGAACTCGCCACGCGACTGCGGTCGCGACGCGAGGGGAGCACGGCGGAAGCCCACGACCTGGAGGACGTGGCCGACGACGACCTCGACGACCTCCTCGACCAAGAGATCAGGAAGCTCGAATGAGCATGCCGAAGGACGAAAAGCCGATGTCGTCAGAGACGGATCCGCAGGAAAGGGCGCGGCGTGCGGTCGCGGCGCTGCAGCAGGCCAACCAGAAGATCGTCGAACTCAGATCGCGTGCCAACGAGCCGATCGCCATCGTCTCGACCGCCGGGCGCTACCCCGGCGGTGCGGAGACACCGGAGGCGCTTTGGCGGCTCGTCGCGGAGGGAGGTGACGCGGTCGGCGAGTTCCCGAGGAATCGGCCGGGATGGAGCGTCGACGAGCTCTACGACCCCGACCCGGACACTCCCGGACGTTCCCTCACCAAGGAGGGCGGTTTCCTCGACGACGTCGACCTGTTCGACCCGGCTTTCTTCGGGATCAGCCCCAAGGAGGCGGAGCGGATCGATCCGCAGCAGCGAATCCTGCTGGAAACCTGCTGGGAACTGCTCGAACGGGCGCGCGTTCCCGCCGCTTCGCTGCGGGACAGTCCCACCGGCGTCTACGTCGGCGCGATGTACGACGACTACTTCTCCCGCCTCGGCCGTGACCTCACCAACTTCGACGGGCACAACGGCACGGCGGGGGGACACAGCATCCTGTCCGGCCGCCTCTCCTACACCCTCGGCCTGCGGGGTCCCGCGATCTCCGTGGACACGGCCTGCAGCTCGTCACTGGTGACCATCCACATGGCCATGGAAGCACTCCGGAAAGGGGAGTGCGATCTCGCTCTCGCCGGGGGCGTCGCGGTGATGGCCACTCCGTTCGCGTTCGTCGAGTTCAGCAGACAACGCGGCTTGGCGCCGGACGGTCGTTGCAAGCCGTTCTCGGAGCTGGCTGACGGCGCCGGTTGGTCCGAGGGGTGCGGCATGCTGCTGCTGGAGCGGTTGTCGGACGCGCGGGCCAACGGGCACGAGGTGTTGGCGGTGCTGCGTTCGGGCGCGGTCAATCAGGACGGCCGCAGTCAGGGGCTGACCGCCCCGAACGGTCCCGCGCAGGAGCGGGTGATCCGAGCCGCTCTCGAATCGGCCGAGCTCGGTGCCGCCGACGTCGACGCGGTGGAGGCCCACGGCACCGGTACACCTCTCGGTGACCCGATCGAGGCCAACGCGCTGGGGGCGACCTACGGTCAGGCGCACACCCCGGAGCGCCCCCTCCTCGTCGGCTCGATCAAGTCCAACCTGGGACACACCCAGGCGGCCGCGGGTGTTGCCGGGGTGATCAAGATGGTGCAGGCGTTGCGGCGCGAGGTGTTGCCTCGTTCGTTGTATGCCGAGTCGCCGACTCGGCATGTGGATTGGTCGTCCGGGCGTGTGCGGTTGTTGGACGAGGCGGTGTCCTGGCCGCGTCGGAAGGGGCATGTTCGTCGGGCGGGTGTCTCCTCCTTCGGGATTTCGGGGACGAACGCGCACGTCATTCTGGAGGAGGCCCCGGCCGAGCAGCTCGAACACGACGGCGACGTGCGCCTTCCGTCGAGTGCCGCCTCGTTCCCGTTCGTGCTCAGTGGACACACCGAGTCGGCGTTGCGGGCGAACGCGGCGCGGTTGGCGGAGTTCGTGGCGTCGGACCGCACGGATTCGGACGAGCCCACCCGCCGGGATGCTGCCGCGCTGCGCGACATCGCCTACAGCACTGTCACCACCCGCACGCCCTCGACCGAACGAGTCTGCCTTCCGGCACGGGATGTAACTGATGCCGCCCCGGCGCTTCGGTCGGTCGCCGATGGTTCGTTGCCGTCGGGGGCGGTTCGTGCGAGTGCCTCCTGTGAGCGGTCGGTGTTCGTGTTTCCGGGGCAGGGCGGTCAGCATCCGGGGATGTGTCGGTCGTTGTTGGGGGACGAGGTTTTCCGGGCGGCGTTGGTTGAGTGTGATGAGGCGTTGTGGCCGCACACGGGGTTTTCGGTGGTGGAGCTGCTTGCGGCTGACGACGAGGTACAACGCGAGGCGCTGGCTCGGGTGTCGGTGGTGCAGCCGGTGTTGTTCGCGGTGGGGGTGGCGCTTTCGCGGGTGTGGCGGCACTGGGGAGTGGTCCCGTCGGCGGTGGTGGGTCATAGTCAGGGTGAGGTGGCCGCGGCGGTGGCGGCGGGTGTGTTGAGTGTGGCTGAGGGTGCCCGGGTGGTGGGGGTGCGGAGTCGTCTCGTTGCCGGTCTTGCTGGTGACGGGGGGATGGGCAGTGTGTCGCTGCCGGTGGCCCAGGTGCAGCGGCGGTTGCACGAGTGGGGCGGTGCGTTGTCGGTGGCGGTGGTCAACACCGCCGAGTCCACAGTGGTGGCCGGTGACACGGTCGCCCTCGAGGGGCTGTTGGCCGAGCTCGAATCCGAGGGTGTGTATTGCCGTCGGATCAAGGTGGATTACGCGTCGCATTCGCCGCAGGTGGATCCGGTGTTGGGGGAGATCCGGTCGGAGTTGGCCGATCTCGCACCGAGCTCTGGGGATGTGCCGGTGGTGTCGACGGTGCGGGGGGCTCGGGTCGACGGCAGTGAGCTCGACGGTGACTATTGGGCGGACAATCTCCGCCAGCCGGTGCGGCTAGACCTGGCGCTTGAGGAACTCTCAGCGGGCGAAGAGACAGTCCTCGTCGAACTCGGTGCCCACCCGATGCTGGTCGCGACACTTCGCGCCGCGGGGCACGAGGCCGTGGTCGGCTCGTTGCACCGGGACGAGGACAGTGCGTCGCGGTTGCGGCAGGCCGCGGCGGAGTTGTTCGCCCACGGCATCCCGATCGACTGGGACACCGTCTACGCGGGCACCGACACACGACCGGTCGACCTGCCCACCTACGCCTTCCAACGCCAGCACTACTGGCTGGAACTCCCCGAAGCGGGCCAGGGAGACGCGGCTGCCTTCGGCCTCGACGCCGGAGAGCACCCACTCCTCGCGGGCCGCACGGACCTCTCGGACGGCACCGTCGTGTTCACGGGTAGCACCGCTGCGCTCGCCCCGCCGTGGAACTCCGAGCACCACGTTTTCGACACCGCACTGTTGCCCCCGGCCGCTCTCGTCGATCTCGCGCTGCACGCCGCGGGCAGGATCGGTCTCGAACGCGTCGCCGAGATCTCGCTCGAGGATCCGCTCCCGCTCGACGCGGGCCCACGCCGGTTGCGGCTGGTGATCGAACCCGAACAGGACGGCCGTCGAGGCTTCACGCTGCACAGCCGTCTCGCCGACGGGCCGTGGGTTCCCAATGCCAACGGATGGCTCGCCGAACGAACCACCGAAACGCATCCCGCTCCCGACGCCGGGCCGCCTCCCGGGGCCACCCCGCTCGACGTCGAGGAGCTCTACGCGTCGCTGGACGAGGACGGACACCGCTACGGACCCGCTTTTCGGACGATCACGCGCGGGTGGAGCCTCGACGAGGAGGCCGTCGTCGAGGCGAGCCTGCCGGAAGAGCTGCGGGACGAGAGCGAGACGTTCGGGACGCACCCGGCACTCCTCGAAGCCGCACTGACCGCCGCGACGCGACTCCTCCCGAGCACCGACGAAGCGGTCCACCTGCCGTGCATCGTCACGGACGCGATGCAGCACGCGGTCGGAGCGACGACGGTCCGAGCGCGGGTGAGCCGAACCTCCGAGGGACGAGTGTGCCTCGCGCTCTTCGATCCCGCCGGTGATCCCGTAGCGACGATCGGAGCGGTCACCACCGAGGAGGTCACGGAACCGCGCATCCGGGAATCGGCGGGCTCGACGGCTACGATCGCGCCCCCCGCGCTGTATCACGTCGTCGGGCAGCCCGTCCCCGCTCCAGCGGCGGACACCCCGAGGGGAGCGCCGACCGACCACCTGGAGGTCGACATCGCGGCGCCGGGCGACTCGACTCCCGACTTCGCCGAACTCGCGGCCAGGATGCGGACGACGGGAGCATCCACCCTGCTCGTCCGTTGGCCCGAGCCGGACGCGACACCCGCCGCTGTGCACGAGCTGACCCACCGCGCTCTCGCCTGGCTACGGGGGTGGCTGGCAGCGGACGCTCTCGGCGATACCCGGGTCGTCTGGCTCACCCACCGGGCCACCGGGCACGGATCGGCACAATCCCCGCCGTCCCCCGCAGCGGGGGCGTTGTGGGGAATCGCCCGCGCGTTCCAGCAGGAACATCCCGACCGGCATCTCGTGCTGGTGGACACGGAAACCGAGGCCGATCGGCAGCCCGCTGCACTCGCGGACCTCGTGGCTCGGCTTCCCGGGGACGAACCCCAGCTGGTGCTGCGCGACGGGGAACTCGACGCGCTGCGGCTGCTGCCCGTGGAGCGCTCGGAGGAACCGGCCGCGCCCACCTGGAACACCGACGGCACCGCACTCGTCACCGGCGGGACGGGCGGTCTCGCCCGGGTCCTCGCGCACCATCTCATCGCCGAGCACGGGATCCGGCACCTCGCGCTGGTGTCGCGCTCCGGAGCCGCTGCCACCGGGTCCGCCGAGCTCGTGGCCGAACTGGAAGCGGCGGGCGCGACCACGGTCACCCTGCACGCCTGCGACGTGTCCGACCGGGCCGAGCTCGCGGACCTCCTCGACGCCATCCCCGCCGAGCGCCCACTGACGGCCGTGTTCCACACCGCCGCGGTCCTCGACGACGGACTCCTCGCCGACCTCACGCCGGAGCGGGTCGACCCTGTACTGCGCCCCAAGATCGACGCGGCCTTCCACCTGCACGAGCTCACCGCGGAGTTGCCGCTGTCGGCCTTCGTGCTGTTCTCCTCCGCCGCGGGAACCCTCGGCAGCGCGGGACAGGCCAACTACGCCGCCGCGAACGCCGCCCTCGACTCGTTGGCGGCGCGGCGGCGCCGCACGGGATTGCCCGCGGTGAGTCTGGCCTGGGGCATGTGGACCGACGTGGGGCTCGTGACCGGTCTCGACGATCCGCTGCGGCACCGGCTGGGCCGGATGGGCGGTCTTCCGATCACCCCCGAGTTCGGCATGCGACTCCTCGACGAAGCCCTCGGACGTCCCGAGGCGGATCTCGCCCCCATCCCGTTCGATCACGGTCGACTCGAACAACGAGCGAAGGAGGGCGCACTCCCGGCGTTGCTGCGGGGGCTCGTCCGTCCTCGTTTTCGGCGAGCCGCGGGTACTGCCACGGGAACAGGGCTCGCCGAGCGACTGGCGGGCCGTTCCGAATCCGAGCGTGCCGCGGCGTTGCTCGAACTGGTGCGTGGCGAACTCGCCACCGTCCTGGGTCTGCCGGAAGCGAGCGCTGTCCCCGTCGACAGGCCGGTTCGCGATCTCGGCCTCGACTCGCTGATGGCCGTGGAGTCCCGCAACCGCCTCGCGGCACTCGTCGGCGAGAAACTCCCGGCGAGTCTGCTGTTCGACCACCCCACGCCCACGGAACTCAGCCGGTTCCTCGCGAGCAAGGTGCGCGGCACCGAGTCGGGTAGGGCTCGGACCGACGTTCCGACGACACGGCGCGCACCGGACGAGCCGATCGCGGTGGTGTCGATGGCGGGGCGCTATCCGGGCGGATCGAATTCTCCGGAGGAGTTGTGGGAGCTGCTTGTTCGGGGTGGTGATGCGGTGTCGGGTTTTCCGGATCGTCCCGGCTGGGATGTCGAGGGATTGTTCGACCCGGATCCGGATGCCGTCGGCCGGACGAGTACGGACCAGGGTGGTTTCCTGCACGAGGCTGGGTTGTTCGATGCGGGGTTTTTCGGGGTGAGTCCGAGGGAGGCGGAGCGGTTGGATCCGCAGCAGCGGTTGCTGCTGGAGACCTCCTGGGAGGCGATCGAACGGGTCGGTCTGCCCCCGTCGTCGCTGGACCGCAGCCTCACCGGCGTCTACCTCGGGATTCAGTCGAGTGGCTACGTGCTGCACTCCGGTGACCCGGACCAGCTCGACGGGCACGTGGCCACCGGGGTCGCCAACAGCACCGCGTCCGGTCGGTTGGCTTACACGTTGGGGTTGCGGGGTCCGGCGGTGTCGGTGGACACGGCGTGCAGTTCCTCGCTGGTGAGTATTCACCAGGCGATGGAGGCGTTGCGGCGTGGTGAGTGCGACCTCGCCTTCGCGGGTGGGGTCACCGTGATGGCGACACCCGTGCCGTTCATCGCCTTCAGCCAGGAACGACTGATCTCGCCCGACGGTCGTTGCAAGCCCTTCTCCGAGAGTGCCGACGGTGTGGGCTGGTCGGAGGGCTGTGGGTTGTTGTTGTTGGAGCGGTTGTCGGATGCGCGGGCCAATGGGCGTGAGGTGTTGGCGGTGTTGCGGTCGAGTGCGCTCAATCAGGACGGTCGGAGTCAGGGGTTGACGGCGCCGAACGGTCCGGCGCAGGAGCGGGTGATCGGTGCTGCGTTGGCGGCCGGTGGGTTGGAGCCGTCGGATGTGGACGCGGTGGAGGCGCACGGCACCGGTACCGCGTTGGGCGATCCGATGGAGGCGAACGCGTTGTTGGCCACGTACGGCCAGGGGCGTGACGCGGAGCGGCCGCTTCGGATCGGTTCCATCAAGTCGAACATCGGTCATCCGCAGGCTGCGGCGGGTGTCGCTGGGGTGATGAAGATGGTGCTCGCCCTGCGGCATGGTGAGTTGCCGCGCTCGTTGTACGCCGAGGAGCCGACCTCGGATGTGGACTGGAGCGCGGGGCCGGTTCGGTTGTTGGACGAGTCGGTGTCGTGGCCTGTGGAGTCGGGTCGGGTGCGTCGTGCGGGTGTGTCGTCGTTCGGGATTTCGGGCACGAACGCGCACGTGATCGTGGAGGAAGCACCCGAGTTGGAGATTTCTGGTTCGGGTTCGTCCGTGGTTGAGGTGGGCGAGTCTGCTGGGGACGGAGCTGGCGATTCGTTGTTGGATGTGGCGGTGCCGCTTGTGGTGTCGGGGGGTTCTGGGGCTGCGTTGCGGGGGAATGCGGCGCGGTTGGCGGAGTTTGTGCAGGGTAATCGGGGTGTGTCGTTGGCCGATGTGGGGTTGTCGTTGGCGGTGGGTCGTGGGGTGTTTGGGTGTCGGGGTTCGGTGGTGGCTTCGTCGGTGGGGCAGGCGGTGTCGGGTCTTCGGGCGTTGTCGGAGGGTCGTGAGGCTGCTGGGGTGAGTGTGTCGGCTGGTGGGGTGTCGTCGGGTTCGGTGGGTGTGTTGTTCGCGGGTCAGGGGGCTCAGCGTGTGGGGATGGCGCGGGGGTTGGCCGGGGTGGATGGGGTGTTCGCTTCGGATGTGGCGGAGGTGGCCTCGGCGTTTGAGGGGTTGTTGTCGCGGTCGTTGTTGTCGGTGATGTGGGCGGATGCGGATTCTGCGGCTGCGGATTCTGAGACTGGGTTGGCGCGGACGGAGTTCGCGCAGCCTGCGTTGTTTGTGGTGGAGGTGGCGCTGTTCCGTCGGTTGTCTCGTCTGGGGGTGCGGCCTGGGGTGTTGCTGGGTCATTCCATTGGTGAGTTGGTGGCGGTGCATGTGGCTGGGGGGTTGTCGCTGTCGGATGCGGCGAAACTCGTGGCGGCGCGGGCTCGCCTGATGCAGGGGTGTCGGGCTGATGGGGTGATGGTCTCGGTGCGGGCCTCGGAGGGTGAGGTCCGGTCGGTGTTGGGTGAGGGTGTGTGGTTGGCGGCGGTGAATGGTCCGGCGCAGTGTGTGGTGTCGGGTGATGCCGAGGCGGTGCGTCACGTGGTTGCGGAGTTCGAGTCCCGGGGGCGTACTGCGCGGTGGTTGTCGGTCAGTCATGCCTTTCACAGTGGGCATATGGATCCGGCGTTGTCGGAGTTGGAACGGGTCGCCGGGCAGTGTGTGTTCGGTGAGCTTTCGGTTCCGGTGGTCAGCAATGTCACCGGGCACCTGTTGAGTTATGAGGAGATGTGCTCGCCGGGCTATTGGGCGCGGCATGTGCGGCAGGCGGTGCGGTTCGCCGACGGGGTGGACACGGCGGTGTCTTTGGGGGTGGACACGTTCGTGGAGTGCGGCCCGGACAACACCGGGTCTGCGATGGCCGCCCACTGCGTGCCCGAGGACCAGTCGGTGGCGTTGATTCCCACCCTGCGGGCTCGGAGTGCTGGGGGTGACTCGTCCGGCCGGTCGGGTGAGGCCGGTGAGACGGAATCGTTTGTGGCGGCGTTGGGCGCGCTGCACACGGCCGGGCATTCCCCGGATTGGGAGGCGTTCTACCACGGCACCGGGGCCAAACCCGTGCTGCTGCCGACCTATGCCTTCCAGCGGGAGCACTACTGGCTCGACACGACACCCACCCACGGAAACGATCGCGCACACTCCGCCGATGACGCGCTCTGGAACGCCCTAACCGCGGGGCGAACCGATCAGGTCGCCGATCTCCTCGGCATCTCGGCTGAGTCACGGGCCGATCTGGAGTCACTCGTGCCGCACGTGGCCGAGTGGTACCGCGACCGCGAAGCCGACGCCGCGCTGTCCGAGTGGCTCTACGACGAGCACTGGGAACCGGCGCGACCGACGACCGGGACTGCTGGGGCCCCGGAAGGTCGCTGGCTGCTGCTCGCCGCGAGCGAGGACCCCGTGGTCGATGCCACCGCGCGTGCTCTCGAAGCGGCGGGTGTCGATGTCGAGCGCATCGCGGTGTCGACCGACCCGGCACCCGTCGTGGCACGACTCGAATCGCAACCGTGGGAGGGGGCGCTGCTGGTGGGAGCGTTCGCCCACCAGCAGCAGCACGATTCCCCGGAGCTCACCGCCGAACTGTCCCGCGTCGTCAACCTGGTCGAGGCGGTGCGACGAACTCCCACCACGACCAGGCTCTGGTGCGTGACACGCGGTGCGGTCTCGACCGGCGATGCCGACGCGGTGCACCATCCGCTCCAATCACTGGTCTGGGGCCTCGGCCGCGTCGTCGGCCTGGAACACCCCGACCATCTCGGTGGTCTCCTCGACGTCCCGGAAAACCTCGACGCGACCGCACTCGCCGAACTTCCGCCGGTACTGGCGACCCACGCCGACGAGGACCAGCTCGCGCTCCGCCCGAACCCGGCGGGTGGGGTCCGTCGCATGGTCCGGCGTGTCGTTCGTACCCGACCGTCACACCGCCGAAAAGACCTCGTGTTCGAGGGCGCGGTGCTGGTGAGCGGGGGGACCGGTGGGTTGGGTGCCCGTACGGCGCGGTGGTTGGCGGAGTGTGCCCGGGGACCGTTGCATCTGGTGTTGGTCTCGCGTCGTGGTGGCGATGCGCCGGGTGTCGGCGCGTTGCGCACGGAGCTGGCGGAGCTGGGGGCGAAGGTCACCGTCGCGGGGTGCGATGTGGCTGATCGGGGTGAGCTCGCTCGGCTGTTGGGTGGATTGGACGAGCCGGTTCGTGCCGTCTTCCACGCGGCCGGGACGAGCGAACTGGTGCCACTCTCCCAACTCGACGCCGAGGCCATCGAGCCCCAACTGGCGTCGAAGGTCGCCGGGGCCGCGAACCTGCACGAGCTCCTCGACCCCGAGCCGCTGGAAGCGTTCGTCCTCTACGGCAGCATCGCCGGGTTCTGGGGCTCCGGGGAACAGGGCGCCTACGCCGCGGCCAACGCGTTCCTCGACGGTTTGAGCCGGTATCGGAACGACAGGGGAATGGCTGCCACGGTGCTGCACTGGGGCCCCTGGGCGGAGGGCGGCATGGTGACCGAGGAAGCCGACGCCCAGCTGCGGCGCCGAGGTCTGGAGCCGATGGCGCCGGAGGCGGCCTTCCGTGGCCTCGAACTCGCCCTGCGCGGCGGTCGTCCCTCGCTCGTGGTCGCGAACGTCGACTGGTCCCGGTTCGCGCCGAGCTTCTCCTTCGCGCGGTCACGCCCGTTGCTGTACGGCGTGGCGGAAGCCGAGCTCGCGCTTACCGAGAACTCGTCCACCGGAGAGCCCGGTGATGAGTCGCACCAGCACACGCGGCTGCGGGACGCGGCGCCGGAGGAACGGGCGGACGTGGCGCTGGACATCGTGCGCGAAGAGGTCGCGGCGGCGCTGGGAATGTCCGGACCCGAGGCGATCGCCGTCGACCAATCCTTCCAGGAAATCGGTCTCGACTCGCTGCTGGCCGTCCAGGTCCAGCAGCGGCTCTCCACGGTGGTGGATCGGAAACTTTCGCCGAGCCTGCTGTTCGATCACCCCACGGCCCGGGCACTCGCCGAGTTCCTGCTGGAGCTCATCCACCCCCGACGCGATGAGCTCGCCGAGGCACGGGAAGCGATCGAGGTGCTGCAACGCATCCCTGCCGAGCGGCTCGAACGGGAAGGGCTGATGAAACAGCTCGTCGGACTGGTCTTCCACACCGAGGACGGGGCGGCGAACGACGAGACATCGTCGGATACCGGCACGGATGCCGGTGAGGAGCTGTTCGGTCGGCTCGATGCGCAGTTCTCGAAGCTGACAGATCTCGAATGAAGTCGTATCGCAAGGGCGCCGCGGTGTGTGGCCCGACGTCGTCCCTTGCCGCGGTCGGAAGGTGTCGTCATGCCGACGGAAAACGAACTGAAGTCCTACCTGGAACGCGCGAGCAAGGCGCTGGACCTGACCACCGCCAAACTCGAACGCGAACAGGCGCGCAACGATGCTCCGATCGCGGTGGTGGCGATGTCGTGTCGCTATCCGGGTGGGGTGGATTCTCCGGAGGGGTTGTGGGAGCTGCTTGTTCGGGGTGGTGACGCGGTGTCGGGTTTTCCGGATCGTCCTGGTTGGGATGTTGCGGAGTTGTTCGATCCGGATCCGGATGTGGCGGGGGCGACGTATGCGCGTGGGGGTGGTTTCCTGCACGAGGCGGGGTGGTTCGATGCGGGGTTTTTCGGGGTGAGTCCGCGGGAGGCGGAGCGGTTGGATCCGCAGCAGCGGTTGCTGCTGGAGACTTCCTGGGAGGCGATCGAACGGGCCGGTCTGCCCCCGTCGTCGCTGGACCGCAGCCTTACCGGCGTCTACGTCGGTTCGCAGGGCAGTGACTACCTGAACCGCCACTCCGCGCATCTCGAACTTCTCGACGGCCACCTGGGCACCGGAAGTATGTCCAGCACGGCCTCCGGTCGCCTCTCCTACACGCTGGGGCTGCAGGGACCCGCGATGACCGTCGACACGGCGTGCAGCTCGTCACTCGTAGCGCTGCACCTGGCGATGCAGGGATTGCGGCGTGGTGAGTGCGACCTCGCGCTGGCGGGCGGTGCGACGATCATGTCCACCCCCACGGCACTCGTCGAATTCAGTCGGCAGCGCGGGCTCGCTCCGGACGGTCGCTGCAAACCGTTCTCCGCCGCGGCCGACGGTGCGGGTTGGTCGGAGGGCTGCGGCATGTTGTTGTTGGAGCGGTTGTCGGATGCGCGGGCCAACGGGCGTGAGGTGTTGGCGGTGTTGCGGTCGAGCGCGCTCAATCAGGACGGTCGGAGTCAGGGGTTGACGGCGCCGAACGGTCCGGCGCAGGAGCGGGTGATTCGTTCGGCGCTCGACGCTGGTGGGCTCGGTCCGGAAGACGTGGACGCGGTGGAGGCGCACGGCACCGGCACCGCGCTGGGCGACCCGATGGAGGCCCATGCGTTGCTGGCGACCTACGGCAAGGCACGTTCGGAGCAGCACCCGCTGTATCTGGGGTCGGTGAAATCGAATCTGGGTCATCCGCAGGCGGCTGCCGGGGTGGCCGGGGTGATGAAGATGGTGTTGGCGCTGCGGAACGAGGAGCTGCCCAGGTCCCTGCACGCGGAGAATCCCAGCGGGCAGATCGACTGGTCAGTGGGGAACATGCGTCTGTTGGACGAGTCGGTGTCGTGGCCTGTGGAGTCGGGTCGGGTGCGTCGTGCGGGTGTGTCGTCGTTCGGGATTTCGGGCACGAACGCGCACGTGATCGTGGAAGAGGCACCCGCCACGGCGGAAACGGCGGAAGTGGAGCTGACTCACCGGTCCGGAAACGGTGCTGAGCGTTCGTTGTTGGATGTCGCGGTGCCGCTTGTGGTGTCGGGGGGTTCTGGGGCTGCGTTGCGGGGGAATGCGGCGCGGTTGGCGGAGTTTGTGCAGGCCCGTCGGGGTGTGTCGTTGGCCGATGTGGGGTTGTCGTTGGGGTTGGGTCGTGGGGTGTTTGGGTGTCGGGGTTCGGTGGTGGCCTCGTCGGTGGAGCAGGCGGTTCGAGGGTTGCGTGCTCTCGCTGGGGGTGAGTCCGGTGCGGGTGTGAGTGTCTCGGCTGGTGGTGTGTCGCCTGGTGGGTTGGGTGTGTTGTTCGCGGGGCAGGGGTCGCAGCGTGTGGGGATGGCTCGGGGGTTGGCCGAGGTGGATGGGGTGTTCGCTTCGGATGTGGCCGAGGTGGCCTCGGCTTTTGAGGGGTTGTTGTCGCGGTCGTTGCTGTCGGTGATATGGGGTGAGGATTCCTCTGGGGATGAGGATTCCTCTGGGGATGAGGAGTCTTCTGGGGTTGGGGGGTTGTTGGCGTGCACGGAGTTCGCGCAGCCTGCGTTGTTTGTGGTGGAGGTGGCGCTGTTCCGTCGGTTGTCTCGTCTGGGGGTGCGGCCTGGGGTGTTGCTGGGTCATTCCATTGGTGAGTTGGTGGCGGTGCATGTGGCTGGGGGGTTGTCGCTGTCGGATGCGGCGAAACTCGTGGCGGCGCGGGCTCGCCTGATGCAGGGGTGTCGGGCTGATGGGGTGATGGTCTCGGTGCGGGCCTCGGAGGGTGAGGTCCGGTCGGTGTTGGGTGAGGGTGTGTGGTTGGCGGCGGTGAATGGTCCGGGGCTGTGTGTGGTGTCGGGTGATGCCGAGGCGGTGCGTCACGTGGTTGCGGAGTTCGAGTCCCGGGGGCGTACTGCGCGGTGGTTGTCGGTCAGTCATGCCTTTCACAGTGGGCATATGGATCCGGCGTTGTCGGAGTTGGAACAGGTCGCCGGGCAGTGTGTGTTCGGTGAGCTTTCGGTTCCGGTGGTCAGCAATGTCACCGGGCACCTGTTGAGTTATGAGGAGATGTGTTCGCCGGGGTATTGGGCGCGGCATGTGCGGCGGGCGGTGCGGTTCGCCGACGGGGTGGACACGGCGGTGTCTTTGGGGGTGGACACGTTCGTGGAGTGCGGCCCGGACAACACCGGGTCTGCGATGGCCGCCCACTGCGTGCCCGAGGACCAGTCGGTGGCGTTGATTCCCACCCTGGGCGGCCGGTCCGGTCAGTTGGGTGAGGCGGAATCGTTTGTGGCGGCGTTGGGCGCGTTGCACACGGCGGGGCATTCCCCGGATTGGGAGGTGTTCTACCACGGCACCGGGGCCAAACCCGTGCTGCTGCCGACGTATGCGTTCCAGCGGGAGCACTACTGGTTGAGTCCGCCCGAGGTGGGGGTTGGTGAGTTCTCGGGTGAGGCGTGTTCGTGGGGTCTTGCTGGGTGGCGGCAGGTGCTTCCTGCTGGTGGGGCGGTGCATGCGTTGCGGGTGGGTCCTGGGGTGCAGTCGTATTTGGCTGATCATCGGGTGTTTGGTCGGGTGGTGGTGCCGGGGGCGTTTCATGTGTCGGTGTTGTTGGCGATCGCGGCTTCGTGGTGGCCGGGCCGGTCGGTGGCGTTGGTGGATGTGCGGTTCGTGGCGGCGTTGGTGTTCGACGAGGCCGGGCAGAGTCTGCCGGTGCGGGTGCATCTGGTGCCCGACGACGACCCGTCCGGACCTGAGACGCTGCGGGCGACGGTGGCCAGTTGGCAACACGACCAATGGACCACCCACACCCACGCCCAACTCACCCCCACCGACGAGCCCGTCGGGCTTCCCACCCTTCCTGCCGTTCCGCCCCCGGAGGAGATGGAAACCACCGATTCACTCCTGGACTCCCTGCGCGCGGTGGAGGTCGACTGGGGGCCACGCTGGCGATGGCTGTCCGGATTCCGGAACACCGGTGACGCCTGTCATGGCTCCTTCACGGTTCCGGAAGGCGTCGACCCCGAGGGGGCTCCGGTACCGGCTGGTCTGCTCGACAACGCCTTCGCGGTGGCCATGTCGCTTTCCGGGCACATCGAGGCGGGCACCCCGCAGTTGCCCTTCCACATCGAACGGCTCGTCTGGAACGCACGGCACAGCACCGTCCGAACCGCCACCGGTGCCGGTTCCAGTTCGCAGGAGTCGATGACACGGGTGGACGACCTCGTCGGTCGGGACGCGGCCGGGGACCCGGTGTTCCACCTGGAGGGGTTCACCGCGCACCGTGCTCCGATGCATCGGTTCCTGGCTCCCCGACATCAGGACGATCTCTTCCGCATCGTGCTCGAAGCCGTTGACCCAGAGCCGGTGGTTTCCGAGCCCACGACCGAGGGATCCCGAACCTTCCGGCACCTGCCCGCGTTCGGAACGGAGCTCACCGCCCTGACTGCCGAGTCGATCGTCACGGGCGAGCCACCGACGATCGTGGTGGAGTGGCCGGAGCTTCCCCCGACCTCGGACGCTGTTCGGGATGCGACCAGGTGCGCGCTCTCCTGGACCCAGGCGTGGCTGGGCTCCGAGCTTCCCGCGGCGACGCGGCTCGTGTGGGTGACGCGCAATGGGGTGGCGGTCGGTGACGAAGCGACGTCCCCGGCCGCCGCGGCGGTCTGGGGACTCGGTCGGACGGCGCAGTCGGAACACCCGGACCGCTCCCTCGTGCTGCTCGACGTCGATGCCGAACTCGACCACGCCTCGCTCGACAGTGCCCTGTGGACACTGCCCGCCGACGAGCCCCAGCTGGTGCTGCGCGACGGGGATCCGCACGTTCCTCGCCTGGCTACTGTCGAAACCACGTCCTCGCAACACGACGCAGCCGAGAACTCCGGTGTTCGGTTCGACACCTCGGGCACCGTGCTCGTCACCGGGGCTACCGGTGGGCTCGGTCGCCTCGTGAGTCGGCATCTCGTCACCGAGCACGGTGTTCGCCACCTGCTGCTGCTCTCCCGTTCCGGGGAGAACGCGTCCGGCGCCGCCGAGCTGGTCACCGAGCTCGAGCAGCTCGGCGCGGAAACGGTGACCCTCCGCGCGTGCGACGTGTCCGTCCGTCAGGAGCTGGGGGCGGCGCTCGAGACGATCCCCTCGACGCGTCCGTTGCGTTCGGTCGTGCACGTGGCGGGAATCGTGGATGACGGTCTGCTCGCCGACCTCACCGACGCGCGGGTGGAGGCGACCCTTCGCACGAAGGTCGACGCGGCGCTGCTGCTGCACGAATTGACCGAGTCGATGCCGCTGTCGGCGTTCGTGCTGTTCTCCTCGGTGGCGGGCACGTTCGGCAGTGCCGCCCAAGGTGGCTACGCGGCGGCCAACGCCGCGCTGGACGCGTTGGCGTCGCGCCGGAGAGCGCTGGGACTGGCGGCGACGAGCCTGGCTTGGGGGCCGTGGTCCGAGTCCGGCATGGCGGCCGCCATGGACGAGGCGTCGCGGCGTCGGCTGCGGCGCGAAGGGCTGCGGTTCATCGACCCCGAGAGCGGGATGCGACTGTTCGACGAGGCACTCGCCAGGCCCGAGGCGGTGCTCGCGCCGGTACCGCTGGACCGCGGGGCCCTCCGGGACGCGGGTGGTGCCGGAAGCACCCCACCGCTGCTACGTGGCCTCGTGCGGGCGCGGGAATCGAGTGAGTCTGGCCGAGAGGGGACGACGCTCGCCGAAACGCTGGTGCGGGTGCCCGAGGCGGAGCGTCCCCGTGTCGTGCTGGAGGCGGTGCGCTCGGAGCTCGCGGCGGTACTCGGGTTCGGCTCCGCCGAAGCGGTGCCCGCACAGCAGGCCCTGCAGGAGCTCGGACTCGACTCGCTGCTGGCGGTGGAGGTGCGCAACCGGCTGTCCGGGCTCGCCGGGGAGAAACTCCCGGTCGACCTCCTGTTCAGCTATCCCACCGCGCAGGCGCTCGCCGAGCGGCTCTCGGAGCTCCTCACCCCGAACGAGGCGGAGCCAGACGAGGCCGAGCGGGCGCGGGAGCTCGTCGCCTCGTTGGAACGTTTCTCGCCGGAAGCGCTCGAACGCAGCGGGGCCACCCGGCGGTTGCTCGATCTGACGTATCGGCAGCGGCAGCGCTCGGACGACACGAACGAGCAGCGGCAGGAACTCGAGGAAGCCTCGGACGAGGAGCTGCTCGAAATCCTCGACGAAGAGATCTCGAACCGGTGATCCCACCCGGGCCGGACGGACGCCCCACTCCCGGATCCCGGGCGGAATCCGGCCCTCTCGGAAAGGTTATTCGACTTGGCGACCGACCCAGAGCTACGAACGTATCTGAAGCGGGCGACCGCGGAGCTGAAGGAGACCAAGCGCCGACTCGCCGACGAGCTGTACCGCAACAACGAGCCGATCGCGATCGTGTCGATGGCCGGACGTTACCCGGGGGGAGCCGACACGCCCGAGGCACTCTGGCGGCTGCTCGACGAGGGGCGGGACGGTATCGGCGACTTCCCGGACCGTCCGGAGTGGAACGTCGAGGACGTCTACGATCCCGATCCGGACGCGCCGGGGTGCTCGACGGCGAAGGAAGGCGGTTTCCTGCACGAGGCGGGCCTGTTCGACCCCGAGTTCTTCGGGATCAGTCCGAAAGAGGCCGAGCGGTTCGACCCGCAGCAGCGCGTCCTCCTCGAGACCTGCTGGGAACTCCTGGAACGCGCCCGCGTGCCGCCCTCCTCCCTGGAGGGCAGCCTCACCGGCGTCTACGCGGGTGTCATGTACAACGACTACCTGTCGCGGCTGGGGCACGACAACACGAACTTCGACGGGCACAACGTCGCGGCGGGCGCGGGCAGCCTCGTCTCCGGACGCATCGCCTACACGCTCGGGCTCCAGGGGCCCGCTGTCTCGGTGGACACCGCCTGCAGCTCCTCACTGGTCACCATCCACACCGCGATGCAGGCGCTGCGGCGTGGTGAGTGCGATCTCGCGCTCGCGGGCGGTGTCACGGTGATGGCCACCCCCTCGATCCTCATCGAGTTCAGCAGGCAGTACGCGGCGGCGCCGGACGGTCGCTGCAAACCGTTCTCCGCCGAGGCGAACGGTGTCGGCTGGGCGGAGGGCTGCGGAATGCTGCTGCTCGAGCGGCTCTCGGACGCGCGGGCCAACGGGCGCGAGGTGCTGGCGGTACTCCGCTCGAGCGCCACCAACCAGGACGGCCGCAGTCAGGGACTGATCGCGCCGAACGGCCCCTCCCAGGAGCGGGTGATGCGGGCCGCGCTGACCGCGGCAGGCCTCGGTCCGGAAGACGTGGACGCGGTGGAGGCGCACGGCACCGGCACGACGCTGGGTGATCCGATGGAGGCCAACGCCGTACTGGCGACCTACGGCGCAGCGCGTGGCCCGGACGCACCGCTGTACCTGGGCTCGGTCAAGTCCAACTTCGGCCACACCCAGGCGGCAGCGGGCGCGGCCGGGGTGATGAAGATGGTGCTCGCGCTCCGAAACGAGCGGTTACCCCGATCGCTGTACGCCGAGAATCCCTCGAGCGGTGTCGACTGGTCGTCGGGGCGGGTCCGGCTGCTCGCGGAAGTCGTGCCCTGGCCGCGCCGGGAGGAGCACGTCCGCCGTGCGGGCGTGAGTTCGTTCGGTATCTCCGGGACCAACGCCCACCTCGTTGTCGAGGAGGCACCGCCACCCCCCGAACCGGATGAGGACGGCGTCGACCGGACCTCGGGCTCGGAACTCGACACCGCGCCCCGAGCACTTCCGACCCCGCTGCCGCTGGTCCTGTCCGGACGCGGTGCGGGGGCGCTCCGCGCCAACGCCGCACGTCTCGCCGACAGCATCGCCCCACGCCTCGCCGACGCGGAACCCGACGAAGCCACCACCGCGCTCCGGGACGTGGCCTGGAGCCTGGTCACGACGCGCGATGCGCACCGGGAGCGGCTCGCGCTGCCCGTGAGCGGTGCGGACGCCGTCGACGCCCTCCGGTCGGTCGCCGAGGGCACGATGCCCTCCGGCGCGGTCCGGGCGAGCGGGGAGCGGTCACAGGTGGTGCTCGTCTTCCCCGGGCAAGGCAGCCAGTATCCCGGAATGTGCCGCGAGTTGCTCGCCGACCGCGTGTTTTGCCAGGCGCTCGACGAGTGCGATCGGGCGCTTCGTCCCCACACCGACTTCTCGGTGGTCGAGCTGCTCGAGGCCGACGACGAGGCACAACGCGAGGCGATGGAGCGGGTGACGGTGGTGCAGCCGCTGCTGTTCGCCGTGGCGGTCGCGATCGCACGTCTCTGGCAGAGCCGGGGCGTCCAGCCGTCCGGAGTGCTCGGTCACAGCCAGGGGGAGGTCGCGGCGGCGGTCGTCGCGGGAAGCCTGAGCCTGGCGGACGCGGCGCGCGTCGTCGCGGTGCGCAGCCGCCTCGTCGAAGGGCTGGACGGGGACGGTGGAATGGCCGGTGTCGGCTTGCCGGTTGAGGAGGTGGAGCGACGGCTCGCCGGGCGCCACGGTCTCTCGGTCGCCACGGTCAACACCACCGGGTCCACGGGAGTGGCGGGCGATCGGGACGAGCTCGAACGCTTCATGTCCGAACTGGACGCCGAGGGGGTGTTCTGCCGCCGCATCGCGGTCGACTACGCTTCCCACTCACCGCAGGTCGATCCGATCCTGGACCCGATCCGTCGGGAGCTGGCCGCACTGGCCCCTGGTACGGGAGAGATCCCGATCTACTCGACGGTGCGCGGTGAGCGGCTCTCCGGTGCGGAGCTGAACGGTGCGTACTGGGCCGACAACCTGCGGCAGCCGGTGCGCCTGGACCGTGCCCTGGCCGCACTGGCCCCCGGCGGCCGGACCGTGTTCCTGGAGATCAGCGCGCACCCGCTGCTGGCGGCACCGCTGCGAGGGGACGGCCACGAGGCGGTCGTGGGGTCCCTGGTCCGCGACGAGGACCCCCGGGCGCGGTTGCGGATCGCCGCGGCGGAACTGTTCGCCCACGGCATCGCGGTGGACTGGGACACGGTCTGGGACGGCTCCCGGGCGCGTGCCGTCGAGCTGCCGACCTACGCGTTCCAGCGGGAGCACTACTGGTTGGACGTCCCGGCCACCTCGTGGGGTGACACGCGGGCCCTCGGTCTCGAAGCGGGTGACCACCCGATCGCGGTGGCCCGCACGGAACTGCCGGACGGCGGCGTGCTGTTCTCCGGCGGCTTCGATCCCGCCACGCATCCCTGGCTGTTCGACCAACGTGTCCACGAGACACCGCTCGTGCCCGCGGCCGTGGTGGCCGAACTGGTGCTGCACGCCGCCGTCGAACTGGGAACCGGCGGCCTCACATCGCTGACCGCCGATTCCTGGTGGCCGCTCGACGACCGGCGTGGGTGGCTCGTCCAGCTCACGGTGAGTCCCGGCGAGGAGCACGGGCAGCGTTCGTTCGTGGTGCGCGGCAGGCCCCGCGACGCGGGTGAGGACGAACCGTGGTGCACGCACGCGAGCGGAACACTGCTCGGGGAGGACTCTCCCGAGCAGGAGCTCGACGCGCTCGGTGAGTGGTCCCCGGCGGGAGCCGAACCGGCAGCGGGGGACACCGGCGAGCTGTTGGCGGGTCGCGGTATCGACATCGGACCGACCCTTCCCCCGGTGGATACGGTTCGGAACCGAGGGGAGACGTGGTTCGTCGAGGCCGTGCTGCCCGCGGACCTGGCCACGGACGTCGATTCGAACGGTACCGCGTCCTTCCGGTTGCATCCCGCGCTGCTGGAGACCGTGCTGCGGACCGTGGTCGCCCACGCCATCGACACCGAGGGGCCACTGCTGCCCGCCGAGTGGCGGGATGTTCGGTTGCACGCGTTCGCCGCGACGGCGGTCCGGGCGCGCATCACCCACCTCGGCGACGCGGAGTTCCGGATCGAGCTGTTCGACCCGAGCGGCTCGCCGGTGGCCACGATCGACCGCTGTTCCTTCCGGCCCGTGGCGGCCGAGGACCTGCCGCGCGCACCACGGCGGTCGGCGGATTCGCTCCACCGCGTGGAGGCCCGGCCGGTCCCGGCACGCCAGGCCCCGGAGGAGCCGAACCCGGTGCGTGTCGTGCGTTTCCCGGAGTTCGATCCCACCTCCGAGGGGATCCGGGAGGCGACTCGCCTGGGACTCGCCCGGCTGCGGGACTCGCTCGCCGCCGAACCCCCGGAAGGTGAACGTGTCGTGTGGGTGCTGCGCGGCGCGGTCGCCGCGGGCGATGACGATCACCCTCCGAATCCCGCCACGGCGGCCCTGTGGGGACTCGGCCGGTCGTTCTCGGCCGAACACCCCGAGCACGGCCTCGTGCTCCTGGACACCGACACCGAACGGGACGAGGCGGACCTCGCGGCGCTCGTGCGGCGGGCACCGGAGGAGGAGCACCAACTCGTGGAGCGCGACGGGGCTCTCACGGTGCTCCGCCTGGTCCGCGCCCCGGTCTCCGAGAGTCCCGCCGAGGACCCCGCCGCCGAGGACCCCGCCGAGGGAGCCTCGCTCGCCTCGGGGACGGTGCTGGTCACCGGCGGAACCGGCGGGCTCGCCCGGTTCACCTGCCACCATCTCGTGGCCCGGCACGGCGTGCGACACCTGATGCTGCTGTCCCGGTCAGGGAAGCGGGCAGCCGGTGCCGACGCGCTGGTGCGGGAGCTCGAAGCGGCCGGTGCGGCGACGGTCACCGTCACGGCCTGCGACGTCGGCGATCGGGCGCGCCTGGCGGAAGCGCTCGGTGACATCCCGCCGGAGCGGCCGTTGACGGGCGTGTTCCACACCGCGGGCGTCCTCGACGACGGCTTGATCGGTGATCTCACGCCGGAACGCGTCGACACCGTGCTGCGACCGAAGGTGGACGGGGCGCTGCACCTGCACGAGCTGACCGAGCACACCGAGCTGTCCGCTTTCGTACTGTTCTCCTCGGTGGCGGGCACCATCGGTGGCCCCGGCCAGGCCAACTACGCGGCGGCGAACGCGGCTCTCGACGCCTTGGCCGAACGCCGCGCGCACCGGGGACTTCCCGCGCTCAGCCTCGCGTGGGGCGTTTGGGCGGAGGCGGGCCTGGCGACCGAACTGGACGAACAGCTCCGGAAACGACTCGACCGCACCGGCATGCTGCCGATCGACCGCGAGTCCGGTACGGCGCTGCTGGATGCCGCACTGCGCGGCTCGACCACCGTGGTCGCGCCCGCTCCGATCGACAGGCCACTGCTGCGACGGCGCGTCTCCACCAGGCCGGAGACCGTGCCCGTCATGCTCAGGTCCCTGGTCCGCGGACCGCTCCGGCGGGCCGCGGCCGGGGGCGGCACCGGATCCGAACTGGCCACCCGGCTCGAACGGCTCCCGGAGGCGGAGCGAGCCCCCGCGCTGCTCGAGGCGGTGCGCAGCGAGCTCGCCGTCGTACTGGGACTGTCGGGCTCCTCGGCGGTTCCGCCGGATCGTCCGGTCCGTGAGCTCGGCCTCGACTCGCTGATGGCCGTGGAATCCCGCAACCGGCTGGCGGCACTGGTCGGCGTGCCGCTCTCGGCGAACCTCCTGTTCGACCATCCCACGCCGGAGGAACTCGCCGGTGTACTCGGGGAGAAGCTCGGCTGGGGAACCGGTGCCACGCGGCGGAACGTGAGCGACGAGGAGTCCCGCATCCGGGATCTCCTCGCCACGATACCGCTCGCACGGCTGCGGGAGACCGGTCTGCTCACCCCGCTACTGGAGGTCGCCGAAGGCGTCGGCACCGAAAACGCCGGGGAAACCACCGAGGCCGGGGAGATCGACTCGATGAACGTGGACGATCTCCTTCGCCTCGTCGACGAGGGACAGGGCGAATAGCCGGGCGACGACCGACAAGCCCACGCGCGACGCCGAGAGGTACTCATGCCCGACCAGGAAAAGCTCACCGAAGCCCTTCGAGCCTCGCTGAAGAAGTCCGAGCGGCTGCAGCAGGAAAAACGAGCACTCGTCGCCTCGATGCGCGAACCGATCGCGATCGTGTCGATGGCGTGCCGCTATCCGGGCGACACGAACACCCCGGAGGACTTCTGGGAGCTCCTCGCCGAGGGCAGGGACGCGATCACGCCGTTCCCGGACCGACCCGGCTTCGACCGGGACCGCCTCTACGATCCGGACCCGGACGTGCCGGGTAAGTCCTACGGGTACGAAGGGGGTTTCCTGCACGAGGCCGGTGAGTTCGACCCCGCCTTCTTCGGGATCAGCCCACGGGAGGCGCGGCACATCGATCCGCAGCAGCGGCTCCTCCTCGAGACCTCGTGGGAGACCTTCGAACGTGCCGGAATCCGCCCCTCCTCGCTGGCCCGCAGCACGACCGGTGTCTACACCGGTCTCTTCCCGAACTTCTACGCCACCGGCGACCTCGAAGAACTGGACGGGCACGCCACCGCCGGCTCGCTGCCGAGCGCCGCTTCCGGGCGGATCTCCTACACCCTCGGCCTGGAAGGCCCGGCCGTGTCGGTCGACACCGCCTGCAGCTCCTGCCTGACCGCGCTCCACCTCGCGATGCAGGGACTGCGCCGCGGCGATTGCGACCTCGCGCTCGCCGGTGGGGTGACGGTGATGACCAGCCCGGCCGGTTTCGTCGAGTTCAGCAGACAACGGGGCATGGCCCCCGACGGTCGCTGCAAGGCCTTCTCCGAGCACGCCGACGGCATGGGCTTCGGCGAGGGGTGCGGCATGCTGCTGCTCGAACGCCTCTCCGACGCCCAGCGGCGGGGGCACGAGGTGCTTGCCGTGCTGCGGGCGAGCGCGGTCAACCAGGACGGCCGCAGCCAGGGGCTCACCGCCCCGAACGGTCCCTCGCAGGAGCGGGTGATCCGAGCCGCTCTCGAATCGGCCGAGCTCGCTCCCGCCGATGTGGACGCGGTGGAGGCGCACGGGACCGGCACCACGCTCGGCGATCCCATCGAGGCCAATGCCCTGCTGTCGACCTACGGCGCGGACCGTGCCGGGCGGGAGCCGCTGCGGCTCGGCTCGGTCAAGTCCAACATCGCCCACGGGCAGGCAGCCGCGGGCGCGGCGGGCGTGATGAAGATGGTGCTCGCACTGCGCAACGAGCTGTTGCCGCGCTCGCTGCACGCCGAGGAGCCGAGCCACCACATCGACTGGTCCACCGGGGACATCGAGCTGCTCACCGAATCCACCCCGTGGCCCGAGCGCGAGGGGCACGTGCGACGCGCGGGCGTGAGCTCCTTCGGCCTGTCCGGGACCAATGCGCACGTCATCGTCGAGGAAGCGCCCGCGAAGTCCGAGACCGAGCCCTCCGTCGACCGCTTCGCCGCGGCGGGCGACACCCCGGCTTCCTCGACCGTTCCGCTCGTGCTGTCGGGGCACTCCGAGGACGCGGTGCGCGCGAACGCGGCGAGGCTGGCCGAGCATCTCGAGGACCGAGCCGACGACCAGCGGGTATCCCTTGTGGACACCGCCTACAGCCTGGCCGCCACCCGCGACGCGTTCCGGCACCGCCTCGTCGTCCCGGCGACCGAGAGGGCGGAGGCGATCGAGCGGTTGCGTGCGTGCGCGGCGGGTTCGCGGCCGACTGGAACAGTGCTGGCGACCGCGAAGCGGACCCAACCGGTCTTCGTCCTCCCCGGACAGGGCAGCCAGCACCCCGGTATGTGCCGCTCACTGCTCGGGGAAGCGGTTTTCCGCGAGGCGCTGGTGGAGTGCGACGAAGCACTTCGTGGGCGCGTCGGGTTCTCCGTGGTCGAACTCCTGGAGTCCGACGACGAACAGCAGCGCGAGGCGATGGCGCGGGTGGACGTGGCGCAGCCGCTGCTGTTCGCGGTCTCGGTCGCCCTGGGCAGGCTCTGGGAGTCGTGGGGAGTGTCCCCGGCCGCTGTCATCGGGCACAGCCAGGGGGAGGTGGGTGCCGCCGTGATCGCCGGTGCGCTCAGCCTCGACGAGGGGGCCCGCGTGGTCGCGGTGCGCAGTCGGCTGATCCGGGGGCTCGACGGTGACGGCGCGATGGGCAGCGTCGGACTGCCGGTCGACGAGGTCGAGCGACGTCTCGCCGAGCGGGACCGGGGGCTGTCGGTGGCGGTGGTCAACACCGCCGAGTCCACAGTGGTCGCGGGAGACCCGACCGCGCTCGACGCGCTGCTCGGCGATCTGGAGGCCGATGGGGTGTTCTGCCGCCGCATCGCGGTGGACTACGCCTCGCACTCGCCGCAGGTGGACCCGATCCTCGACGCGATCGCAACCGAGCTCTCGGACCTGACGCCGCGCGAGGGCCGCGTGCCGATCTGCTCCACGGTACGCGGTGAACGACTCGACGGGAGCGAACTGGACGGTGGTTACTGGGCCGACAACCTGCGCCTGCCGGTGCGGCTGGACCTGGCGCTGGAGGCACTCGACCCCGGTGACGAGACGGCGTTCCTCGAGTTGAGCGCGCATCCGCTGCTCGTAGCCGCCCTGACCGGCAGCGGCCACGAGGCGGTGGTGGGTTCGCTGCACCGCGACGCCGACGCCGCGAGTCGCGTGCGTGTCGCGGCGGCGGAACTCTTCGCGCACGGGATCACCGTCGATCGGGAAGCCGTCCATTTCGGACTGGGTGCGCAACCGGTCGCACTTCCCACCTACGCGTTCCAGCGGCAGCACTACTGGCTCGAATCGGACCGCACCTCGCCCCACGACCTCACCGAGCTGGGGCTGGACACCTCGGAGCACGCGCTTCTCGGTGGACGAACCGACCGGCCCGACGGCGGTGTGGTGTTCACCGGCCTGGTCGCACCGACGGGCCGCTGGTCGGTGGCGTGCGATGTTCACGACACGAGGATGGTTCCCGCCGCCGCGCTGCTCGACGCGGTGCTGCACGCGCTCTCGACCGTCTCGGCTGCGGACATGATGGGGGTGCGGGAGGCCACGTCGCGGACGCCCCTGGCGGTCGAGGGCGTCGCGAGGCGATTGCAGCTCTCGCTCGAACCGGAACACGACGGCGGAACACGGGCCTTCACGCTGCACAGCCGGGCAGCGGAGGAAGCCGGTACGTGGACGTGCCATCTCGTCGGAACGCTGGCCGCGATCCCGGCGGAGGAGACGACCGCAGCCCAGCAGTGGCCACCGCGAGACGCGACCGAACTCGACCTGGACGAGCTGTCCGAGACGCTCGTGGCACGCGGATGGCACCCGGAGACCGCCACACGCGGTCTCCGGCGGGTCTCGCGGCACGAAGACACCCTGTTCGTGGAAGCCTCGTTACCGGAAACCGACGAGGGAGACCGCGCGAGTGGTAACGACACCGACGGGAACGCCACCGACGGGGGCGAGGGGTACGGCCTTCACCCCACGCTGCTCGACGCGGCGCTGCGGGCGCTGGAAGGGAACGACCCCTCTCCGGAGGGGGACCTCCACCTACCGGTGGAGTGGCGCGCCGTCCGGCTGCACGCGGTCGGGGCGAGGTCGGTGCGCGCCCGAATCACCGGTCTCGGTGGCCCGGAGGCCCGCATCGAGCTGTTCGACCCGACCGGTGCCCCTGTGGCCACGGTCGGTGCCCTCGCTCGACGTCCCGTGACCGCCGCGGAGATCCGCGCCACCGTCGGAGGTGAGCGACCACAGCTCTACCGGGTCGACATGCGGCCGGTGCGTTCTCGCGCCGCGACCCCGACGACGTTCCGCGAGGTGGACCCGCACACCCCCGACTTCGCCACGCTCGCGGTCGAGGTGCGCGAGGAGAATCCGGTTCTCCTCGTCCGCTGGCCGCAACCGGAACCGACTGCCTCCACCGTCCGGGAGCTCACGCATCGCGGGTTGAGCTTGCTGCGCGGCCTGCTCGAGACCGAGGGACTCGAACACGCGCGTATCGTCTGGCTCACGAGGCAAGCCTGGTGTGCCGACCACGACGACGCGCCGGCCAACCCGGCATCCGCCGCGCTCTGGGGCCTCGGGCGTTCCCTGCACACCGAGCACCCGGACCGTGATCTCGTGCTCGTCGACATCGAGGAGTCCCACGCCGACGACGAGTCCTTGCACCAGCTGCTGCGTGCTCTCCCGGACGACGAGAACCAGCTCCTGATCCGGGGCGAGACCGTTTCCGCGCCGCGGCTGACACAGGTCGACAGCGGAGCGGAACAGCCAGGGCCCGCGTGGAATCCGGACGGCACGGCCCTGGTCACCGGCGGAACGGGGGCCCTCGCGCGAGTGACCTGTCTGCATCTGGTGCGGCACTTCGGGCTGCGACACCTGCTGCTCCTCTCCCGCTCGGGAGCGACCGCCGACGGTGCCGACGACCTCGTTCGGGAGTTGCGGGAAGCAGGTGCGGAGACCGTCGCGCTGCGCGCCTGCGACGTCTCCGACCGTGCCGAACTCGAAACCGTCCTGGAGGAGATTCCGGAGGAGAACCCGCTTTCCGTGGTGCTGCACACCGCCGCGGTCGTCGACGACGGACTCCTCACCGACCTCACCGCCGAGCAGGTCGAGAAGGTGCTCGCACCGAAGGTGGACGCCGCCTTCCATCTCGACGCGTTGACCCGCGAGGCCAACCTCGACGCGTTCGTGCTGTTTTCCTCGGCGGCGGGAACGTTGGGTGCGATGGGGCAGGCCAACTACGGGGCGGCCAACGCCGCTCTCGACGCGCTCGCGATCCGCAGGCGACAGCAGGGCCTGCCGGGACTCAGCCTCGGCTGGGGGACGTGGGTCGAGGCGGGGATGGTCACCGAGCTCGACGACCTCCTGCGACTTCGGCTGCGCCGCATGGGGCTCTCGCCGATCGACGACGAGCTCGGGGTGCGGCTGTTCGACGACGCGCTGCGCCGCCCGGACGCGTTCCTCGCGCCGGTGCCGCTCGACCGCTCCGCACTCCAGCGGACGGCGAGTGCGCAGCCGGGATCGACGCCGTCGATGCTGCGGGGGCTGGCCCACGTCCCCAAACGTCGTGCCGCCGCAACGGGCGACGCCGACGGAGGTGTGGCGGCGAGACTGCGTCGACTTCCCGCGAGCGAGCGCGAAGCGGCTCTGCTCGAGATCGTGCGGAGCGAGTTCGCCGCCGTCCTCGGCATCGCGGAGCCGTCGGGGATCGCCCCCGAGCGCCCGGTGCAGGAGCTGGGGCTGGACTCGCTGATGGCGGTCGAGCTGCGCAACCGACTCGGATCGCTCGTCGACGCCCGACTGTCCGCTTCGGTGCTGCTGGAACACCCGAGACCTCGCGACCTCGCGCGGTTTCTCGTCGGTGAGCTCGGTGTGGCGACCGAGGAGGACCCCGACCTCGCGGACGCACCCGCTGCGGACCGGGGCGCGCACGGGGCTCCTGCCACGCCGATCGGCGAGTTCGTCGCCGAGCCGTGGCTGTCGATGACCCGCGAACTCTCGTTCGAGCCGCGCCACGCGGCGACCCGCTCCGTCCTGCTCTCGGGGGCGACGGGCTTCCTGGGCGCCCATCTGCTCGACGCGCTGCTCGACGATCAGCGGGTCGAGCGGGTCGTGGCGGTGGTGCGCGCCGGCGACGATCACGAGGCCCGCGAGCGGGTTCACCGCTCACTGCACCAGTGGGGCCTGTCGCACCTGGAAGGAGCCTTCGCGGAGCGGGTGAGCGTTCACGCGGGTGATCTCGGCAAGCACCGGCTCGGCATGGGTGAGGAGAAGTTCCGGCGGGTGGCTCACGAGACCACCGAGGTGCTGGCCAACGGGGCGGCGGTTGACTGGTTCGCCCCCTTCCGCGACCTCGCCAGGGTGAACATCGGCGGGGTACACCAGCTTCTCGAACTCGCGTCTGCGGGGGCTCACCAGCACTTCTCGCTCGTGTCCACCCAGGCTGTGCACGACGTGGTGCCGCCGCTCGACGCGAACTACTGGGACGACGACCGTCCGCTCCAGGGGTACGGAACGAGTAAACGCGCCGCCGAGTACCTGGTCGGGGCGGCGCGGGAGCTGGGGCTGTCGACCTCGGTGTTCCGCCCCGGTGTCGTGATCGCGGGAGCGGAACGCGGAGCCGTGAACAAACGCCAGGGGGAATACCACATCTTCCGGGCCGTCGTGGACTCGCGATCGCTGCCGGACGACGGGCTCGGGACCGGCTCACCCGTCGACTACGTCGCCCACGCGATCGCACGCGGCGCTCTCGATCCCGACGGTCGGGGCGCACACGAGGTCATCCATCCCGAGCCCCCCGCTCCGGAGGAGCTGCTGCGTCTTTTCCGGGAAGCGGGTTGGGAGTGCGACCTGGTTCCCTCGGAGAAGTTCCTGCGGTGGACGTCCGAGGCGATGCGCTCCGGGGACCACTGGCTGCGGCTCGCGCAGGTGCTGCTGGAGGGGCACGGCGGGGCGGTCTCGACGCACGTTCCGTCCTCGATGCCCTCCGATGGGCTGGCGCGGCGCTTCCGTCCGGAGGCGGGGATCCTGCGTACGCTGCACGCCATCGCCCAGGAGGAAGGAGCGGAAGGGGTGACCGAGTAGACGGTTCGGAGAACGGTTCGGGGATTTTTCCGAACCGTCGGTGGGCACGTGCCACGGCTCCGTCCCGTTTCGACGCGCCAGGCGGTTCCGGGCGAGGTGAACCACCCCGTCGCGATGGTCGCCGAGGTGGGGCGGGAGCACGTGGTGCTACGTTGGCAGGTCGGTGAACGCGGGAGGACGGTAGAGCTCCACCGCGTTGTCGTGCAGCACACGCTTCGCCTGTGATTCCTCGAAAGTCTCGCGTACCAGGGTGATGTCACTGTCCCGGAACGGTCGGGGAGCCCGTGTCGATGGCAGGTCGGTGCCGAACATGAGCGCGTTTTCGTTGACATCGACGATCGCGCGCATGGCGGTGGGTACATCACCCGTGAAACGTCCGAACCCGGTGGCTTTCACCCGTGCGCCGCGCTCCACCAGCCGCAGCAAGTGATCCAGTCCCTCGGCGTTGAGACCGAGATGGTCGACGCTGATCGCGGGTAGGGACGCCAGGGTCGGGGCGAGCTCGTGCAGTTCCCGCGCGTCGACGTAGCACTCGACGTGCCAACCAGCTATCTCGTGTACTCGTCGTGCGAGTGCGTCGAGTTGATCGAGTGGAGTTCCGCCGCCACGTCGGGCATTGAACCGCACCGCACGTACTCCGGCATGATGCAGTTCCAGAATCCGTTCGTTCGTCACATCGGCCGGTAGTTGGGTCACACCGACGAAACCAGGCCCCAGACGCGCCAGTGCCTCACACAGGTATTCCTGGTCGAACTCCTGGAACGAACCGGAAACCACCGCGCCGCCCGTGACGTCGAGATGCGCGGTGTGCGTGGTGTACTCGTTGACCGTGAAAGGGGGTGGCACGTACCCCTGGTTGGCGGCGACGGGGAAGCGTGGGTCGATGATGTGGAGATGGCTGTCGAACAGCACTCCGCCTCCCGGATCCTGACAGGGGTCTGCTCCTGCCGCGGTGCTTTCACTGACTGATCGAAGTTTTCCGGCCGGGTTGTCGGGATGCTCGTTCGGCGGAACCTCCCGCCGGATCTCGCTCCGGAATCCCCGACTTCGGGTAGCGATTTACACGACGTCGGGCCTTCCTCGCAAGAGCGCGACGCGGGAGTACCTGTGCGGGGTCGGTCGCCATCGGTGGGCGTCGTCGCGTGTCCTTGCGCGTGCATCGGCCGATTCCACTGGCATTCTCACGCTGTGAGCGCATCGGGCGGGGCGGAAACGTTTACTCCTTACGGCGTCTCTCACTGGGTTCTCCTCGGGGTGGCGGCAGTGGGGGCGGTGCTGCTCGTCCGGGCCGGACGTCGACAGCGCGGAACGCGCTCGGGGGTGCTGTTCGCCAGGGCGTTCGCGTTGTTGCTGGGGTTGTTCGCGGTGGCGATGCAGATCTACCGAGTGCTGCCGTCGCAGTGGGACATCGATGTCTCGCTGCCGTTGCACCTGTCCGACTTCACCTGGATCGTGGCGGTTTACGCGTTGTGGACGAGGCGGCAGTGGGCGTACTCGCTGACTTACTACTGGGGTCTCACGCTCAACCCGCAGGCCATGATCACTCCGGCGCTGGACGCGCCTGGGTTCCCGCACGTCGACTTCGTCGACTTCTGGACCCAGCACATCCTCGTGGTGTGGGCGGCGATCTATCTGACCTGGGGTTTGGGGCTGCGGCCCGACTGGCGCGGCCTGGCGACCGCCGCCGGCGTCACGGTCGCGTGGGGGGTGGCCGTGTTCGGGTTCAACCTGGCGACCGGGGCGAACTACGGCTTTCTCAACGGCAAGCCCGCCAACCCCTCGCTGCTGGACGTCATGGGGCCGTGGCCGTGGTACCTCGCCGTCGAGTTCGCGGTGGGCATCGCCGCGTGGGCGTTGATCACCTGGCCGTGGACACGCTCGGCCGGGCGGTCGGCGCGGCGAGCCACACCGGCGAAGTGAACCCGGTGCGGAGGTCCTACCCAGGCGAGTGACCTCCGTCGAGCTGATTCGTTCGGACATCGCGGCCGATGTCGCGAAACCCACGCGGAGCTCGGGTACCGGTAGCTTCCGCGCGACACTCACCCGAGTCGGATTCCGTGCCGCATGCGGTCGCGTCCGCCTATGATGGCGGCGCCGAACAGCGCCGGACCGTAGTGAGTGTGATGCGGCATGATCCTGGCGGTAGTCACGGGACTCGTGAGCGGGGTGCTCTTCGGCTACGTGCTGCAGCGAGGTCGGTTGTGCTTCCACGCGATCTTCGCCGGGATGTACGAACGAAGGTTCGCCCTGGCCCGCGCCTGGTTGCTCGCGGTGGCGCTGACCTCGGTCGGCCTGACGGCGCTGTACGCGACTCCGGCGGGGCGAGGTCTCAGTACCGGTCTCCCGCTGAATCCGGTCGGCAATGTCCTCGGCGGTCTGGTTTTCGGCGTCGGTATGGCCGTGGCCGCCAGTTGCGTCTCGGGTCTGTTCTTCAAGCTCGGCTCCGGCATGCTCGGCGCTCTCGTCGGGTTGGGCGGGTGGGTGTGCGGCGAGCTCGCGGCGAGCGGGGTGCGACTACCGGGGTCGACGGTACTGCCGGGCGGAGTCGAGGGGACCTTGCCGGGCGTGCTGGGCGTTCCCCGCGCGGTCGTGGCGGTGCCGTTCGCGGTGTTGGTGGTCGTGCTCGGTTGGCGGTGGCGCGGGGATGATCACCGGCAGTACGCCTGGCAATGGCGCTGGCCCTTCGCGGGCGTCGCTCTCGCCGTGGTCGCCGTCGCCTCGTGGCTGCTGGCAGGGCTGGGAGGAGCGAGCTTCGGTGCGAGCACCGTGGGTGCGGTGAGCGGCATCGCGACGGGCAACGTGAACTGGTGGCTCGTCGCGTTCCTGTGCGGAATCGTCCTCGGCGGATTCCTCGCCGCCCGGACGGCAGGGGGATGGTGGTTGCGCGGTGAAACACGAGTGCGCTACCTGCGGTTGCTCTTCGGCGGATTCCTGCTCGGCTTCGGTGCGTTGCTCGCGGGAGGTTGCAACCTCGGACACGGGCTTTCCGGCGCCGCGCAGCTCAATGTCTCGTCGTGGCTGGTCGTGGCTGCTTTCGTGGTGGGAATCGGGCTCACCAGGAAGACGCAACGAGTGCTCTCCGCTCCGCCGGTGCCTTCGGAGCGGACCTATTGAGCCGCCGTGGGGCGTCCCCGCGGCACGGATGTCGACGAAATCCCGACACATGGCGAGCAGGCTTCTACGTCCTTCGGCCGGTAGCGCCCGGATCTTACCCATAAAAATGTCACTGATTGACATTAGTCATTCTGTGACACAAACTGTCGGGCAGTGGAAGGAGTGGCGATGACGGATCTGTCGGGCCTGCGGACCTGGCTGGACGAGAAGCTGCCCGAGCTGGCTCGGCGGCACGGTGTGCCCGGTGCGGCTGTCGGAGTGCTCGCAGGCGACCAGGTCGCCGAGGCGGCGGCGGGCGAGCTCAATCTGCGCACCGGTGTCGCGGCCACCACGGACTCGCTGTTCCAGATCGGTTCGGTGACCAAGCTGTGGACGAGCACGCTGGTGATGCAGCTGGTGGAGGAAGGTCTGGTCGAGCTCGACGCCCCGGTCACCCGTTATCTGCCCGAGTTCCGACTCGCCGCGGAGCTGGTGGGCGCGGGCATCACCGTTCGCCGGCTGCTCACCCACACCTCGGGCATATACGGCGACGCCTTCGTGCCCACGACCCGCGACGAGGACGCGGTGCGGCGCTACGTCGACGAGATCGTGCCCACGCTGCCGCAGGACGTGCCGCCCGGTGAAGGCATGTCCTACTCCAACTCCGGTTTCGTCGTGCTCGGCAGGATCGCCGAAGCGGTGCGTGCCAAGCCCTTCCACCAACTGCTGCGTGAGCACATCGGCACACCACTCGGCCTGCGGCACTGGGCGATCACGCCGGAGGAGGCGCTGCTGCACCGAACGGCCGTGGGGCACGTGCCCGCTCAGGACGGGACTCCGGAGCCCGCGCCGTTCTGGAACCTGCCCGCCTCCCTCGCGCCCGCGGGCACCGTGCTGGCCATGGCACCCCGCGAGCTGCTGGCCTTCGCGGGTGCGTATCTCGACGGTGGCGGGAAGCTGCTCGACCCGGCGACGGTCGAACGGATGTGGCGTCCGCGCGTCGCGGTGCCGGACGTCGGCATGCTCGGTGGCCACCTCGGCCTCGGCTGGATGGTCTTCGACTGGGACGGGCAACGGGTCGTCGGGCACGACGGCGGCACCTACGGGCAGAGCTGTAGCCTGCGAGTGCTTCCCGAGGCCGGTGTCGCCCTCGCCTCGCACGCCAACGGCGGCGACAACGCCGCCTTCCACCACGAGGTCGTCGCACTGATCGCCGACCGGCTCGTCGGGGTGCGACCGCCTGCGATGCCCACCCCTCCGGCGCGTCCGGACGAGGTGGACCCCGCCCGGTTCGCGGGTCGGTTCGACTCCTCGACCATGGCCCTGGAGGTGACCGTGCGGCCGGACGGTTCGGCCGTGGCTCGTTCGGAGGCGCTCACGGCCGAGGCCCGGCAGCTGCAACCGGAGCCGAGGGTTACCGAGCTCGTCCGGCTGGACGACGATCGCCTGATCGCCACCGACCGGCTCTTCGGCACCCACGAGGTTCTCGCGTTCTCGGGTGGTGGTCCCGAAAGTCCCGCCACCCACCTGTTCCGCGCGGGCAGGCTCACCAGGCGCACGGCATGAGCGGATCGCTGCGGCAACGGCAGAAGGACGACCGTCGACTGCGGATGATCCACGCCGCGCTCGAGCTGTTCGACGAGTACGGCTTCTCGGAAGTCGGCGTGGTCGACATCGCCGAACGGATCGGGATGTCCTACCGGACCATCTACCGCTACTTCCCGAGTAAGGAGGACGTACTGCTCGGGTTGGTGATCGAGGGCAACCACGCCTTCCTCGATCGGGTAGGGGAACGCCTCGGCGAGGGTCCCCTGCTCGTCACGTTCACCGACGCCATGACCGAGGCGCTCGAGGAACTGTCCGAGCGGGTCGGCGAGGACGCCATCCGCACGATGAGCGAGCAGATCGACCGGGTGGAGTCGGTCCGCGCCCGTGCGTTGCTGCACAGCGCCGACATGCGGGACCGGCTGGCCGCTCTGGTCGAGCGGCATCCCGAATACGGGGCGGAGCGGCATTCCGAGATCCACCTGGCCGTGGGGGTGTTCGGGGCCGTCGCCGCCGAAGCACAGCGCAGATGGCGTTCCGCCCCGTCGGCGGAGGGCTCGCTGGCCGGTGAGTTCCGCGCCGTGATGGCAGGCTTGCCCGCTGTGCTCCCGAGTTCGCCCGAGGCAGCGTACTGAGAGCACGGCGCCGAGGTGGAGTGGTCCGCGGGGGGCGATCAATCGGCTGAGTGGTGCGGTGGTGTGTGCTTGGGCCGGGTGAAATGCCGTGCGCCGGGGGCCGTCGCCGCCAACGCCGGTGCCGCGAAGCACGCCGCCGCGCACACCAACAGCACCCAGAAGTTCCCGGCCAGGGTCACGGCGGGTGCGATCAGTGCCAGTCCCAGCGGTGCCAGTCCGTAGGAGACCAGGAAGTCCAGGGCGGACACGCGCGCCAGCTTGTCCGGATGGACCTCGCGCTGCGTCGCGGTGAACCACGGAACGTTGAACAGCTCGATCCCGATGCCCGCCAGTACGTAGCCCGCGACCAACAGTGCCGGAGGCACCGGCAGCAGCAGCCCCAGTGGGGCGAAGCCGTAACCGGCCAAGCCGGCCAGGGCCCAGAACCCCTGCGAACGGGGTCGCCACCGAGTGACGAGCAGTGCCCCGAGCAGTGCCCCGGCGGTGTAAGCGGTCAGCGCGGCAGCCAGTACCGCCTCGGTGCCGTAGCGATCGCGACTGATCAGCGGTAGCACGACTCCGGTGGCGGAGTAACCGGTGGTGATGACGGTGGCCAACGCGGCCAGACCCGCCAGGAACCAGGGGTGCCTGCGCGCCTCGCGCAGTCCCTCGGTGAACTCGGAGACGAACGGGATGCCGCCCTCGCGGGAGGGGCCTCCGGCATTCCTACGTCCGGTGGGAGGCAGCCACGCCGCCACCAACCAGAGGACTCCGGTGAGCAACAGCAGCGTGGTGGTGTCGACGGTGGTGGCCGCCAGCGCCGTCAGACCGGGCGCGAGCAGTGTCGTCACCCTTACCGACAGGGTCCGCGCGGCGTTGGCCTGCTGCCGTCGGGGCGAGTCGACGACCTCGGCGGTCAGGGCCTGGAACGCGGGCCTGCACGCCCCTTGTCCGGCCCCCACCAAGGCGGCTGCCGCTGCCATCAGGGTTTGCGAGGTCCCCAACCCGATCGGGAGGACGAACGTGGCCACGGCCGCGGTGAGCCCGGACAGCGTCACGACCGTTCGACTGGTGTAGCGGTCGGCCAGCACGCCGCCGACGGGTACGGCGAGCAGGAAACCCGCTGTGCGCGTCGCGAGCAGCACGCCGAGCGTCACGGCGCCGATGGTCCCGTCGAGCACGGCCAGGCCGAGCACGAAGGGCAGTGCCCACGTGGCGAGTCCGGAGGCGGTCGTTCCCGCCCATAGTCGCAGGAAACGCGGCTCTCGAAGCAGCGACCTTCGCGGCGGGGTTTCCTCGGATTGTTTCTGGGCGGATGTCACTGGCTCTGCTCCCGTCGCACGTGCCTGGGGCGATGTACGGGAGAACGTTCCCCGATCGGCCACTTCGGATACCACCGATGGTCGCGGAACGTGGCGTCATTGTGACGGTTCTCCCAATGAACATCAACCGTAGACGAAAATGATTATCGTTTTCTACGATGCATCCTAAGCGACCACCAAAACCGACCTCCACCCCCTGCATCCGCCCCCACGGAGTTTCGAAGCCGGAGCGCGCTCAGTGACCACATCGGATACCCACTCGACATCGGCTACCCGGTCCAGCTCGGATAGGCAGTCCAGCTCGGACAGGCGGCCGACATCGGACACGCGGTCGGATCCGGCGGCGAGTCGCCAGGAAAAGAACCTGCTCACGACGGTCCTGCCGTTGCTGGTGGTTCTGACGATCTCGATCCTGGTCGGTATCACCCTCGGCCCGGCTCCCGTGCCGCTGCCCGATACCGTGCGCTACCTCGCCGCCGCCATCACCGGCGGAACGATCGACGCATCCGACGCGAGCGGGTATTCGATCATCTGGCAGGTGCGCACTCCGCGAGTGCTGCTCGCGGCGGTGGTGGGAGCGGGCCTCAGCGTCGTCGGCGTGGCGATCCAGGCCACCGTGCGCAACGCGCTCGCCGACCCCTTCATCCTCGGGGTCTCCTCCGGAGCCTCGGTCGGAGCCAGCGCCGTGGTCTCGTTCGGACTGTTCGCGGGCCTGGGGGTATACGCGTTGTCCACCGCCGCGCTGCTGGGAGCGCTGGGCGCCTCGGTGCTGGTCTACTTCGCCGCCCGTGGCAGGGCCGGTCTCACCCCGCTTCGCCTCGTGCTCACGGGTGTCGCCCTCGCCTACGGGTTCCAGTCGTTGATGAGCGCGATCGTGTTCTTCGCTCCTTTCAGCGACTCGGCCCGAACGGTGCTGTTCTGGTTGATGGGCAGTCTGGGCAGTGCCACCTGGTCCGGTCTCCCGCTGGCCGCGGCCACCGTCGTTCTCGCCACGGTGCTGCTGTTGTGGAACTCCCGGGCGCTCGACGTGCTGGCGCTCGGTGACGAGACCGCAGCGGGTCTGGGCATGGACGCCACCGCCGTGCGCAAAAGGCTCTTCCTGCTTACGGCGGTCGTGACCGGATGTCTGGTGGCCGTCAGCGGCGCGGTCGGCTTCGTCGGCCTCGTCATCCCCCACCTCGTGCGGTTGTTGGTCGGTGCCAACCATCGTCGAGTGCTGACCATCGCCCCGCTGATCGGTGCGATCTTCCTCGTCTGGGTCGACCTCGCCTCACGCACGCTGTTCGCACCACGGGAACTGCCGCTCGGCGTGATCACCGCTCTGATCGGGGTTCCGGTGTTCATCATTCTGCTGCGACGTCGTGGCTACCTGTTCGGAGGTAGGTAAATGTCGATCACACTCGACGGCCTGTCGGTGCACCTCGCGGGAGCCGAGCTCGTCCGTGATCTGAACATCGAAACGGCCGAAGGGGAGGTTCTCGGACTCGTCGGGCCGAACGGAAGTGGTAAGTCCACCGCGTTGCGGTGCGTCTACCGGGCGCTTCGTCCGAGCAGGGGAGCGGTGCTGCTCGACGGTGCCGATATCTCCACCTTCGCGCAGCGTGCGTCCGCCCGGCACATCGCCGCCGTCCCGCAGGAGAGCAGCAACGACCTCGACTTCACCGTCGCCGAGATCGTCGAACTCGGCAGGTTCCCGCACCACCGCGGCAACCAGCCGCTGACCACCGAGGAACGCGCCGTCTGTGACGAGGCGATGCGTCGTGCCGACGTCGTTCACCTCGCCGACCGCGGTGTGCTGTCGCTGTCCGGTGGTGAACGCCAGCGGGTGCTGCTCGCCCGGGCATTCGCGCAGCAACCCCGCGTGCTGGTTCTCGACGAGCCGACCAACCACCTCGACATACACCACCAGATCCAGCTGCTTCGCCAGCTGCGCACGGACTCGACCACCGTGCTGATCGCCATGCACGACCTCAACCTCGCGGCCGCCACCTGTGACCGGCTCGCCGTGCTCGCCAACGGGACGGTGCTGCACCTCGGCACGCCCGCCGAAGTGCTCACCCCCGAGCTGATCAACGAGGCGTTCGGCGTCACCCCCTCGATCGTCCGTCATCCGAGCACCGGAATTCCCCAGCTGCACTACGACATCTGACCACCGTTGTGAACAGGAGAAATAACCGCAATGGCATCACGCGTCGCCGTCACGCTCCTACTGACCACCTCGTTACTGGCAACCGGCTGCGGAGCCAACGTCGCGCCTTCCTCGAACGGTGAATCCGGCACGGTCACCATCGAGAACTGCGGGCGGACGATCGAGTACCCCGAACCGGAACGCCCGGTCGCCTACGACATGAGCAGCACCGAGAAGATGTTCGCCCTCGGGCTGGCCGACCGCATGCGGGGCATCGTCATGCCCAGCACGGCCGACCCGTCGGTGAAACGCTCCCCGTGGCGGGAGGACTATCGTTCCGTCGAAACGCTCAGTACCGATGTGCTCAGTCTCGAAGTGGTTCTCGACGCGAAGGCGGACTGGGTCCTGGCCGGTTGGGAATCCGGTTTCAGCCAGGCGCGAGGGATCACCCCGAGCAAACTCGACTCGCTCGGAATACAGAGCTACCAGCACACCGAGAGCTGCTTCAACTACGGCTCGGATCCGGTGCGCGTGCCACCGTTGGAAGCCCTCTACACCGATCTACGACAGATCGGAAAGATCTTTCACATCGAGGACCGCGCCAAGCGAGTGGTCGCGGACCTGAAGCAACGCGCCCAAGCACTTCGCGAGCAACAACCCGAGGGCCCCCCGCCCCGGGTGTTCATCTACGACTCCGGAACCGACAAGCCCTTCACCTCCGGCGCTCAGGCGGCACCCAACGCCATCGTCTCGTTGGCGGGTGGGCGCAACATTACCCACGACCTCGACAAGCGCTGGACCACGATCGGGTGGGAATCAGTCGTGCAGGCGAATCCCGAGGTGATCACCGTCGTCGACTACGGAGACAAACCCGTCGAGGACAAGATCGCTTTCCTGAAGTCGTTCCCCCCGTTGGCGCAAACGCCCGCGATCAAGAACGACCGGTTCCACGTCATCGACTACGGATCCGCCGTCAGCGGTCCCCGCAACATCGCTGCCGCCGAGAAGTTCGCGGAGTACCTGCGTTCCATCGGGCGATGACCCACGATCCCGTCTTCCCCGCTCCTCCGACTCCGGAAAGACATCACCATGGCCGAAACAGCGACCCTTGACGCCCTGTTCACCGAGGTACTCGGTTCCGAGTCACCGCGCCCGAGTGAACTGATCGCCACCAGTGTGTTCTGGATCCAGCACGGGACCCGGCTGGCCGGATCGACCACCGTATACCGCAACCGCTACGTCCTCGTCCGGGTCGGACAGTCGTACGGGGCCTGCGCCTTCGAGGCGGGCGAACTCGATTCGGACAGCTGCTCCGGGGCCTCGGGCAGCGATCTCGGGACCCTGCTTCGTGAGGGGCCGCTTCCAATGCGGATCGCCGCGCTCGACGCCTATCTCACCGAGACCCAGCACCACCGCGATCGCCCCGACGCGGAAGCCGTCACGCTTCCGGCGGGAACTCCCGAACAACGCGCCCGAAGCAGGGACGAGGCGATAGCGGGGCTCCTCGACGTCGCACCGGGAAGCAAGGTGGCGCTCATCGGTGTGGTTACCCCACTCGTCGCGGCGCTGCAGGAGCGGGGATGTGCCTGTCTGCCCTGTGACTACAACCTCGCCGCCACGGCGGACGGTGGGCTGGTCACCTCGGTCATGAGCGAGGTGCTCGAACCCGCCGATGCCGTCGTGGCGACCGGCATGACGCTGGGCAACGGGACTTTCGACGGGATTCTGCGCCACTGCGAAAAGCGGAACGTGCCGTTGCTCGTCTACGCCCAGTCGGGTTCCGCCGTAGCGAGAGCTTTTCTCGGCTCCGGCGTCACCGCGCTGTCCGCCGAACCCTTCCCGTTCTCCCAGTTCGACTCCGGTACCACCACGCTGTACCGCTACCGCGCGGCCCACTCGTCATGAACGCACCCACCAACCGGAAAACTCCCCCGGCCACCGGAACGGGCCAATCCGGCTGCCATCACGGTGAGATCCTGCAAGGGGCTTTCCTCGATGACCGAGGAGCGGCCTGCCGGGCTCTGGTGACCATGCCACTGGCCGGTCCCCGCAGCAGGGCCGTCTTCGTACCCGATCCCGACACGGCCCCGGACAGCGTGGTCATCAGCCCGGACGACCGAAGCAAGGCGCGACGAGCGGCGGTTCTGACCTGCGAACTCTGTGGCAGCACCACGGCACGAACTCCGTGTGGCGGACAACTGTTCCTGAGCAGCGAGGTTCCCGACGGTCTCGGCATGGGTTCGTCGAGTGCCGACGTGCTGGCCACGATCCGCGCTGTGGTGGATGCCTATGCCGCGCACCTTCCCTCCGAGATCGTGTCGAGGATCGCGGTGGCGGCCGAACACGCCAGCGATCCGCTGATGTTCGACGACAGGGCCCTGCTGTTCGCGCAACGGGAGGGCAGAGTCCTCGAAGACCTCGGTGGCAGGCTTCCCCCGGCCGTGGTGGTGGGATGCCTCACCGAAGGTGCCACCGGTGTCGACACCCTGGAGTTGGGGACCCACCACATCCGTGACCGGGACGTGCGGGTCGGTGAACGACTGCGTGCACTGCTGCGAGAGGCCGTGACCCGGTCCGACGTCGCCCTGCTCGGCCGGGTCGGCACCGAGAGCGCTCGGCACAACCAGCGCATCCTCGACAAGGCCCAGCTGGAGTCGCTGGTGGAGATCGCCGAGCGCGTCGGCGCCGTCGGCCTGCAGATCGCCCACAGCGGCAATGTCGCCGGTCTGCTCTTCGATCCGAGACAACCGGACACGGGGCACCGGATCCGGACCTGCCTGCTCGAACTGGACCGCAACGACATTCCCAGCACACGAGTGTTCAGTACTCGGCCTCGACTCCGAAACGGTAGTGGTGAACATGGACGAGCACATCGCGGACGCGGTCGCACGCCCCGACCTGATCCGGCTCGACAGGGGACTCGTATGCCTTCGATTTGAGACGATGAAAGTCGTCTCCGCCCTGACGGCGGTCGAACGATTACTCGACCAGGGACGTGTGCGGCCCGGGGACACCCTGCTGGACAGTTCGAGCGGTATCTACGCCTACGCGCTCGCACTCGCCTGCCACAGGTACGGCCTCGGGTGTCACATCGTCGGCTCGACGACCATCGACTCCACCCTGTACAACCAACTCCGCCTACTGGGCTGCCATCTGGAGCAGGTCGAACCATCGGCGGATCTCAAACTCGACCAGAGCCTGCGAGTGCGTCGCGTGCGAGAGCTGCTGGACGAGAATCCGCACTACCATTGGATGCGGCAGTACCACGACGACATTCACTACCTCGGCTATCGCACGATCGCTGATCGCATTCGTACCGAACTGGACGGTGAAGCGCTCACGATCGTGGGCGGCGTCGGATCCGGTGCGTCCACGGGGGCACTGGCTGGGTATCTTCGCGAGGCCGGTACGGATGTCGCGCTGGTGGGCGTTCAACCGTTCGGAAGTATCACTTTCGGCGCCGAACACGTCTCCGACAGCGAGATGATCATCGCCGGGATCGGTAGTTCCATCCCGTTCGGCAACGTCGATCACACCGCCTACGACATCCTGCACTGGATCTCCTTCGACACCGCGCTCTCGGCGAGCACGGAGCTGCTTCGCAGGCACGCCGTGTTCGCGGGTCTGTCCACTGGTGCGGCTTACCTGGCAGCACGCTGGGAGCGTTACGTCCACTCCTCGGGGCCGGTGCTATTCATCGCCGCCGACACCGGGCATCGTTACAACGAGGCGGTGTTCTCCCGTGCCGACGCGGCGACGGGCATCGCCGAGCTCGCACCGCATCCGGCGGTCGACACCACGGAGCTCACGAGGCCCTGGTCACGGATGTGCTGGGACCGTTCGGAAGGGCCGCCCGGAGCGCGCGGCGAGCGGGAACGGGCGGCACCCCCGGTGCGGCGGTCTCGGTGAGAGCGTAACCCGGTGGGGAAGTGGCACAGTGGGGCGGGGGCAAGAAGATTAAAACATCTTCATTCAGGTTTCATCCCGTGCCGCTTCCGCCGGGAGCACAGTGATGGAAGATGAGATCGACATTACGCCTCCCCTTGTTGGTGGCGGCCCTGGTGCTGCCCGCCGTGGCGGTGCTCGGCGTCTACACGTTGACCAGTGCGCCCCGACAACCCGAGGTGCCGCGACAGATTCGAATCGACGGTAGCCCCGCTGCGACCTCGTCCGGCCCGTCGCGCCCGTTCGACCCATCAGGCCAGTCGAGTCCATCCGGTCGGCCGATCCCTCCCGGCTCGTCGGGCGCGCCGAGCACCTCCGAACCGACATCGCGCCCACCCGCCGAGCCGGATGACGACGATCGCGATGATGAACCGGACGACCTCGGCCCGCCCGCCCCCGACGACGATCGTGACGATGACGAAGAGTGATCCCGGCCGCCGACGCGGCAGCCGCGTACCGGCCCGGACACGGATCATGGCCTGGCTGTTGTTGGTGCTGATCGTCGTGCTCGGCACCGTCGTGCTGCTGGTACGGCAGTACCTGCACAATCAGGCCACCAACCGCGTGACGACCTCCCTGGAACAGGAGACCGGCGAGTTCGTCAGATTCGTGGCGGAGGGAAATTCCGCCGCCGCTTCCGCGCAGGAGCCCGCGAAGTTCTTCCGGGACTATCTGGGTGATCAGTATCCGGACGCCACGGAAGCACTGATCGGTGTCTGGCGAGGAACGGACGGTATGCGAGCACTGCCACAGGCCCAGAACGAGCGGATCGTGCGCATAGCCGAGGACCGGGATCTGTTGCGCCGGATCACGGCGAGTTCGCGAACGTACGGTACGGAGCGGACCACCGCCGGAGTGATGCGCTGGGCACGTGTTCGAGTTCTGACCGGGGGAGAGGAGCGGGCCTGGTTCGTGGTCACCCGGTTCACAGCTGAGGCCACCGCCCAGGTTGATCGGATCGTTCGAACATTACTGCTGGTCAGCGGTGTCGGAGTGGCGCTGGCCGCGGTGGCGGCCTGGTGGGTGGCAGGAGTGATCCTGGCCCCGGTGCGTCAGGTGCGGCGGACCGCCGCCGAAATCGGGGAGCGGGACCTGACGCGACGCATCCCCGTGGAGGGGCGTGACGACATAGCCGCGCTGGCCGAGCAGTTCAACGGAATGCTCGACCGGCTCCAGGAAGCGTTCGCGGCCCAGCGGGAGTTCGTCGACGACGCCAGCCACGAGCTGCGCACCCCGATCACCATCGTGCGGGGAAATCTGGAACTGCTCGGGTCCGATCCCGCGGAACACGAGGAAGTCGTCCGGCTGTGCACCGACGAACTGGACCGGATGGGAAGGATAGTGGAGGATCTCCTGGTGCTGGCCAAGGTGGACCGTCCCGACTTCGTCACTCCGGAACGGGTCTTGGTGCTCGAGCTGATCAGCGACATCGACGCCAAGGTCCGGGCGTTGGGGGACCGTCGCTGGATTCTGGAGCACGTGGCCGACGGCGAGGTGTGGGTGGATCCGCAGCGGCTGACCCAGGCCATGGTGCAGCTGGCGCAGAACGCGGTGCAGCACACCGAGCAGAGGTCCGAGGTCCGGCTGGGCTGTTCGCTGACCCAGCGGACGCTGATGCTGTGGGTCAGCGACAACGGCCCCGGAGTGGCCCCGGAACGGATGGGGCATATTTTCGAACGTTTCGTACACGACCAGGGACGGCGTGGCGGAGCAGGACTCGGTCTGTCCATCGTGCGCGCGATCGCCGAGGCCCACCACGGCAGCGTGCGGGTCCGTTCGGAGAACGGCGCGTGTTTCGAGATCGAGATTCCGCTCCGGGCTCCGGACGCGCCCAGTGAGGAGCCCCGGTCATGAGCAGGATCCTCATCGTCGAGGACGAGGAGCGCATCGCCCGATTCGTCGAGAAGGGCCTGGCCTCCAACGGTTTCGCCACCACGGTGGTCGGCGACGGCGAGAGCGCCCTGCACTACGTGATCACCGGCGACTTCGACCTGGTCGTGCTCGATCTCCGGCTGCCGGACCAGGACGGCTTCGTGGTGCTGCGCAGGATGCGGGACCAGCGCGTCACCGTGCCGGTGATCATTCTGACGGCCCGGGACACGGTGCACGACACGGTGGCGGGACTGGAAGGAGGCGCGGACGATTACATGACCAAGCCGTTCCGGTTCGAGGAACTGCTCGCCCGGGTCCGGTTGCGGTTGCGTTCCACCGACAGTGCTCCCGAGACGACCGTGTTGAGCAACGGGGAGCTGTCCCTGGACCTGCGCACCCGACGCGCACGGATCGCGGAGAACACCGTGGACCTCACCGCGCGAGAGTTCGCGATGCTGGAGCTGTTCCTGCGGCATCCCGGGCAGGTCCTCTCGCGCGAGCAGATCCTATCGCACGTGTGGGGCTACGACTTCGACCCGGGTTCGAACATCGTGGACGTTTACGTGCGGGCGCTGCGCCGCAAGGTCGGGGCCGAGCGCATCGGAACGGTGCGCGGGATGGGATACCGCCTCGGTACCTGACCAGGCGGATGAAGATCCTTTCACGCCGTTTTCAGCCCGGCGTCAGATCCGTCCCGGAGTCTTGTGGGTGTCGGCGCGAGAGGCAACGGAAAGGGGAAGATCTTGCGTAACAAGAAGCGTATCTGGGTCGTAGCCGCGGTGACGACGGCGTTGGGACTCGGCGGTACCGGACTGGCTCTCGCCGGTGACGGGGCTGCGAACGCTCCGCAGCCCTCCAACGGGCAGCACGGCGTTGTCATTCGGGATGACGACCGCGATGACGACGGTAGGGACGACCGGGATGACAGGAACGAGCGGGATGACCGGGATGACCGGGATGACCGGAACGATCGAGGAGATGATCAGGACGATCGAACCGATCGCGATGAGCAGGACGAACGCGATGACCGGGATGACCTGAATGAGCGGGACGACAAGGACGACCGCCACGACGACTGATCCGGTCGGCGCGGTCACTCGACCGGTGTAACAGGGCCTCGCCGGAGCGTCGTAACGACGCCCCGGCGAGGCCCCTGGCAGTAGCCGCCGCTGTGCCCCGTGAGGTGATGGCAACCGGAGCTCGCCCTCGCCGTGGCGTGGGTTCAGTACAACGTGCTCATCGCTTCGCGGGTGAACGGGACGAGTTCCGTCTCCCGGCCGTCGAGCACCTTCCGGCTCCACTCCGGATCGGCCAGCAGGGCTCGGCCGACCGCGACGAGGTCGAACTCCTCGCGTTCCAGCCGTTCCGCCAGTCCTTCGACACTGGCCACGTTGGTGCCCGCACCCTCACCCAGGGTAGCCGGGTCGAACACCGCGTCCAACCCGACCGAGCCGACGGTGATGACCGGTTTGCCGGTGAGTTTTCGGGCCCAGCCGCCGATGTTGAGAGTCGGATCGGATTCGGGGAACTCGGGTTCCCAGTAGCGCCGTCCGGATGCGTGGAAGGCGTCGACCCCGGCCTCGCTCAGCGGGGCGAGCATCCGCTGCAGCTCGTCCGGGTTCTCGGCCAGCTTGGCGTCATAGTTGTCGGCCTTCCACTGCGAGAACCGCAGCACCACGGGGAAGTCCGCCGACACCCGCTCACGCACGGCGGCGACGATGTCGGCGGCGAACCTGGTGCGCTCCACCGGGGAACCGCCGTAGGCGTCGGTGCGCCGGTTGGTGCGTTCCCACAGGAACTGGTCGATCAGATAGCCGTGCGCCCCGTGGAGCTCCACACCGTCGAAGCCGATGCGCTCGGCCTGCCGTGCCGCTTCGGCGAAGGCCTCGACGAGCTGTTCGACATCGGCCAGGGAGAGCTCCTCTCCCGCCTGCCGGGTACCGTCCAGCGCGATACCGGAAGGACCGACCGAGGGGGCCTCGGGGACCGGTGGCTTGCCCGCCCGACGCTGGATACCGACGTGCCACAGCTGCGGCATGATCTTTCCACCCTGTTCGTGTACGGCGGCGACGACGTCGCGCCAGCCCGCCAGGGGTCCCTCATCGTGAAAACGCGGCACGTGCTTCCCGTCGCCCGCGGAGGGGTGGTCGACGTAGGTGCCCTCGGTGATGATCAGGCCGGTTCCCGCGGCCGCGCGCCGCGCGTAATAGGCGGCCACGTTCTCGTCGGGAACGCCGTCCGGGGACTGGCCCCGAGTCATCGGGGCCATGACCACCCTATTCGGTAGTTCCATCGAGCCGAGCGTGAACGGGCGGGCGAGTGCCTGCGCTGCGCGAGCGGACATGCCGGGGTCCTCCTGCTGCACGTGAAAAAGTGTTCCTTTTAAAGATACACTTTCTTGTGCGGGTGGCCGCGACGGCGTTGCTAGCCTGGGATTCCGACGGTCGGAAGCGAACGGACGAGCTCGACGGAGGAGGTGTTGCCCGCGTGCTGGACATCCGGTTTTCCAGCTCGCTGATGGCGATGCTGATCCTCGCCCTCGCCGACGAGGAGGGGGAGTCGCCCCTGAGCTCCGCCCGGCTCGCCGAGCGGATGGACACCAACGCGAGCCTGGTGCGCAAACTGATCCTCCCGTTGGCCAGGTCCGAACTCCTCGTCTGCACCAAGGGGCGAACGGGTGGGGCCCGGTTGGCGCGGTCCGCCGAGGAGATCACCCTGGCCGAGATCTACCGCTGTTCGACGGGCGACAAACCGCTGTGGAACTGCCGCACCGGCAGTGAGCACGACTGCCGGGTCGCCGCGAACGCACAGGCCTACTTCGCCGAGCTGACCGAGGATGTGGAGCGGGCCGTGCTCGACGCGCTCGGTGACCGCACACTCGCCGACGGTGTGCGCGAGATGCGACGTCTCGATCGGGAACCGACGCGGGAATAGCTCATCGAGGTTTTCCGGCCGGGTTGTCGAGTTGCTCGCTGAGCGAGACCCTCCGCACGAATCCGATCTCGGGGCGCTCGACCTCGGCCGGCCATCCGCACGAAGTCGTTTCCGCCTTCCCGTGCGTCCTAGCGGTACCAGGCGCGGACACCGAGCTTGCCGGTACTTCCGAGGTTGATGGTGATCTCGTCGCGGTCCTGCCCGGACGAGTTCCGCTCCCTGCCCACCGGTATCACCGATTGCCAGGCTCGTCCCCGTGCCGGAGCGATCCTCAGGTACTTGCCGACCTGCGGGGCGTTCATGCTCGCGTGGGTGTTGCGCCACATCAGTTGGGCCTCGGCGTGCTCACCCGGTCGCACCGTGATCGCCTCCGGCGGCTTGTCGAAGCCGTCGACGGTCGCGATGTCCGCAGAACCCTGCTCTGCCCGGACGTCCAACGGTCGCCGTTCCTCGTCCAGCACGCGTACGCGTGGGTAGCCGTCCAGCGTGTAAGGCTGGTCACCGCAGTTGGCCAGCTCGACGTGCATCAGCCGCAGGCCCATCGCCACTTCCACCAGATCGGTCGTGAGACGCACCCCGGTCTCCGGGCAGTCCGATGCCGAGGAGTTCGTGGGGGTGCTCGAAGGTGAGGAGGCTCTCCCGTCGCTCGCGGACCTCACGCCCGTTCCGGAGGAATCCTCGACGGCCGAGGTGGTGGGGATGGACGCGGCCGACGAGGGCCCCGACGAAGTTTCTTCGCCAGTGGGTGTCGGATTCGCGACGCAACCGGTCATGACGAGGGCCATGACAATCGGAAACAGCGTCACGATCCACCGGGGTCTCATGAAAGTCATGATCGCACGGATCGATCTCGGTGGTTGCCGAACGGGATGCCGGTGAGAACCACGTGGGCGACAGCGGGTTCAGCGAGATCTCCAGGGGCAACCCCACGATTCGGCCACGATTCCGGGAGCTACGGCAGGATTCCGACGGCGCCGTAGACGTTGCCGCGTTGGGCCTCCTGCTCGGTGACGGGCTGGTCGGGACGCCAGAGCGACGCGGCCACCACTCCCGGCGGTAGCAGTTCGTAGCCCGGCAGGAGTGCGGCGACTTCCTCGCTGGTGCGCAGGTACAGGTTCGGTGTGGAGGTGTCGGCCAGCAGGGAGTGCAGCGCCGCCACCTCCTGGTCGGTACGGCTGAGCTGGGCGTTGTTGGACAACGCCAGCGCACTTCCCGATGTGCAGGCCTCGCGGTAGCGGGACACCAGCCCGGCCCCGTCGGTGGTGGGAAGAATGTCCAGAATTCCGAACGCCAGTACCGCGATCGGGCGGGTGAAGTCCAGCAGTCCGGCGACTCCGGAAGCGTTGAGCACGGTCTCGGGTTCGCACACGTCCGCCTCGGTGACCGTCACGCGGTGCTCGTCGGCACCGAGCAGGTGTCGGGCGTGGTGACAGGCGACGGGTTCCCAGTCCACGTAGGCCACGCGTGCGGAAGGGGCGTGCTGGTGGGCGATCTCGTGCACATTGCCCACCGTCGGTACGCCGGAACCGAGATCGAGGAACTGGTCGATCCCGTGTTCGGTGACGAGAGTGCGAACCGCGCGGCCCAGAAACGCGCGGTTGGCCCAGCAGTAGTCCCGTTCCGTGGGCACGAGCCGTAGTGCTTCTTCGGCCACTGTCCGGTCGATGGCGAAGTTCGCGGACCCACCGAGGTGGTAGTCGTACATCCTCGCGATGTTGGGCTGGTCGAAGTTCGCGCCCTCCACCTGAGCGGCCAAATTCGCGTCGTGCGACATGCCGACAGTTTAACCGGCCTCACAGGCCGGAGATCAACATCACTCCGTGCGCGGGATGCGAATTCATCCGACCGGCGAGTCCGCGCTCAACGCACGCGCGTAACGTACCCCGGCCGCCAGCAGCACCAACCCGGTGCACATGAACGCCACCACCCGCGCGAATCCGTCCAGAGTGGCTAGATCGAACAGGAACAGTTTGGTCAGCGCCGCGGGAAGCAGCACCATCCCCGCGATTCGAAGTGAAGGCATCGTGATTCCGCGCAGCAGCAATGCGATCGCGACGACCACCCAGCTCAACGTGATCGACACGTATCCGGTTAGGAACCCGGAACGGTCCTGCTGGAACAGCGACACCAGCGCCATCGTGGCGCTTGCCGTGCCGTAGAGCATCAGGACCCCGGCCAGGATCCACAAGGCCTTCGCCGCCGGCGGGCGCGACAGCGCACCGAGACGAACCCCCACGACCGGAATCGTCACCGCCACCAGTGCGGTTGACACTCCAACCAGAATTCCGGCGACCCCTTCGGAATGCGACACCAGCACCAACTGCCACGGTGGGATGTCGTGGTGCAGCGCCATCACCGTGCCGACGGTCGCGTAGCACAGCGCCCCGAGCAGTACACCCGGGTTGCGCAGCCACAACGCCCCGGACGTCAACAGCAGCGCCTCGCACAGCAGTGCCGTGGCCCAGGCCGAGGCGTCCAGCGAGGTCATCGTGGACTGCATCGCGGCCACCGCGGCGATTCCGCCCGCGGCGGTGGTGAACTTCGCCGGGAGTCGATCACGCTGATTCTGTAGGAGACCCCAGCTCGGTGCGAATCGCCAACTCGGAACGAATCGCAAGCCCCACAGGATCGTCAGCACCACGGCCACTCCCGCCGCCAGTGTGGCCGCGAGTGGCCGCACCAGCAGCGGGGTGGCGAGCAGGACCGGTATCGGTGCGGCCACCAACGCCACGATCGAGGTGTTGTCGTCCGGACGGAGTGCGGCGGTGAGCGTGGCCACCACAATCCCGAGCAACGAGGTGGTGCTCACCACGGCTACCACTGCGATGTGGTCGGTCGTTGTCAGCATCGCCCATGCGTCGGCGAGGATCGCGGCTAGCACCACGGGAAACGCGGCGACCCGGGCCAGTTGCCGCCATCCGTGTCGGAGCTGCACCGGAGTGGCCACCAGGTGCAACAACGCCAGAAAGCCCACCAGGGTCGCGTTGGGCTCCCCGGTCACCAACGGCGCGCACACCGCGCAGCCCATCACCACCCCCACGGCTACGGGCTGGGCACGCCATCGGTCGGACAGCAGCAGCCCACCACCGGCGATCACGAAACCCGCCGTGATACCACCGAATGTCGGCAGGTAGTCGTACAGCACGGTGGCCGCCACGGTGTCCAGGTAGAACACGGCGAATCCCGTCGCGGCCAACGCGTAACTCCCGGACGTGCCACCGGGCCTGCCACGCACCCGGAAAGCGACCGTCAGCAGCGCGATACCCAGACCGGCACCACCGAGTACCCGGGTGGCGGGACCGAGCCAACCACGTTGGACCGCCAGCACGAGCAGGAAGACCACGCCGAGCAGTGTCACCGCCCCGCCGATCCATGCCAGCAGTCTGCTCGGAGTCCAGCCGTGCCCCACGGGGCGGGGCTCCTGTTGCCCACCCGTGGCACCGACCGGGGGAGGTGCCGGTGGTGTGTGCCATGACGGAGCGGCCGGTGCCGGGTGGACGTTCGGTGAAGGTGGGATCGGCGGTGTCGAGGCGGGTGGTTCGAAAAGTTCCCGCTCCTCGGGTACGTGCGGTGCGGGCCGATTCACCCGGTGCTGCACAACACCGGCGAGCCGGTCGAGCCGTCGGCTCATCTCGGTGAGTTCCGCGGCGATCGATTCCAGCGTGTGGTGATCCGGCTCGGACATGCTCCCAAGATGGTGTGCGTGGCACCGGGGCGGGAACAGTACGAATACTCAGATCTCCGGCCGTAGCCGTACGTACCCGCCCGTTCCCCCGGTGGTTTCCGCATTTCGCAGTTGTGGAGATCGCTCGGCGCGACCTCGCGTCGCCTCGTGAACGGCTCTCCCGCTGCCGGGCGGCGAGTTCGGTCGGTTCAGGATTCGGAACTCTCGGAATCCGATCCGGAACGAGCCCGTTCGGTCAGCGCGCGCAGCTGGTCGATGTTCTCGACAGCGCTGCTCAGCGCCTGGTGCGCCGTGTCGAGCTGTTCGGCGACCGAGTCGATGTCGGCCTGATCGGTGAGGGTTTGGCTCGCTGCACTCACGCCCAGCAGCCGGTCAAGCCCTTCGGTGGTCTGGGCGGCTGCCACCTGGACCGGTCCGGCCTGTTCGGATTGGGCGTTCTCCCGCAGTGGGGCGGCGAGCCGCAGCAACTGCCACCGCAGGAATTCGAGCATGCTGGTCTGGTCGCCCGCGACTCCGGCGGTTTGCTGCTGCTGCAGATACACGGCGGTGCGCTGTTCGGCGTCGAACTCGCCGGACTCGTTCAGAATCGCTTCGAGCTGTGCCGCTCCGAGCAGCGCGTTGGCCAGGTAGGCGCGGTAGACCGCTTCGCCGCCGATACGCTCGGCCGCTGCCGCGTGTTCGTCCGCGGTGTTCGTCCCGCGATAGTGGCCCAGCGCGTGCAGTGCGGTGGCCAGTTGCTCGACCGCGGCGGGCTGATCGGTTTCCGAGGAGGAGGGCGGGGTGGTCATCGCCGGGCAGCATAACGGTCCCCGTGTTCGGCTCCTGGCGGTGCGGGTGCTCTCGGCGAGCTCCGCCTCGGTTCGATTCATAACGGCAAGGCTCGGTGATCTCGGCTGCCCGCGATCACCGATACGCGGAGTTGACGCGCGAGCTCGTTCAGTGCTTTCCCGGGCCGGGTCCTCCGGCTGGTGTGTGGTCGGTTCAGCGGTGAGTATCGGACGGGAACGTCGGTGTCGACGATCCGTTCACCCTGGCAACGGTCAACGGTTCGAGGGGGAGGCCGTGAACCTGGATTCCGAGCTGGCCGCGGCGTTGACCTCGCTGCCGGACCTGCACATTCGTGATCTCGACGGGGCCCGCGCTCGCATGGCCGGTCTCGCCGCGAACGCCCCGGCGCCACCCGAGGACGTCCTCGTGAGTGAGCACTCGGTTCCGGGGATCGAGGACAACGCCGTTCCCGTTCGTGCCTTCCGACCCCGCGACACGCCCACTCCGTTGCCCGCCGTGTTGCTGCTGCACGGCGGTGGGTTCGTCATGGGAAGCGCGGACGCGCTCACCGCGCAGGCAGCGAGCCTGTGCACGGAGCTTCCCGCCCTGGTCGCGGCCGTGGACTACCGCCTCGCCCCCGAACACCCCTACCCGGCGGCGTTGCGGGACTGCCGGGCCGCGCTGGACTGGCTCCTATCCGAAGCGGAGGCGCTCGGTGTCGATCCGGGGCGCGTAGCGGTTCACGGCATGAGCGCGGGCGGCGGACTCGCGGCGGGGCTCACACTTTGGGCCCGTGACCGTGGCGAATCCCCGCTGTGCTTCCAGGTGCTCGACGCGCCCGAGCTCGACGACCGGCTGGACACCCACTCGGTGCGCGCCTTCGAGCGGACCCCGCTGTGGAACCACCACGACGCGGTGCTGAGTTGGCGGCACTACCTGTCCGGCCTGCACGACGAGGTTCCCGCCTACGCGGCTCCGGCCCGCGCGGTGGAACACACCGGGCTTCCTTCGGCCTACGTGTCGGTCTACGAGAACGATCCGCTGCGTGACGAGGGACTGGCCTACGCGTCCGCTCTGCTGCGTGCCGGGATCTCCGTCGAACTGCACCTGTTCCCCGGCACGTTCCACCGCTCGGCGGTGATCGCGGGGGCCGGGGTGTCCCGACGGCAGGCGGCCGAGACACTCGGGGCGCTCCGCCGCGCCCTTCACCCGGGTTGACCGGGGCCCGCACGACCTGCTGACTCGCCGGGAGCGACTTGGGGGCGGGCCACCGGCCGACCGGCCGAAACGGTTTCAGGACTCGAGTCCGGCCAACTCCTCCGTGGTGAGCAGGCGGGAACGAAGCAGGAATCGCACGCCCTCCGGCGCTTCCAGGGAGAAGCCGCTGCCACGGCCGCTGACCACGTCGATGGTCAGATGTGTGTGCCGCCAGTACTCGAACTGCGGTCCCGACATCCACACCTCGACCCCCTCGGCGACACCCTCGACCTGGAGGTCTCCCAGGTGCACGTCGTTGACTCCGGTGCGGAACTCGCCGCGGGGATAGCACATCGGTGCGCTGCCGTCGCAGCAACCGCCGGACTGATGGAACATGACGTGACCGTGCTGTCCGATCAGGCGACGGAGGAGTGCCGCCGCCTGATCGGTCACGGCCACCCGTTCGGGGGCCTGCGGGTTCATCAGAACAGTCCCATCGCGCTCTCGGAGTAGTTGACGAGCATGTTCTTGGTCTGCTGGTAGTGACCGAGCATCATCTTGTGCGTCTCCCGGCCGATGCCCGACTGCTTGTAGCCACCGAACGCGGCATGGGCCGGGTAGGAGTGGTAGTTGTTCACCCACACGCGACCCGCCTGGATGTCCCTGCCTGCCCGGTACGCGGTGTTTCCGTTGCGCGACCACACCCCCGCACCCAGCCCGTAGAGCGTGTCGTTGGCGGTCTTCATCGCGTCGTCGTAGTCGTCGAACGAGGTCACCGACACGACCGGGCCGAAGATCTCCTCCTGGAAGATTCGCTGCTTGTTGTGGCCCTCGAAGATGGTGGGCTCGACGTAGTAGCCCCCGGAGAGTTCACCCCCCAGCTCCACCCGGCTGCCGCCGGTGAGGATCTTGGCGCCTTCCTGCTTGCCTATGTCGATGTAGGACAGGATCTTCTCCAGCTGGTCGTTGCTGGCCTGCGCTCCGATCTGCGTGTCGGTGTCCAGCGGATGTCCGGGAGTGATGTTTCTGGTGCGGGCCACGGCATCGGCCATGAAGTCCCGGTAGATGCCGGACTGGACCAGCGCTCGCGACGGGCAGGTGCAGACCTCCCCCTGGTTCAGCGCGAACAGGGTGAATCCCTCGAGGGCCTTGTCGTAGAAGGCGTCGTCGACCGCTGCTACGTCGTCGAAGAAGATGTTCGGGCTCTTGCCGCCGAGTTCGACCGTCACCGGGATGATGTTCTCGCTGGCGTACTGCAGAATCAGCCGACCGGTGGTGGTCTCGCCGGTGAAGGCCACCTTACGGATGCGAGGGTTGGCGGCGAGTGGCTTGCCCGCCTCCACTCCGAACCCGTTGACCACGTTCACCGTTCCCGCCGGCAGCAGATCGGCGATCACGTCGAGCAGTACGTGGATGGATGCCGGTGTCTGCTCGGCCGGTTTGAGAACGACGGCATTGCCGCCCGCCAACGCCGGAGCCAGTTTCCACGTCGCCATCAGGATCGGGAAGTTCCAGGGGATGATCTGGGCGACAACGCCGAGTGGTTCGTGGAAGTGGTAGGCGACCGTGTTCTCGTCCACCTGCGACAGTGTGCCCTCCTGGGCACGCAACGCACCGGCGAAGTAGCGGAAGTGATCGATCGCCAGGGGTATGTCGGCGGCCAGCGTTTCGCGTACGGGTTTCCCGTTCTCCCAGGATTCGGCCACCGCGAGCTTTTCCAGGTTCTGCTCCATCCGGTCGGCGACGCGCAGCAGTATCCCCGCGCGTTCCGCGGGCGATTTCTTCCCCCACGTACTCACCGCGGCCTCGGCGGCGTTGATCGCCCGTTCCACGTCCTCGGCCGTACCCCGGGCGATCTCGGTGAAGGGTTTACCGGTGATCGGAGTGGGATTCTCGAAATACCCGCCCTTGGCGGGACTCACGTGTTCGCCGCCGATGAAGTGGTCGTACCGGGAGCGGTACTCGACGACCGAGCCGGCTGTTCCTGGTGCTGCGTATTGGCCCATGCCCGTGCCTCCGTGCGGCGTCGTGACTTGTCGTTCCCCGTGGCCGGTCACCCCGGCCGGGGTGACCCGGGGATGTTCCGGGTCACCGTAGAGTCGTGCACGTTGCAGTCACGTTGCGTGGACGGGTGATTCCTGCACAGCTACCTCCGATGTGGGGAAACCTTGTCCGTTGTACGGGCCACACGGCAACATGGGTTGATCCGCGCCGGAACCGGATCCGGCGCCCGAATGTTCCGCGAGGCGCCCCGCGTGGTCGACATTTCCATGAGGTACTTCGACGAGTCATCAGACGATCCGTTGCGACAGGCCCGGTTGCTCGAGCGGGTCCACGCCGCTGTGCTCGGGGACGAGCGATCCTCTCGCGACCGCCAGCTCGGAAGTCGAGCGGAGCAGTGTTCGCCACGTCCGGTCGTGGTGGAGTCCTGGAGACGCTCGTTGGCGGCGCGGATCGACCCGAACGGTTGGCAACCTCCTGTCGAGTTCGAGGCCTCGGCTCTCTCGGAAATCAGGGCGACGCACCCATTGGCGGAGTGCGTACCGCTGTTGCGGGAGACCCTGCTGGAGGCTGCGGGCGACACGCCGCACATCATGATCGTCACCGACGCCGCCGGAACCATCCTGTGGCGGGAAGGCAATCCCGAGATCTGCCGCAAGGCCGACGACGTGCTGCTCAGTGAGGGAACTCGGTGGTCCGAGGACGCCATCGGTACGAACGCGATGGGGACGACACTGGCAACGGGTCTCCCGGTGCGTATTCATTCCGCCGAGCATCTGGTGTGCACGTACCATTCGTGGACGTGTGCGGCCAGTCCGATACACGATCCGGAAACAGGGGCCCTCCTCGGCTCCATCGACGTCAGCGGACCCCTCAGTACCGTGCACCCTGCGCTGACTGCCCTGGTCACGGCTGCCGCTCGCCTCGCCGAGAACCGGCTGACGGAGCGGATGCGCCGCGAGCACGAACGCATCCGACAGCGACACCTGCCCTCGCTGCGTGCCCTTCGTGGGGAGCCCGGTGCGCTGCTCGGGCCACGAGGGCATGTGATCGAGTCTTCCCCCGGCGATCTGGAACTTCCCGAACGGATCGATCTCGACCAGCCCGCGTCCGAGATCTCGGCCGGGGAGAACAGGCAGATCGTGCTCGAACAGCTCTCCGAGGGGTACTTGCTGCGCGCGCCGCGTCGTACGCGGTCACACCGTGTCGGGATGGCTGGGACGGCACGCCCCCGCGAGACCGGCACGGGGCGACACGAGCTTCGTCTCCGGTTGATGAGCGACTACCCCGATGCCGAGTTGGACGGAGTCCCGCTGCGACTGGGGTTGCGGCACGCCGAGTTGCTGGCCGCGTTGGCGTTGCGTCCCTCCGGGGTGAGTTCCGAGCAGCTGACGCTGCTCGTGCACGGCGAGGGTGGCAATCCCGGCACCGTTCGCGCCGAGATTCATCGGCTGCGCAACCAGCTCGGGCACACCGTCGTTCGAACGAAGCCGTACCGGCTCGACGCCCTGGTCGAGACGGACGTCCACAGCGTGCGCGAGGCGCTGTGCCGGGGGGCGGTGCGATCAGCGCTCGCCGCGTACGGCTCCGGACTGCTGCCGGACTCCGAGGCGCCGATCGTTCGGGAAGAGCAGGAAGAGCTGGCGGCGGGATTGCGTGGTGCGGTGATGTGCTGCGAGCACCCCGATCCGTTGTGGAGCTATGTCGGTACCGAACAGGGCAGGGACGACATCGAAGCGCTGGAGCGGCTGCTGACCTTGCTGGATCCCGACGACTGGCGTTACGCGAGGGCGCGGACGCGGCTCGCTCGGCTGCTGGACGAGCAGTGACGACAACGGTGTCGCCGGGCACGGTCACTCGTTGGGGCGGAGTACTTTCCGTCCGTTCAGTGAAGTCGCCGTAGGCGGCATCGCCCGAGCAGCCGCAGCGTGCCGAGGTCGAAGCCCATCCCCTGGTCGACGAGCTCGTCCTGCGGTCGGGGCAGCTCACGCCCCCGGTAAGTCGGTTCGGCTTCGTTCATGCCAACCACTGTGCGGTGTGTCGCTGGGCGTGTGCCGAGTGCGTGCTGAGCGGGAGTCGATAATCCCGCTGACGCGGGAACGGGTGGGATCGAACGAGCGCGAGTCCCCTTTCGTCTACTTCAGCAGCTCCCTGGCGATCCCGCGCGCTTCGCTGCTTCGTCGCCGCACCGGGAGCGAGTTCGACGACAGATCGCCGCGTGCGCTGATCAGCGAACGGTGTACCGCTGCGGAGTGCAATCTCACCGACGCGCAACCACACGCTCGCACCCGCTCGTCCGCGCCGGTGGCAAGCGCCGTGACCCTCTCGCGCTGAACAAGGCCGCTGAGCGCGTTCCCGCCTGCTGCCCACGGGCACCGGTGCGGCGGACGCCGTACGACCGATCGTGACATGTAGTTCCGGAGTAAGGAGTGTTCTTGGCTTCTCGACCAGAAGCTGAAGTGAGCGCGAACCCCCTTGTGGCAGCGTGGCGCAGTCTTTCCAAGCCGGTGTTCCTCCCCGCCCTGTTGATCATCCTCGCCGCGCTGGCCTTCGCCAGCTGGTACGGGGCCGCGTACGGAGAGGAGGCCGAAACCGCGTTCACCGAGCTGCGCAACAGCATCGGTGAAACGGTCGGTTGGTGGTACGTCCTGCTCGTCACGGCTTTCCTGGTCTTCGCCCTGTGGGCGGCGTTGTCCAGAGCGGGCAACATCCGGCTGGGACGGGAGGACGAGCGGCCCGAGTTCTCGCTGTTCTCCTGGTTCGCCATGCTGTTCTCCGCCGGGATGGGTATCGGGCTGGTCTTCTGGGGTGTGGCCGAGCCGTTGAACCACATGATTTCCCCACCGGACATCGCCGACGTCGAAGCGGGCACGGCCGAAGCGGGCCGAGCCGCCATCGGTCAGGCGCTGTTCCACTGGGGGCTGCACGCGTGGGGCATCTACGTCCTGGTCGGCCTCGGGTTGGCCTACATGTCCTTCCGCCGCGGTCGTCCGCTGTCGGTCCGGTGGTTGCTGGAGCCGATCTTCGGTCGCAGGCTCATCGAGTCGTGGGTCGGACACGTCGTCGACGTCTTCGCCATCGTCGGCACCATCTTCGGGGTCGCCACCTCGTTGGGCCAGGGAGTGCTGCAGATCCAGGCCGGTCTGGTCCACCTGGGCTGGTTCGAACCCTCCAACTTCCTCCTGCTGGCACTGGTGGTGCTGATCACCGCGGTGGGCACCATCTCCGTCATCACCGGGCTGCACAAGGGGCTGCGCTGGCTTTCCAACGCCAACATGGTGCTGGCGGCGGTGCTGGCGGTCTGCGTCCTGCTGATCGGTCCGACCGTCTTCCTGCTCCAGTCTGTGGTGCAGAACACCGGCGAGTACGTCCAGGCGATCCCGCAGCTCATGTTCGTCACCGGGGCGGGGGCGAAGGACGACTGGACGCTGAACTGGACGCTGTTCGACCAGGGATGGTTCCTCAGCTGGGCACCGTTCGTGGGCATGTTCATCGCCCGCATCTCCCGCAGTCGCACCATCCGCGAGTTCGTCCTCGGCGTCATGCTGGCTCCCACGGTCATCGCGATCCTGTGGTTCACCGTCTTCGGCAGCACCGGGATCCGCTACCAGCTCGCCAACGGCACGATGATCGGGCAGGACGGCGTCGTCGACACCGACACCTCGTTGTTCCTGCTGTTCGAGAACCTGCCGGTGAGCGGAGGAGTCGCCGTCGCGATGTCCGTGATCGCGATCCTGGTGATCACGCTGTTCTTCATCACCTCTTCCGACTCCTGCTCGCTCGTGGTCGACGTCCTCTCGCACGGCGGACGAACCGAGACCCCGTGGTTGACCCGCCTGTTCTGGGCCGTGATCCTCGGTGCGGCCGGAGCGCTGCTGCTGCTCTCCGGCGGAGAGGCCGCACTGACCGTGTTGCAGGTCAGCTCGATCGCGGGCGCGGCACCGCTGTCCGTCATCTACGCGTTCACCGTGGTCGCGCTGGTTCGGATGTTCCGGTACGAGATGGCGATCATGCCTCGCTACGTACGTGTCCGCTCGAAGGCCGCTCCGTCGGCCCTCGTCGCAACGGCACGTCAGCAGTCAGCCGATGACCAGGAGTTTCAGGGCAACCTCCGCAGGTTGCTGAAGTCCTGGAGCGACGGCACGTCACCGAACGGCGCGCTGCGGGGAACTTCGGCGGTACTCGGCGGTTTCGAGCGGACCGCTCCCGAGCCCTCCTACGTGTCGACGAGCGACGGCACGGACACCACGGTGCTGGCGGTGCACGACGTTCCAGCGCATGCCACCACGGTGGACGCCGAGACCGGTGCCATCGAGCGGGCCGGGGACTCCACGGTCGAGGATCCCATCGGGGGCGAAGTCTTCGACACGCCGGAGTTCGAGGCTTCGGCGGTCGGAGCGGAGTACGAGGCCGAGGAGCTGCTGCGTCGCTGCTCCTCCGACGGCGTCCGTTGAACGCCCTCGGAGGCAGTCGGCGGCGGTGAGCGCCGGTCCGGGATTCACCGGGATTCGTCGGCGTCGTACGGACACCGACGAACCTCTCACCCGTCGCGGCGTTGCCGCACCTCGGCCCGGCACCGGGGCGTGAACGCGGCCGGATCCCATCCCGAGCGGGAAGGACTTCCGCTGTTCCCGTGCGCTGGGACCGAACCGGCCCGCGGTCGGGCAGACCGCGGGCCGGGATTCCTCGCCGGTCAGCCCAGGCCGTCGAGCACGCGGCGAACCACACGCTCCGTCGACAGGCCGTAACGCTCGTGCAGGGTCGGCAGCGCCCCCGCGTCGAGGAACTCGTCCGGCAGGCCGATCGGCAGCAGCCCCCTGGCCGCGTTGTTCCGCACCAGTGTGCTGGCCATCGACTCGGCGAGACCACCGACCAGGGTGTGGTTCTCCAGCGTGACCAGCAGCCGGTCGGAGTCGGCCTCGTGCAGCAGGGTCGCCTCGTCGAGCGGTTTGATCGTGGGGCAGTGCACCACCGCGGCGTCCACTCGGTGCTCGCGCAGCTTCTCGGCCGCTTCGAGAGCGCGCATGGTCATCAGCCCGCTGCTGACCAGCACCACGTCGCGACCGTCGCGCAGCCGCTTGGCCCTGCCGGGCTCGAAGGTGTAGTCGTACTCGTCGAGAACGGTGGGCACCTTGCCGCGCAGCAGCCGCAGGTAGGTGGGCCCCGGGGTGGCGGCCAGTGCGGGAACGGCCTGTTCGATGTCGACCGAATCGCACGGGTCCACGATGGTCAGTCCCGGCATCGCGCGGAGGATCGCGATGTCCTCGGTGGCCTGGTGGCTGGGGCCGTACCCCGTGGTCAACCCCGGCAGGCCACCGATGATGTTGACGTTGAGCCCGGGTTCGGCGATGTCCAGGCACAGCGAGTCGTACGCACGGCGGGTGGCGAAGACCGAGTAGGTCGCCGCGAACGGGACGTAGCCCACCTCGGCCATGCCCGCGGCCGCGCCGAACAGCAGCTGTTCGGCCATGCCCATCTGGTAGTAGCGTTCCGGGAACTTCTCGGCGAAGACGTGCATGTCGGTGTACTTGCCGAGATCGGCGGTCATGCCGACGACGTTCTCGTTCTCGGCCGCCAGGCGCGTCAACGCGTGGCCGAACGGAGCCGGACTCGTGGGCTGGTTCGGATCGGCGAAGGAGGCGATCATCGCCGAGGTCGTCAGGCGTTTGGTCATGATTGGACGGTTCCCTCCAGCTGCTCGCGGGCGATCTGCCACTCGTGCTCGTCGACGCGCATGAAGTGCGCCTTCTCCCGGTTCTCGAGCAGCGGGACGCCCTTGCCGATCGTCGTGTCGCAGAGCAGCACCCGAGGTCGGTTCGACTCGCCCTGCTCCAGGTGATCGAATCCGCGCAGCAGTTCGGAGATGTCGTTGCCGTCGACGCGCACGGCCCGCCACCCGAACGATTCCCACTTGTCCACCACGGGCTCGGCCCGCAGCACCGAGCCGGTGGCACCGTCGGCCTGCAGGGCGTTGAGGTCGACCACGGCGGTGAGGTTGCCGAGTTCGTGGTGGGAGGCGCTCATCGCCGCCTCCCAGGTGGATCCCTCGTTGAGCTCGCCGTCGGAGAGGAAGTTGTAGACCCGGGCGGGGCTGTCGCTCCCGCGCAACCCCAGGGCCATCCCGACGGCCAGCGGCATGCCGTGGCCGAGTGATCCCCCGGAGATCTCCATGCCGGGGGTGTAGGTGGCCATGGCCGACATGGGCAGCCTGCTGTCGTCGGTGGCGTAGGTGTCCAGTTCCTCGACGTCGAGGATCCCGGCCTGTGCCAGGGCGGCGTACAGGGCGATGGCGTAGTGCCCGATGGACAGCAGGAAGCGGTCCCGGTCCTGCCACTGCGGATCATCGGGTCGGAACCGCAGCCGGTCCCGGTAGACCGTGGCCAGGAGGTCGCTGACTCCCAGCGCCTGCCCGACGTAGCCCTGCCCCTGGGCCTCGCCCATGTCGATGATGTTGTGCCGCATCCGGTGGGCGAACGCGGCGATCTCCGCCTTTCTCGTCCCGGTCGCGTCCTGTGCTTCACTCAGGGCGTGTGACATTTCGCCTCCCCTTCGTCGATGAGTTCGCCGGAATTCCCGTTCACCGAGCGGAGTTCTCGTAGGTCGAGATCATGCGGACTTTCGCCGACGAGTTCGAATTCGGATCGAACAGGTAATCCAGCCATTCGGAGGCCAACCGCCGCGCCAGCTCCAGGCCGATCACGCGTTGCCCGAACGTGAGCACCTGGGCGTCGTTGCTGCGCACCGAGCGCTCGACCGAGAAACTGTCGTGGGCGGTCACGGCGCGTATCCCCGGAACCTTGTTGGCGCTGATCGCCACGCCCAGGCCGGTGCCGCATACCAGCAGCGCGCGGTCGGCCTCGCCGCGGTGGATCATCTCCGCGGCGCTCGTGGCGATTCGCGGGTAGGCGGTGGTCTCGTCGCCGTTCACGCCGACGTCGGTCACCGATTCCACGCGTGAATCCGCCTCGAAGTCGGCTTTGAACGTGTTCTTGTACGTCATCCCCGCGTCGTCGGAGCCGACGACGATGCGCCACCGTTTCGCGTCAGTCATGGGTGTTCTCCCCCTGTGGGTGTTCTTTCCGGGTTCGAAGGGCCTCGGCCACGGTTTCGGCGATCAGGGCGAAGGACACCGCTCCGGCGTCCGGTGTGCCCAGGCCGCGTTCGGCCAGGTGTTTGGCACGTCCGGTGCGGGCCGCCAGCTCGGCGGTTCCCTCCGCCCCGGTCCGGGCGGCTGCCGCCGCCTCGCTCCAGCTGTGTGTGCGGCCGAAGGTGTCGGTGAACGGGACGAGTGCGTCGATCATCGTCTTGTCGCCGACCTCGGCACGGCCGAGCCGTCTGATCGAGGCGGAGAAGTTCTCGACTCCACCGGCGAGGTCGGCCTTGTCGGGACGCCGCAGATCGCTCAACGCGGTGGCCATACCGCGCAGGCCCGCACCCCACAGCGCTCCCGAGGTGCCACCCGCCTCGGCTTCCCAGGCTTCGGCGGCCCTCGTGAGCAGGGAGTACGCTCCGGCGCCCGCTGCGTGGGCTTCCTCGGCCGCCCGCGCCGCCGCCGTGGTGCCTTTCAGCATTCCCCTGCCGTGGTCACCGTCGGCGGCGATCGCGTCTATCCGGCCGAGTTCCTCGGCGTGCTCCTCGACGGTGCGGCGTATCCCGTCGAGCACGGTCGTGATCGTGGCGGCGCACTCCCGTGATTCGTGGTCGGCCTCGGGGTACGTCTCGTCGGTTTCCGCCCCGCCGGCCTCGGTTGCCGGGGTTCGCGACGGGGTGGCGTCCGCACCACCGATTTTGCGGTAGGCGGGTGTGTCGGCGGGGGCACGCCACAGCCGTTCGAGTTCCTCGTCGAGCCGCACCAGCGTCAGCGATACCCCGCTCATGTCCAGGCTGGTCACGAGTTCGCCGACCTCCGGAGCGACGAGGGTCAACCCGGCCGCGCGGAGCCTGGCGGCGATCCGCGACCAGAGCACGAACATCTCCTCGTGCTTCGTGGCGCCCAGCCCGTTCAGGATCACCGCGACCCGGGAGGAGTCACCGTCACCCGCGTCGGCGAGCACCCCGTCGACCAGGGTGTCGGCGACCTCGTCGGCGGTGGGCATGTCCACCTCGGAGATCCCGGGTTCGCCGTGGATGCCCAACCCCAGGGCCATCTGCCCCTCGGGCACGGTGAACAACGGTTCGTTCTGCCCGGGCAGGGTGCAGCCGTGGAAGGCCACCCCGAGCGAGCGGGTGCGTTCGTTGGCCCGCCGCGCCACCTGCTCGACCTCGCTCAGCGACAGCCCTTCCTCGGCCGCCGCCGAGGCGATCTTGAACACCGCGAAGTCACCGGCGATACCGCGTCGCTGTTCGTTCGCCTCGTTCGAGGCGATGTCGTCGGTGACCACGATCGTCCGGCAGTCGATCCCTTCGGCCCGCAACCGGTCCTGTGCGGCACCGAAGTTCATGACGTCGCCCGCGTAGTTGCCGTAGCCGAACAGCACGCCCCCACCGGAGTGCGCTGCCTCGGCCACGGTGTGAACCTGCTGCGCGGAAGGTGCGGTGAAGATGTTGCCCACCACGGCACCGTCGGCGAAGCCGGACCCGACCAGGCCGCTGAAAGCGGGGTAGTGCCCGGAACCGCCGCCGATGACCACGGCGACCTTGCCCTCGGGGGGCGGTGTACTGCGCACCACCCCGCCGGGCACGGCTCGGACGCGGTTCGCGTGCAGGTCGCAGAATCCGCGCAGCGCGTCCTCGGTGAACCGCGCCGGATCGTTGTAAAGCAGAGTCATAACCGCTCACAGGGTTTCGGGAAGGGGGATTCCGGTCAGACGAACACGCTCAGTCCCAGCACCACGCCCAGTCCCACGACCGACATGATCGACTGGGAGAGGGTGTAGACCTGGAAGGTGCCGCGCGTGGACAGCCCCAGCAGGGTGCGGAACATCCAGAACGTGTTGTCGCTGACGTGGCCGCCGAAGCTCGCTCCCGCGGCTGCCGCCAGCAGGACCAGCACGGCTGAGGCGTCCAGCCCGCCGACCACCGGCGCGAGCAGTGTCGCCGCCGTGATCGCCGCGACCGATCCGGAGCCCTGCGCCAACCGCAACAGCGCCGCGACGACCCAGGCCAGGATCAGCGGGGACAGCGGGCTGGTTTCGAACAGTCCGGAGATGATGTCGCCGATACCGGTACGGCTGATCACCTCTCCCAGCGACCCGGCCACACCGGTGAACAGCAGAATGGTTCCGCTGGTGGCGGCGCCCTTGCTCAGCGACTTCTCCAGGGCGTCGCGGGAGAGCATGTAGACCGTGATGCCGCAGGCGAGCAGCAGCCCGATCAGCAGCGCCACGATCGGATGGGAGAGGAATCCGATCGGGCCGCCGCCGACGCCTGCCATCTCCGTGAACGTCCCGGACACGATCAGCGCGAGCGGAACCAGGATCGGCAGCAGCATCACCATGAGCGGAAGCCGGCGGCGGGGTTCCTCGGCCTCGGCCACCGTCATTCCGTCCACGCCGCCGTTGAGCGTGGTTTCGTCCTTGGCGGGTTGCCACGTGCGGCGCATCAGCGCGCTGTGCAGGAAGATTCCGCCGACGATGCACACGATTCCCACCGGGATGCCGAACAGCAGCATCGTTCCGAGGGACACGCCCAGGGCACCGGCACTTGCCAGGGCAGCGGCCCCGGGCAGCACCATCAACAGCCCCACTTCCAGGCCGATCGCCAGTGAGCCGCCGAGCGCGGCGATGCCGACCCCGGTTCGGGCCGCCACGGACCTGGCGATCGGCGCCAGCATGACCAGGGCGACGTCGAAATAGATCGCGGGGAAGATGATTCCGGATGCCAGACCGAGGGCATAGGGCGATTTCTCGCGGCCGCACACGCGCAGGAACAGTTCCACTATTCGTTGCAGCGTTCCGGTCGTCGACAGCAACGAGCCGAGCAGAACGCCGAAACCGATGATCAACCCCACTTCCGCCATGAGGTCGCCGAATCCTTGGGCGACCGCGGTCGTGGTGCTGTCGAAACCGAGTCCGGTGGCCAGGCCGAGATACAGTGCTCCCAGCACGAGGACGATGACCGGATTGATCCGTGCCAGCACGACCAGCACTACGATGCCGAGGACCGCCAGCGCGGTGTGCAGCAGAATAAGCGTATCGGACATGCGGGATGTCTTTCCGTAGGCCTCATCGTCGAGGCGAATTCAAAGTGTTTTCCACACCCGGTGAGTGTGAGTGAAACCGACGGAAATGTCGGTGTGACGGCATACCGACCGTCAGTGGATGTGCGAACCACCGTTCACGTCGAAAGTGGCCCCGGTGATGTAGCCGACGTCGGGACCGGCCAGGAACGTGATCATTCCGGCCACGTCGTCGGTGTCGCCGTTGCGACCGACCGGGATGCCGGAGACGAGTTGCTGCTTGCGTTCCCCGCTGAGCAGGCCGCCGGTGATGTCGGTGTCGATCAGGCCCGGTGCGACCGAGTTGACGACGACGCCGTGCTCGCCGACCTCGCGGGCGAGGGCGCGGGTGAGTCCGAGGACGGCGGCCTTGGCGGCAGAGTAGTGCGTCCCGCCGAACACGCCGCCACCACGCTCACCGCTGACGGAGGAGAGGTTGACGATGCGCCCGTAGCCCCGCTCGATCATTCCGGGCAGCACGCGGCGGGTGACCAGGTACGTGCCGGTGACGTTGACCTCGAACACCGCGTCCCACTCGGCTCGCTCGATCTCCAGGAACGGTGTCGGCCGCGTGATTCCCGCGTTGTTCACCAGTGCGGTGGTGGCGGGCAACTCGGAGGTTTCGACCGCCTCGATCGCTCGATCGACGGATTCGGCGTCGGTGACGTCGGCGGCCACTCCGAGAGTGGGAATCCCGTGCTCCCGAGCCACGATGTCGGCGGTGTTCTTCGCGGCGGCTTCGTCGAGGTCGAGCACCGCGATCGCGAATCCCGCCTCGGCCAGCCGGTGGGCGGTGCGCCTGCCGATGCCGCGTTCCGATCCGGCGCCGGTGATCACTGCCGTCGCGGTGGCGGAATGGCCCATTGTCGGGTTCCTTTCGTGTAGTCGCTTGCCGTTCATGCCCGCAGCAGGGCCGAAATCGTGTCCCGGGATTCACCCGCGACCGTTTCCCTGCTGTGCTCGGCTACGTCGTGCGTCTCGAGTTCGAGGACGTAGCGCCCCGTGTATCCGTGCTCGTGAAGCGCGCCGATGACGCCGGTGAAGTCGGCGCTGCCGCGGCCGATGCTGCGATTGATGTCGCCCGCCACGGCGTCGCGCAGGTGGACGTGTTCGATCCGGTCGGCGAACTCGGCGGCGAACTCCGCTTCGTCGATGCCGCCCGCCACGACGTGGCTGACGTCGTAGACCACCCCGGCCACCTCGGGCGAAACCATCCCGAGCAGGGCGCGAACCCGGTCGGCGCTGTGGCAGAACCGGTGGTGGTGTGGCGCCTCCACCAGCAGGCGGACTCCGTGTTCGGAGGTCACCGAGCTCAACAGCCGCAGCCCGCCCGCCGTCCGAGCCAGATCGGCTGTCTCGTCGACGAACGGGCTTCGGGAGGGGGCGCCGCAGGGGACGATGAGATCCGCACCCAGCTGAGCGGCGTGCGCGGCCAGTTCGGCCCCGCGGGATGCCAGGGTCTCCCGGTCCAGCTCGGGGTCGTTCAGCGGGCCCGGATCCACGTTGAGCGCCCACACGTCGACTCGGAAGTCCCGGATCGTCTCCACGATCTCCGCGATGTCGCCTCCCCGGTCGGTCGGGTAGTGCTCGCAGACGTCGGGCAGTCCGCCGAGGTCGATGCCCGTGATTCCGAGCCGCGAGATCGCCGCCAACGCCTCGGGCAGCGAGCGGTGACGAAACGAGATCGTCGAGAAGCCCAGTTCACTCATCCGAAACTCCCAAGAAACCTGTGCTTCACACGTTCGGTGGAACGCGTTAGGTGGGACACAGTGAAACTTGTCGCCTGTTGACTGTCAACAGTCAACCGGCAGCGGGCGACTGCGAATCGATTAAACTGAGGGGGACCGAGCACGTTTCCCGACGAAAGGCTCCCGTTGCCCCTGGATGTCCCGGCTCTCGGCGGTGTTGATCGCAACACCCTGCGTGAGCAGAGCCTGCACAAATTGCGCGAGGCGATCAGCAGCGGCCAGCTCGCTCCCGGCACACGGCTCGTGGAGACCGAGCTCAGCGAGGCGCTGTCGGTATCGCGCGGAACGCTTCGCGAAGCCCTGCGCCACCTCGTTCAGGAGGGCCTGGTGGTCACGGGCGACCGAGGGCGGCTCCTGGTCCGTGCGCTGACCACCTCCGAGGTGCGCGACATCTTCGCCGTCCGGCGCTCGTTGGAGACGCTGGCGGTGGAGACCCTCTGCGAGATGACCGAACGCGACGAAGTGGTGCGAACGCTGCGGGAGTCACTGCATCGGTTGCGTGACACCGGGCAGGATCTCGCGGAGCTGATCGAGGCCGATCTCGGTTTCCACCGGCAACTGTGCGAGCTGACGGGCAACGAGACCCTGGTCAACTCCTGGCAGCACATTTCCGGACTGACCAGAGCCACCATCAGTCGTTCCGGCCAGGACCTGGCGCTGCGCAACATCGACTGGCAGCGCCACCTGCCGATCGTGGACGCGATCGAGGCGGGCGACGCCGATCGAGCACGCGAGGTCGTGCGCACTCACATGCGGGAGGCCACCGAACGGATCGTGCGGGTTCTCGAGGACAGGGACAGCGAGGGCGCTGACCGGCACACCGGTGCCGCCCACGAGTGATGGGCTTCCCGGGGTGCCTCGGTGCGTATCTCCCGAGGCACCCCGGCCTCGCTCAAACCTCGTACCTGGTCCGCGCGCTGACGCGGGCTCACGGCGCCGCCCATGAACCGGGCGGGGCGGAGACGTGGATGTGTGCGTATGCTGCTGGCGAAATCTTCGCGGTACCTGTCTCACGTACCCGACATCACGCGGTGCCCGTACCACCTCATCGGTCGGTAACCCGGAATTACCACACGGAAGGGATGCCACTGGTGAGTGCCCGTTTCGAGGAACTCGATTGGCGCGAGACGTCGATCGGTGCGATCAGCCTGCGTCGTCGTTGGGACCGTTCGCTGGAACGGGACGTGCACGAGATCAAGCTGGACGAGGAGTTCCTCATGTCCAGCCTGTTCACGGTGGCGGAGGTCGAACTCGCGCGGCTCGGACTGGCCGCCTCCTCAGCGACCGAGCTCGACGTGGTGGTGGGCGGGCTCGGACTCGGCTACACCGCCCGCGCGGCCCTCGAAGAACCGCGGGTGCGTTCGCTGCGGGTGGTGGAGTCCCTCGGCGAGGTGATCGAGTGGCACCGTCGCGGCCTGCTGCCGCTGGGGGCGGAACTGACCTCGGATCCGCGTACCCGGCTGGTGCACGACGACTTCTTCGCGATGATCGGTGCCGGAACCGGTTTCGACGTCGAGGCGCCGCGACGGCGGTTCCACGCCGTGCTGCTCGACATCGACCACTCGCCGACGCACGTGCTGGATCCGAGCCACGCCCGGTTCTACCAACCCGAAGGGCTGCGCCGACTCGCGGAGCATCTCGAACCGGGCGGGGTCTTCGCGCTGTGGTCGGACGATCCGCCGCACGAGGAATTCACGGCGGCCCTTTCGGAAGTGTTCGACACCGTGCGGGCGCACGTCGTCACGTTCGACAATCCCTACACTGGCGGGGAGTCCAGTAACACCGTTTACACGGCGGTGCTGGGGCACGGTGGACGATCGTCGAGCGAGAGCACCGAGGCACCTCTCCCGTGAGAACCTGTACCGGGCGTTTCTCCGCGGCACGGAGGTGTCCGGCCGGGGCGCTCGCCTCTTGAGGCATGAGTCCTGCTTACAGGCAGTCTGCCGCCGCCTCGGTCATGGGAGATGTGATTGCTGCTGATGCGGTTCATCCAGCGCTCCTGGCCAGGGCGGTGGCGGCTTTCGCGGTCGAGTCGAGGACCTGCTTCGGCACGTTGCCGGTGCGGGACTCGGTCTCGGCCACGAACACGGCACCGCGGCGATGAGCCGAATCGTAGTGGTACCCGCTGAAGCGCACCGTGGACAGCACGGGACGAATGTCTCCGGTGCCGTGTTCGTCGATCAGGGAGCGGAAATCCCGCGCTGCGGCACTGGAACGCATCCGAACGCGCGATACGAACACCGAGATCGTTCCGCCTTCGTAGTCCACGGGAAACTGGAACCGGCGCAGATCTCGACACGGTGTTTCGACGAGGAATTCCCGTACCTCTCCGTAGGTGGTGGTCACGCATTTCACGGTTTTTCCGGTGACGCGGCGTCCTTGGCGCAGTCCGAGCCGTTTCCAGGCGCGGTTTCGGTTCCCCCGCTTCACGTCCCGGCGTGCTTTCGAGAGGTTCTTTCCGATGGTGCGTACCACGGCAGTGTCCGCAGTGGACATACTGGCCGTAGTCGTTCCCGAACCGCCGAGAGTCACGCCGCCGGTACCGCCCCCGGACGCCCACATGGCCAGCGCCACGCCGCCCGCCACAACTGTCGCCTTACTTTTGCCACCGCTTCCGCCTTCCAACGGGTAAACCGTGCCGTCCGGTCTGCTTCTGTACTTTGATGCCATGGCTTCCTCCCTTCGTCGGAGAAAGTCTGGATCAGTCACTTGGTGTGTTGGGGCGAAGCGCGCAAGTTTCACTCGATCGAACGAGTATAAGAGATTCTCCGGCGCGCAAATGTGGTTTTCGGGCACGGAAAGTGACACCCGTGTTGCTCGACTCGACCGACAGGGAAAACGCCGGGAAGTGGGCGTCGGACATGCGGGCCTGCTTGATCGGCGGCTTCGTCGAGCCGCCCTGGCGTGGTTCGGTCCGGTGCGGGGAACACGAATCGCCGCACCGAGTCGTGTTCCCCGCACCGCGTCCGCCCCGCTTCGCTCGTTGCGTAGGCTTGGCCCGTGGAGCTGTATCACGGAGCGCTGGGCGCGGACACGAGCCAGTCCTTCGAGGTCGCGTTGGCGCATGCTCTCGTCCGGCGGGCGAGTGACGGTGACGCGGGCTCGGCGCTGCGGGTGTACCGGCCCACCACCCCCACCGTGGCGTTCGGTCGACGCGACACGTTGCGTCCCGGTTTTCCCGAGGCGCTTGCCCTGGTCCGGGACGCGGGCTTCACCCCGGTGGTGCGTGCTCCCGGAGGGCGTGCGGTGGCCTACACCCCCGACTCGTTGGTGGTCGATCACATCGCGGCCGAGGCGGACTCGCTGGCCGGGATGGAGGAGCGCTTCGACGGCTACGCCCGGATGTGGTCGGGGCTGCTGGCCGAGCACGGCGTGGACGCGCGGGTCGGTGCTGTCCCGGGCGAGTACTGCCCGGGCGCCCACAGCGTGAACGCTCGTGGGCAGGTCAAGCTCGTCGGCACCGCCCAGCGGATCCTGCGGCGTGCCTGGCTGTTCAGCGCGGTGGCCGTCTTCGACGGTGACGAGGTGCTGCGCCCGCTGCTCACCGAGGTGTACCGAGCGCTGGGACTCGACTTCGACGGTGATTCGGTCGGCTCGATTCGGGCGGAGGCCCCCGAGATCGACCTCGACAGCTTCGAAGCCGGGCTGCTCGACGTCTACGAGGACCGCTTCGGCCTCACGCGGGCGAGCCTCGACGAGTCCGCGCTGACGGTGGCGCGTGAGTTGGACGACGACCACCGACTCTGAATCTCATCCGTTCGGCCAATTGACGGTATTTAACCGTCGTCGGTATCACTTCGTTACCCATTTACGTGGCTCGCGGCCCGCTCATACTTACTGAACGCAAGCGCTTGCGTTTGCATCATCGCTGCTCAGAAGCTTGTTCGAAAAAAATGTTCGATTGATCGATGTAAACGCTTGTGTTGCGTTGTGGGTCACATTTAGTCTTCCGGATCAACCGAGGCAGCAACGTGACAGGGAGCACAATGGCCACGATCGAGGAGGTCGCTCGTGCGGCAGGTGTCTCCACCGCGACGGTCTCGCGTGCGTTGCGGCAACAGCCGGGTGTGTCCGAACGGACCCGGCAGCGCGTGCGCACCGTGGCAGAAGAGATGAACTACTCCATCTCCAGATCGGCCTCGGGACTGGCCACCGGGAGGACCCGGCGTATCGGCGTGCTGGTGCCATACGTCTCGCGGTGGTTCTTCGGGCAGGTGCTGGCTGGCGCGGAGGAAGCGCTGCGTTCGGCGGGATACGACCTGATGCTCTACGTGGTGGGGGATCAGGAGGGGCGGGAGCGGTTCTTCCGGGAGCTTCCGCTGCGGCGCAGTGTGGATGCCGTTCTGGTGCTGACCCTTTCGCTGTCCACCGAGGAGTCCGATCGGCTGCGCGAGTTGGGCGTCCCGCTGGGATTCGTGGGCGGCAGGATGGACGGGTTCAACTCGGTGTGGATCGACGACCACGGCGGGGGCATGCTCGCCGTGCGGCATCTGCTCAACCAGGGGCACACCGACATCGCGATGATCCACGGGGGTGCGCCCGATTCGCTGAATCTGCCCGCCCCCCACGAGCGTTGTACCGCTTTCCGGGACGCGATGGCCGAACACGATGTCCCGGTCCGGGAGAGCTGGTTGGGCACCGGTGATTTCTCCGTTTCGGGAGGAAGGCGAGCGATGAATCGAATACTCGCCGACGAGCTGCGTCCCACGGCCGTCTTCGCCATGTCGGACGAGATGGCTTTCGGGGCGTTGCACGCACTGCGCAACCACAAAATCTCGGTTCCCTGGGAAATGGCGCTCGTGGGATTCGACGGGCACGAGATGTCCGAGTGCTCCGGGCTGTCCACCGTGGTGCAGCCGGTACGTCAGGAAGGAGGAACGGCGGCGAAACTGCTGCTGGAGCAGCTCGAACAGGGCAGAACCGAGACCCGTGAGGTGGTGCTGCCCACTGAGCTGGTGGTGCGTTCGTCGACCACCGGCAACGATTCCATGTGAGAAGCCCTGGACGCGCCGGACGGCGTCCAGGTGGCTACGAAAGCGGAAATCGTCCGGCTGGTTTTCGTGTGGCCGACCTCGATCGGATTTCCGGAATCAATTCGGCCGTCCGGTCGAGAAGTCGTCACCCCACGTTTTTTCGAAATCGAACGCATGACGCGTGATCCGTCACGCGTTCCGATCTGGTCGAATCGAGGAGATAAGCATGAGGTCATTACGTTGGAGACCCGTATCCGTGATGATGGTGGCGGCTTTCGTGGTCGCCGGTTGTGGCGGTGGCGGTGGTGATTCGTCGGCGTCGAGCGAGATCAGCGGTCGAGGCCCCATCACCTTCGCCACCGGCAAGGACGTGACCGGCGCCGTCACCCAGGCGGTGGAGACGTGGAACGGGTCCCACCCCGACCAGCGGGTCCGGTTGATCGAGCTGCCCGCCGACGGCGACCAGCAGCGGCAGCAGATGGTGCAGAACGCCCAGACCGAGTCCGGCGCGTTCACCGTGCTGGACCTGGACAACGTGTGGAACGCGGAGTTCGCGGCGAACCGGTGGGTCGTCGAGCTGCCGAAAAAGGAGTTCGACTTCTCGCCCTTCCTGAAGTCCGCGATGAAAACCGCCAGGTACCGGGGCAGGCTCTTCTCGGTACCCGCCTACTCCGACGGCGGGCTGCTGTACTACCGCAAGGACCTGCTGAACAAGGTGGACGCCCAACCACCGACCACGCGCGAGCAAATGCGCGAGATCTGCGCCAAGGTGCTCAAGCTCCCCGCGGCCGAGGGAATGTCCTGCTACGCGGGTCAGCACGCCAAGTACGAAGGGCTGACGGTCAACTTCGCCGAGGCCGTTCACGGCGCGGGCGGGCAGATCGTCGACGATCAGGGGCAGCCCACCGTGGACTCGCCGGAGGCGCTGCGCGGACTCGAAACCATGGTCGAGGGATTCCGCTCCGGCACCATCCCGCGCGCGGCGATCGCCTACAAGGAACAACCCAACAAGCGCGCGTTCATCGGCGGTGAGCTCGTCTTCAGCCGCAACTGGCCGTTCATGTGGTCGCAGGCCAACGCCGACGACGGTTCCTCGAAGGTCGCGGGCAAGTTCGCCGTCGCACCGCTGCCCGGCATCACCGGAAAGGGCGTGTCCAGCCTCGGTGGACACAACCTCGCGATCTCGTCCTTCGCGGAGAACAAGGCCACCGCGTTGGACTTCATCAAGTTCTACACCTCGAAGGAGCAGCAGCGGAAGCGGTTGGTCAAGGGCTCGTTGGCCCCCACGCGCAGCGCGCTCTACGACGATCCGGAACTGCAGCGGAAATACCCGTACCTGGACACACTCAAGAAATCCATCCAGAGCGCCGAGCCACGACCCCGCGTGGTCAACTACGGCGACGTCACACTCGCCATCCAGGACGAGGTCTACGCCGCGATCTCGGGTGACAAGAAACCCGACAAGGCACTGAACGCCCTGCAGCGCAGGCTGGAAAAACTGATCGAGCAGAAGTGATCCACGCCTTCGCGGTCCGCCCGGCGAGCGGATTCCGATCCGCTCGCCGGGCGTTGGGAGAGGGGAGTTCATGTCGATGACGACCGATACCCCGACGAACTCGGAAGTCGGTTCGGGGCGCCCGGAGCACGCGAGCCCGGGATCTCCGAAGCGACGAAGGTCCGGTTCCGTGACCGGCACGGCCAGGCTCGCCTCGGCGCTGGTTTCGCCGACGCTGCTGGTGCTGGCCGTGGTGGTCATGTATCCGATCATCGCCGCGCTGTACCAGTCGCTGTTCGTCTCCGGCCAGCGGCTCGACGCACAGGGATTCGTGGTCGAGGGACGCCAGTTCGTCGGGCTGGGAACCTACGCCGACATCCTGTTCGGCCCGGCGGCCGAACGATTCTGGAACGCCTTCTGGAACACCACCTTCTTCACGGTGGTCACCGTCACGCTGGAGGCGGTGCTGGGAATGGCCATGGCCCTGGTGATGCACCAGGCGTTCCGCGGTCGCGGACTGGTGCGGGCGAGTGTGCTCGTGCCGTGGGCGATTCCCACCGCGGTGTCCGCACTGCTGTGGCGGTGGATCTTCGCGCCGGACGGCGTGGCGAACGCGATGTTGAACCAGCAGGTGCTGTGGAGCTCGCAGGCCACCGCCTCGAAGATCGCCGTGATCACCGCGGAGGTGTGGAAAACGGCCCCCTTCGTGGGGCTGCTGGTGCTGGCCGGGTTGCAGGTCATCTCCAGCGAGGTGCACGAGGCGGCCACCGTGGACGGCGCGGGCCCTTGGCGGCGGTTCTGGCACATCACGCTGCCGCTGGTGAAACCCGCCCTGGTGGTCGCGGTGCTGTTCCGGATGCTGGACGCGCTGCGCATGTTCGACCTGCCGTTCATCCTGATCGGACAGCAGAAGGACTCGGTCGAGACGTTGTCCATGCTGGCCTTCTCCGAGGCGACGAACGTGCACTACGGCCCTGCCGCCGCCTACGCCACCCTGCTGTTCGCCTACGTGGCGCTGATCGCGTTCGTGTTCGTCAAGCTGCTCGGAGCCGACGTGATCGGTGAGGCCCGCTCGCAGGTGTCCAAGAGTCGTGGAGCTCGATTCCGGCGCGGAAAGGGGAGTGCGCGATGACTACGGCAACCGGGAACGCGCGTCGAATCACGCGCCGCCGCTTCGAGATCAAGAAGTGGCTTCCGATACTGGGCGTGGCCGGTATCGTGCTCTACTGCCTGGCCCCCTTCTACTGGATGGTGGTCACGGCGTTCCGCAGGCCCGCCGACCAGTACGATCTGAGCCCGCTGCCGCGCACCTGGTCGCTGGAGAACTTTCGGGCCGTGTTCGAGCCCGGCACCGGATTCGGCCGCGCGCTGCTGAACAGCCTGATCGTGGCGTCGACGACCACGATCCTCACGCTGATCATCGGCACCTCGACCGCCTACGCCCTGGCCAGGCTGGCCTTTCGGGGGAAGAACCTGGTGCTCTCGCTGATCATCGCGACAAGCATGTTCCCGGGGATCTCGTTGATCGTCCCGCTGCTGCGGCTGTTCACCGACATCGGCTGGATCAACACCTACCAGGCGATGATCCTGCCCAGCCTGTCGTTCGCGCTTCCGCTCGCGGTGTGGAACCTGACCATGTTCTTCCGGCAGATGCCGCAGGAACTGGAGCAGGCGGCCATGGTCGACGGCTGCACGCCGGGACAGGCCTTTCGCAGGATCATCGTCCCGTTGGCCGCGCCCGGCATGTTCACCACGGCGATCCTGACCTTCATCCTCGCCTGGAACGAGTTCATCATCGCCCTGTCCATGGTCAACGAGCAGAACATGCAGACGGTCACGGTGGCGATCTCGAAGTTCACCGGCGCCACCCAGTACGACCAACCCTTCGGCACCCAGATGGCCGCCGGGGTGATCGTCACGATTCCGCTGGTCATCGGGGTGCTCATCTTCCAGCGAAGGATCATCGCCGGACTGACTTCCGGCGGCCTGAAATAACGCCTTCCGGTCACGGCCGGACCGGCGTGACCTCGCCTTCCCGAATCACCGAAGGCCTTTCCGAGTTACCGAAGGAGCGCACAGTGCCGAATTCCTCCGAGCCAGGCACCACACCGTGGTGGCGGGACGCGGTGATCTACCAGATCTACATCCGCAGTTTCGCCGACGCCGACGGCGACGGTATGGGCGACATCGAGGGAATCCGCTCCCGGCTGCCCTACCTGCGGGATCTGGGAGTCGACGCCATCTGGATCACCCCCTGGTACGTCTCCCCGCAGGCCGATGCCGGCTACGACGTCGCCGACTTCCGCGACATCGACCCGCGCTTCGGCACGCTCACCGACGCCGAACGACTGATCACCCAGGCACACGAGCACGGCATCCGGGTTCTTCCGGACATCGTGCCGAACCACACCTCCGACCAGCACGAGTGGTTCCGCGCCGCGCTGAAGGCCGGCCCCGGCAGCGACGAACGGGCGCGGTACGTCTTCCGTCCCGGTCGTGGCGAGCACGGTGAGCATCCCCCCAACAACTGGATCTCCCGCTTCGGCGGACCTGCCTGGACCCGGGTGACCGAGCAGGACGGCACGCCGGGGGAGTGGTACCTGCACCTGTTCGCGCCCGAGCAGCCCGACCTGAACTGGGACCACCCGGAGGTCCACGAGGAGTTCGAGGACATCCTGCGGTTCTGGTTCGACCGGGGGGTCGACGGCTTCCGGATCGACGTCGCCCACGGGTTGGTCAAGGACGCCGAACTGCCCGATGTGATCTCCAGCGACAACACGCGGGGATACCTCGACGGGCAGCACCCGCACTGGGACCGCGACGGGGTGCACGAGATCTACCGCCGGTGGCGTGCGATCGCCGAGGAGTACCCGGGCGAACGCAAGTTCGTAGCCGAGGCGGGAGCCGACAGCCCCCACAGGTTGGCAAACTACGTGCGGCCGGACGGGCTGCACACCGCCTTCAACTTCGAGTTCCTCCGCTGCCGGTGGGACGCCCAGGACCTGCGCGAGACCATCGACTCCACCACGTCGAGCCTCTGGCGGGTGGGCGCTCCGGCCACCTGGGTGCTGTCCAACCACGACGTGGTGCGCCACGTCAGCCGGTACGGCCGTCCGCAGCACAGCTGGGCCCCGGGTGAGAACTACCGTGCCGAGGGGCCGCTCGACCTGAGCCTGGGAACTCGCCGTGCTCGCGCGGCCGCGCTGCTCATGCTGGCGCTTCCCGGGGGCGCCTACGTGTATCAGGGCGAGGAACTCGGCCTGGCCGAGGTCGAGGACATTCCGGAACGGTTCCTGCAGGACCCGATCTGGGAACGCACCGGGCACGCCGAACGCGGTCGTGACGGCTGCCGGGTTCCGCTGCCCTGGTCCGGTTCGCGACCTCCGTTCGGGTTCAGCCCTTCGGGAGAGGCCGAACCGTGGCTGCCGCAGCCGGAAGGCTGGGCCGAGTACACCGCGGCGAGCCAGCAGGGCCGGTCCGACTCGATGCTGGAGCTGTACCGCGAGGCACTGCGTCTCCGCCGCGAGTATCCGGCCCTCGGCGAGGGCGACCTCGTCTGGAACGACTCGCCGCGAGAGGTGCTGTCGTTCTCCCGCACACCCGGCTTCCGCTGCGTGGTGAACCTCTCCGACGAACCGTGCGAACTGCCCGAACACCAACGGGTCCTGCTGTCCAGTGACGAGCCGGCCGGCTCGTCACTGCCGCCGGACACCGCGGTGTGGTTGGCCGATTGATTTCCCGCTCGTCCCGAAGCCCGGGGCCGCCGTCGAGGCGGGCCCCGGCAGCCGGCAGGCCGCCGGAAAGGAGTCGATGATGGCGACCATCACCTATGACCGGGCCACTCGGGTGTATCCGGGATCGGAACACCCCGCGGTCGACGGTCTCGACCTGCACATCGCCGACGGCGAGTTCCTGGTACTCGTCGGGCCATCCGGGTGCGGCAAGTCCACCAGTCTGCGGATGCTCGCCGGGCTGGAGGACGTGGACTCCGGTGCGATCCGTATCGGGGAACACGACGTCACCGGTCTTTCGCCGAAGGATCGCGACATCGCCATGGTCTTCCAGAACTACGCGCTGTATCCGCACATGAGCGTCGCCGACAACATGGGTTTCGCGCTCCGGATGGCCAAGACTCCGAAACCGGAGATCGAACAGCGGGTGCGCGAGGCGGCGAAACTGCTCGACCTGGAGCAGTACCTGGATCGCAAGCCCAGGGCGCTGTCCGGCGGGCAGCGACAGCGGGTGGCGATGGGAAGGGCCATCGTGCGGGAGCCGCGAGTGTTCCTGATGGACGAGCCGCTGTCCAACCTGGACGCCAAGCTCCGGGTCTCGACCCGTTCGCAGATCGCGGGACTGCAGCGCCGGTTGGGTGTGAGCACGGTTTACGTCACCCACGACCAGGTCGAGGCGATGACCATGGGCGACCGGGTGGCGGTGCTGCACGACGGGGTGTTGCAGCAGTGCGCGAGCCCGCGCGAGCTCTACGAGCGGCCCGCCAACGCGTTCGTGGCGGGGTTCATCGGCTCGCCCCCGATGAACCTGCTCGACTGCGAGCTCGACGGGGAGACCGTTCGCGCCGGTGATACCGCGCTTCCCGTCTCGCGTGCCGTCCGCGAGGAAGCGGCCCAAGGCGGCGGAAGCGTCACGATCGGAATTCGTCCCGAGGACGTGCGGGTTGTGGGGTCGGCCGAAGAAGGGATGGCGGCGACCGTCGATCTCGTCGAGGAGCTCGGCTCCGATGTGTACCTGCACTGCAGCGTGCCGGACGAGGGGCACGGGGTCGTGGCGCGCGCGCAACCGCGTTCGGCACCCGCGCTCGGCGAGTCGGTGCGGTTGGGCATCCGGCCGGAGGCCGTGCACGCCTTCTCGGCGGCCACCGGCGAGCGCATCGCGGAGTGATGCGGGCGTGATTGTGGCCGGAAGAGGATCCGACCTGGCGTAGCGGACGAGAGCGCGGCCGCATGCCCACCGCGGGGTGGTCTCCTCGGACACTGGCGAGCGCTCCGGCACGTCGTCCGCCGGTTGCGTTCGGAATCGAACACGCCTCGCGTCGGTTCCCGGGCGGGCCTCCGCTCCGCGCGGAGGCCCGCCCGGGGCGGCCGGAGCCGCTCGCCGGGAGGTGAACGGATCGTTCAGGGCTTGCGGGCGACCACACAGCCCACGCAGCGTTCGACGTCCTTGTACGCACGCAGTTTCGGCCCGTCCGGCCACCACTGGTCGCAGATCACCACCCCGGGCTCCAGCCCGGGGCCGGGCTGGATGATCTCCATGCCGGGCACCATCTCCGCGATCTGCTCTTGGGTGCGGAACACCCCCGAACCCATGGCGCTTTGGGTCATGATGTCCTCGAGGCGGCGTGCCAGGGGACTCAGTTCCGGAGTCTGCGGGTCGAGGAAGTGCGACACGGCTACGAAGGAGCCCGAGGGCAGGGGCTCGATGTAGCGGCGCATCAGTTCCACGTAGTCGTCGTCCGGATAGTGGTGAATGGTGCTGATGTGCAGCAGTCCCACGGGTTGCTCGAAGTCGATGTTTCGGGCCACCACTTCGTGGTTGTAGATCTGCTCCGGTTTGTAGATGTCGGCATCGACGATGTGAGTGCCCTCGTTGTCGGCCAGCAGGGCATTGCCGTGGGCCAGCACGACCGGGTCATTGTCCACGTAGCACACCCGCACCTGATCGTCGAGGCGTTGCACGACCTGGTGAGTGTTCTCCGCGGTCGGCAGGCCGGAGCCGCAGTCGATGAACTGGCGAACGTCGGTCTCGTTGGTCAGGAACCGTGCGACCCTGATCAGGAAATTGCGGTTCGCCCAGGCCATGTCCCGGATCTCGGGGGCCGCCGTTTTGATCTCGGCCAGCACCTGTTGGTCGACGGCGTAGTTGTCCTTGCCGCCCAGAGCGGCGTCGTAGACCCGCGCGATGCTCGCCCGTGTGGGATCAACTCCCACTGGCACGGAGCTGGGGGCGGGAACGTTTGTCTCGATAGCCATGAGCCGTCCTCGTTTCCAGGGGAGGAGCACAGGAAAGGGTCAACATATCGTAATGATATGAACACACTTCATCCCCCGAAGGGATGAGTGCACAGTGGTGCGTGGGCACTCGGTGACTCGTTCCTGTGGAGGCGTGAGGCCGGTGGCTCCGCATGCTCCGCCTGCGGGGCGCACGACGCACAACCGTCGCGCGCCCCACGGCCAACGCTCAGGCGGTGGGATTGATCCGGTTGTAGGCGGGTTTCGGGTTCAGCGACTCGTCGAACAGGCAGGCCGCTCCCTGCCCCTCGAACGTGTTCGGCACCCAGGAGTGCCGGTCGGTGTAGCCCCACGTGGTGAACTCCACGCAGCGCGAGACCGCCTCACAGGCGTTCCAGAGCCGCTCGTAGTAGTCGGCCTGGGTGTTGAGCTTGCTGTTGGTGGCGGGCAGCGTCATCCGCACGTCGGCCTCGGTGATGGCGACGTCCACCCCGAGATCGGCGAACCGCTGCAGGTTCGATTGGTAACCACCGGGAAAGCTGTAGTCGATCGACAGATGCGTCTGGAACCCGACACCGTGGATCGGCACGCCCTGCTGCCGCAACGACCGCACCAGGTCGTAAATCGCGTTGCTCTTGTCGTTGACCCAACCGGTGTTGTAGTCGTTGATGTAGAGTTTCGCCGACGGATCGGCCTGGTGGGCCCAGCGGAAGGCGTCGGCGATCCAGCCGTCACCGAGTTTCCGCTGGAAAATCGAGTCACGTCGGACGCCGTTCGAGTCGAACACCTCGTTGACCACGTCCCACGCTCGGATCTCGCCCTCGTAGCGGTTGACCACCGTGGTGATGTGATTCTTCACCGCCGACCGCAGCTCGGAGGCGGAGAGATTGTTCAGCCAGTTCGGGTGCTGCTTGTGCCAGACCAGCGTGTGCCCGCGCACGCTTTTGCCGTTCTGCCGCGCGTAGTCCATGATCGCGTCGGCGCCGGACCAGTCGTACTGGCCGCGGTTCGGCTCCAGCACCGACCATTTCATGGCGTTCTCGGCGGTCACGCTGCTGAACTCGTCGGTGAGCACCGAACGGTAGTCACCCTCGTTCACCAACGCCGAAGCGGCTACGGCGCTGCCGACGTGGTTGTCGGTCAGATCCTTGAGCGGGGTTCGTGCCGGAGCCTGTGCGCCGACGCCGGAAGTTTCCGCCGCGTCCGGTGTGGCCAGCGCGGGTGCCGTCTGCAGGGTGAGCAGTCCGGCGCTGGCGGTCAGTACCGCGCACAGCCTGCCGAGCCTGCCGTGGTCGCGTAACGCTCGCAGCATTTCTGTGGCTCCTCGTGGGGTAGTTTTGGAGCGCTCCCACAAAGCACGTGTGCCGCCCCGACGAGGGGGAGCTGTTTCGGGGCGGTGGTGGGAGCGAGAACGGGGACGGCGGCATCGTCCCGAGCGCGGTGCGATGCCGCCGGAGAAAGCGTTCCTTTCGAGAAGACTCTTCCCGAAAAGGCGGCTCAGCCGTTGACCGTTATGTTGGAGTTCCCACTGCTCTGGTAGCCCTCCGTCGCGAGGACCATGTAGTAATCGAAGCTTCCCAGGGTCATGCCTTGCCAGGACCAGGCGTCGAAGTGATTACCGGTGGTTATGGTTCCCCCCGTCCTCGGGGACTGCCGAACGCTCCAGAACTGCGGGAAGGTCGCGGTGCCCTCCACGGAGGGGGCGTTGTACCGCATCGTCCGGTAGATGTCGTACGTACCGCCGTCGCTGTAGACCGTGCCCCGGTGGTCACTGCCTCCGGGGCGGTAGGTTCCGTAGCTCTCGACGATGTAGTACTCCACGAGTGGATTCGACGTCCATCCGTAGAGGGTCAGGTAGCCGTTGCCGGAGGGGTAGAAGCTGCCGGAGTAGTACACGTTCCTGCGGCCACCGTAGCTCCAGCCCTTGCCGCAGACGAAGTTGCCGCAGTCGGTCCACGAGGTGCTGTAACTGCCTCCGGAGGACAGGGTCATCGAAACCGATCCTCCGCCATTGGTCCAGAACGTGTAGTAGAACCCGTTGTGGGTGCCGGTCTCGTTCTGCGTGATGGTCCTGGCCGCGTAGGCGGTTCCGGGCAGCATCAGTGCGCCCGCGCCCAGCGCCAGTGTTCCCGCGCCTCCGAGGAAACTCCTGCGGCCGAATGAGTTCGGTGTGAAATCGTCGGTGTTCATGCTTCCTCCGGTTCGGATCGGTGGAGTTCGAACGGTTGATACGACTCGACGGTCCGTCGATGGAGCGATTCGCGCGCATGACCAGGATCAACGGTGATCGAGGTCTGTCGACACCGAACAATGTCGACCAGGCCACGTCGATCTGTCAATGGTTTCCGTAAATGTTCCGGAAACCCGCTTGTTACCCAGTGGGCGGTACTCCTGATCGTCCAAAACAAAATTTTTCCAGATAAAACACAGTACACTGTGGAATGATGTATCCGAATTCGGCTCACGATGAGCAGGCGGGATGACCCTCGGATGTCGGGACTCGCCTTCGCGGACATTGACAGTGCCCGGTGCCGACCCTATATTTCCCGTGCTCCGGAAATTCCCGTCGAACTATTTCCCGGAGCCTCACCCAGCACACGCCGAAGGGACCCGTCATGACCCCTGGAAGACATCGGCGAACCACCAAACGCTTGCTCGTGCCGCTGCTGGTGCTCGGGCTCTCGCTCGGCTCGGCAACCCTCGCCCAGGCGGGGCCCTCCCAGGCGGGGCCCGGCACAGCCGCGAACGCCACCGTGGTCGACTCGACCGGACAACCGGGACGCACCGTGGCGCTCACCTTCGACGACGGCCCCAACGCGGGAGAGACCTCGCGCTTGCTCGACCTGCTCGGCGAGCGTCACGTCAAGGCCGTTTTCTGCCTGTGGGGCCAGCATGTGCGGGAAAATCCCGAGCTGGTGCGGCGCATCGTCGCCGAGGGCCACGTCCTGTGCAACCACACGATGCGACACGAGAACATGAGCAGTTGGTCGCCCGCGGACATCAGGGCGAACCTGCGGGCCACCAACGAGGTGATTCACGAGGCGGTGCCGGGAGCCGAGATCCGTTACTTCCGGGCTCCCTACGGTGCTTGGGGCGAAACTCCGAGTGTGGCCGCGGACATGGGGATGCAGCCGCTCGGCTGGAGCCTTTCGGTGGCCGACTGGAACCGCCCCGGTACGGACGTGCTGGTCAGTCGGCTGATGAACGGTATCTCGCCGGGAGGTGTCGTGCTGCTGCACGACGGTGGGGGCGAGCGCGGCCAGACCGTGGAGGCGGTCTCCCGAGTCGTCCCGCGCCTGCGCGATGAGGGCTGGCGGTTCACGCTCCCCGCGCGCTCCGGTTGAGCGGAAGTCGTTCACCGGAAACGCTCCGTGGCGCCGCGTGGTACGCCCGCACCGGGCCGAACGGCCGCGCGGCGCCTTGCCACGAGGTTTACTGTCACGGGTTCACTGCCCCGAGGTTCACTCCGAGACCGGACTCGACGGGACGTGACTCGGAAACGCGGTTCCGCCGTGATCCGCTCCGGTCCGGAACAGTGGTGTTATCGGTGGTCGTCGCCTGATTTCCCCGTTCTCGGTCAAGAGGCGAAAGCACAGCTGAAGGACGCTCTTCACCGGGTTCGTCGGGAAAATTCGTATCCGGTACGGTTTTCGGTCGTCTCCGCGCTGCCCGTCCTGGCAACAGCTTTCGTGTCGCTGTGTCAAGGCGCCATAAGTGTAAAACCCGGTGGTTGTGCTGATTCGTCGTTCACGAGTTCCGCGGGATTTCCCGACTTCCGTGGGGTATGGCGTTTCCGATAACAATGGGTTAGTTTTCCCGCTGTCCCTGTGCGAGAGGGGGCCGGGTGCGCGGCTACGACAACGAAGTCAACCGGGACAACGGGCGTGGAGTCGTCGGCCAGTCCGCGGTTCGTCGGGGCAATCTGGCTCGCGTCCTCGGCGAGATCCGCTCGGCCGGGGTGGATTCCCGTGCCGCGTTGGCCGCCCGTACCGGGCTGACCAAGGCCACGGTGTCCAATCTCGTCAACGAGCTGATCGGACGGCGGCTGATCCGCGAGACCGGAAGGAAGCAGGCGGGCAACGTCGGCCGCCCCTCGCGGATTCTCGAACTCGACGGGGGATCGGCGGTCGCCCTCGGGCTGGAGGTCAACGCGAACTGTCTCGCGGTGCGTGGGGTGGACCTCGCGGAGCGGGTGCTGCTCGATCGTCGGGTCGGCTTCGACGCGGTCCGGGTGGGATCTTCCCGTACTGTCGGTGAGCTGACTCGGCTCGCGGGTGAGGCGATCACCGAGCTGGAGAGTTCGGGTCTCCGGCTGGTCGGCGTCGGCGTGGCGGTGCCGGGACTGGTGGACGTGCCCAGTGGCACCGTGCGCCACGCGCCGAATCTGGGCTGGCAGGACGTGCCGATCACCGGGTGGCTGCGTGACCGACTCGATCTCGATCCGGAAATCACGATCACCGTCGACAACGAGGCCAACCTGGCGGCGCTGGCCGAGTTCGGCGACGAGGCCAACACCGTATCCGAACTGGTGTATCTGACCGGCGAACTCGGTATCGGTTCCGGCCTGATCACAGGGGGGCGACTGCTGCGCGGTTCGGACGGTTACAGCGGGGAGATCGGGCACTTCCCGGTGGACCCCTATGGACGCAAGTGTCGTTGTGGGCAGCACGGCTGCCTGGAGACCAAGATCGGGCTGGCCGCGGCGGTCCGAACCGCCGCGCCGGACCTGGTCGGAACCCTCCGGGATCCGGACGAGCAGGCACGGATACTGCTGCAGCGCGCCGAGGCCGGTGATCAGCAGGCGCTGGCCGGTCTCGACGAGATCGGCCGTTGGCTCGGCATCGGGATCTCGATCGCGGTCAACATGCTCAACCCGGGGGTCGTGGTGCTCGGCGGCTACTTCGCCACGGTCTCCTCCTACGTGGTGCCGACCGCGATGCGGGAACTGCGGAGCAGAGCCGTGGCGGGCCGCTCGGCGATATGCCCGGTCATCGCCTCGGTGTTCGGCTTCACCGCCGCCGTGCGCGGGGCAGCGGTGGTGATCACCGAGGAAGTCTTCCGGGATCCGTGCCTGGTTCCGCCGGAGACGCGTGATTAACACGGCCGTGCCACGGGCTCCGACAGAGGTGATCTGCGTAATAACGGGAATAGCCGTCGCGGGTGAACGCGTTCGACCGGTTGGTCGTAACAACTATGACCGTGCTCGTCCCGGTGCCCGCGCGGAAGGATTCGTTTGCCATGGGTGTCCCACTGTCCGTACTCGATCTCGCCACCATCGGTCATGACGAAACCCCGGGAGACAGCCTGCGGGCCAGCATCGACCTGGCGCAACGAGCCGAGCGGTGGGGATACCGGCGCATCTGGTACGCCGAACACCACAACATGTCCCGCATCGCCTCCTCGGCCACCAGCGTCATCATCGGGCACATCGCCGCCAACACCAGCTCGATCCGCCTCGGTGCGGGCGGCGTCATGCTGCCGAACCACGCCCCGCTGACCATCGCCGAGCAGTTCGGCACCCTGGAGACGCTGCATCCCGGGCGTATCGACCTCGGCCTCGGCAGGGCGCCCGGCAGCGACCAGAACACCGCGAAGGCGCTGCGCCGCGATCCGAAGGCGGCCGACACCTTCCCGCAGGACGTGCAGGAACTGCAGGGGTACCTGGGGGAGAAGTCCCTGGTGCAGGGAGTGCAGGCCGTACCCGGCAAGGGGACCGGTGTGCCGCTTTACATCCTCGGCTCGTCGTTGTTCGGCGCCAAACTCGCCGCCGCGCTCGGCCTGCCGTACTCGTTCGCCTCGCACTTCGCCCCGAACGCGCTGGAGGACGCCGTGTCGGTGTACCGGCGTGAGTTCACCCCCTCCGAACAGCTGTCGGAACCGTACGTCATCGCGGGTGTCAACGTCGTCGCCTCCGACACCACCGAGCAGGCGCGGGAACAGCTACAGGCAGCCAAGCGCAGCAGGCTGCGGATGCTCACCGGCCGCGACCTCACCCGTGAGGAAGCCGACAGCGCTCTGGACTCACCAGCCGGGCAGCAGGCGCAGCAGATGCTGACCTACTCGGCGGTGGGTACCGCCGACGAGGTGAAGAACTACCTGGACGGTTTCGCCGAGCACGCCGGGGCCGACGAGCTGATGGTCACCTCGCTGGCTCCGGAACGGGATGCCTGGCTGCGTTCCTTCGAACTGGTCGCCGAGGTCAGCGGAATGGTCGACGTCGCGGCCCGGCACTGAGCCGGTGCCCGCCAACCGCGCTCCGGTGGTCGGTATCGCGCTGTACCTCTTCGCGATTCACACTCGCGTGGGTAGGCTTCCGGCTGAGCAGTCAACGGAATCGTGGGGAGCGCGTGGTATGGCAACCGGTGAACCGGCTGGTATCGAGGGTATCGACGTACGTACGCCGAACGCGGCGCGGATGTACGACTTCTACCTCGGTGGGTCGCACAACTTCGCCGCGGACCGGGAGGCCGCGGAGCGCGCGGTGGGCATCACGCCCACCATGATCCCCGGTGCGCGTGCCAACCGGGCGTTCCTGCAGCGGGCGGTGCGGTTCTGCCTCGATCAGGGGGTTCGTCAGTTCCTGGATCTCGGTTCCGGCATTCCCACCGTGGGGCACGTGCACCAGATCGCCCACGAGCGGGACAGCTCGACACGGGTGGCCTACGTCGACAACGAGCCCGTGGCGGTGGCCCACACCAGCCAGCTCCTGGACGGTGTCGCGAACGCGACGATCAGCAGGGCCGATCTGCGCAAGCCGGACGAGGTGCTGGCCGAACCCGGTGTGGCCGGGTTGCTCGACTTCGACGAGCCGGTGGCCGTGCTGGCGGCGGCCGTGCTGCACTTCGTCGGCGACGAGGAAGGACCGGCCGAGCTCGTCGAGTCCTACCGCCGTGCGGTGGCGCCGGGCAGTTTCCTGGTGGCCTCACACATCACCGACCACTACGACGAGCCCGAGCGGGTCCAGGAGATCTCGCGGCTGTACCGCGACACGAGCCACAAGGCCAGGCACCGCTCGGTGGACGAGTTCGCCGCGCTGCTGGGCGACCTCGAACTCGTGGAGCCGGGGCTGGTGCACGCCGTCGACTGGCACCCCGATTCGGACGAGGTTCCGGAGGGCGCCCGCAACGCGTTCTGGGCCGCTGTAGGAAGGTGCTGAGCTTTCCCGGGCCGGTTGTGTTTCACGATCCTGTGGAGCTCTCGGCCCGCCCCGCCCGCTCGGCTTCCTGCCGCAGTGCTCTGTGATAGATCGATCGCCAGTTGTATATCTGGAAGCCGAACGTCAAGGTGCAGAACAGCCATCCCAGTAGGAACTGAGGTGAGCCGATTCGTCCGGCCACATAGGGCATGGCGAGATATAACGTCATGATGCTTCCACTCAGTCCGCCGAGGACTATGCAGGTCACGAATAGTCACCACGCGGTCCTGCTCGACACCTTGACGGGAATATCGGGCGGCACGTACCGCTGCATGTGTTCAAGGTAACCGATTGCCTTGTCCTGGTTCGGCGGAGATCGTCGAACGGGCGCTCACAGCGGAGGAAAACTCGGGGCAGGGGCCACCGCTCCGGGCCACGCCGAACTCGGTCGAACCAGCGGCTCGCTTCCGCTGCTGAATACGGCAGCAGAGGTAAGCTACGGTACAGCGCAGTAGGCGCCCCGCCGGGACGCCTACTGCGCTGTACCGACCTCCCGGTTCACTGTCCGATCGGGTGGTAGCCGTCCCAACTGGATTGAGCGACCAGCTTGCTTCCGTTCCGGAGTTCCACTTGGAACTTCAGGTAGCCGTTTTCCCGCATGTTGTAGTTGCAGTCGTCGCCACCGGCGTCACCACCATCGGTGCATGCTCCTTCCCGACCATAGTCGGTGTACCAGTCCGTTCTGATGTGCTTGCCGTCCGCGTAGGCGTCGTAGGCGGTCACATGATCGCCGTGGTTCTTGAAACAACCTCTGCCGCGGTAGATTCCTTTGTAGTAGCCATCGACGCACCAGACCGTCGGGGCCGCTTTGTGCACCTTTGTGGTCATACTGTCGACTTCTGGTGTTTCCGCGACCAACGTAGCGGCCACGGGGCGCTCGGGCACTGCCGAGTCTCGCTGCGGTGCCGGTGTCGCCGATGCGGACACCGTGCCAACCGAGAGCACGAGTGCGGCGACCGTCGAGATCAGGATGGATAGACGTTTCGACAATTGAGTTACCTTCTTCTCAATGTGAGCGGTTCGATGGGAGTGATTTCCGACTTGATTCCTGCTCTCTCTCCCATCCCAGCAGTCCACTACTGCCGCGCAGCAGCGGTATTTCATACTGCTCGCCCGCCGCTGCTACCACCAGCCGCTGATCAGGTGCTACAGCGACCACTATCGAGTGTTGGTTACGCGCACTGAATTCTCCGGCGGCAGTGCGCACGGTTGAAGTCGGATACAGCCGGAAACCGATACGGCCGGAAACCGACGGGGAAGGTCATGCGGGTGTGGTGATTAGTGAGGACTTTGCGGGCCAGAAGCATCCACCATGCCGTGCTGCTCGACACCCTCACCGGTGCATCGGGTGGGGCTTAGCGCCGTATGGTCTCAACATGACCGCGTACTGACACCTCGCGCGGCGAGGATTGTCGAACGTCGCTGAATTTCGCGGCCAGGTGCGTCCCCCGGAGGAGACCCGTGATGCTCCAGGGATCTCGCGTCTCGGTGAACACGTTGGTGCGGTGAAGACAGTTCTGACTCCGGAAGCGACACCTGTCGGAACCGGAGCTTTACGTACGGGGGCGAGGCTTCAGCGTGTCCCGATCGTGTTTCTTTCGTGACTTCATATTCCGAAACGCAGAAGTGTAGTGAAGCGATAATAGTTCGGATCCTGTGAAGTTCTTGTGAGGAGAGAGAGTGACGGACATGTACCAGCAGCCGGGTACGCCGGCTGCGGCGCCGAAGAACGGCATGGGCATCACCGCTCTGGTGCTGGGGCTCGTCGGTATCCTGCTGGCCTGGATTCCGATCATCGGCTTCTTCGGTTTCATCCTGGGGGCGTTGGCGATCATCTTCGGAATCATCGCCGTGGTGCGGTCCCACAAGGGCACTGCTACCAACATGGTCATGAGCTACATCGGGCTCGCTGCCGGTGTGATCGCCTTCGTCGTCTCCATCGTCGTGTTCACCGTGCTCGTGAACGAGGTGGACAAACAGCTCGACGAAATGAACCAGGGGCAGGGGAGCGAACAGTCGAGCTCTCAGTCGGGCACCAACCAAGGTGGTTCCGGCGGGAACCAGGCCAACGCCGGGGCAGGCAAGGTGGTTTACAAGGTCACCGGTTCCGGCGGCGCGAGCTCTATCACCTTCGGTAAGGGTGGGCAAACCAGCCAGAACACGAACGCCGAGTTGCCGTGGTCGAAAACCGCCGATGCCACCGAGGGAATGGAGTTCTACGCCCTCAGCGCCCAGAACGGGCAGAACGGTGGCGACATCACCTGCAAGATCACCGTGGACGGCGAGGTGCTTGCCGAGAACACCAGCAATGGGCAGTACGCGATGGTCACCTGTAACGGCAACACCGGATTCTGATCGGGACTCGGGGAGATGTCCCGCGGTTCCCGTCCGAGTGGAGTAACGGGTAGTTCGTACGGTTTTCGTTCTTAGGAACGCTCCAAGTGCTCCCTCGTGCCGTGTTCGCGGCCACCACGTGATTCGATCCGATTCCCGGACCCGCCGTCATCACGTGGTGGCCGCTCGCGGCCTCACGCCTGGTTCTCGGCGCGGAACGCCGTGCTTTGCCGCGAGAAGCTAGGCTTCCTCCTCGTCCACTAGTGGTGTGATCGTCCGCAACCGCTGTTCCGACTTAGCTGTCAGCTGCCTCCAGCCGAAGCGGCGCAGTACGGCACGGAACAGTCGTTTCTCGTCCAGCCAGCCGTACAGCGACGCCTGCTCTTCGAGTACGGTCGCGAGTTCCCGAGGTGGGATCTCTTCGATGGTCCGTGGCCCCGCCGCGCGAACGCGAACGGGTGGTTGTTCCGGCAGCCGGAACGTGCGGCCTTTGATGCCGCTTTCCCGCAGCGGTGCGTCCTGTACCAGCATTTTGCTCTGCACGGCCGCGGATATGGCGGAGTTGAGGGTTTTCGTGATCTCCTTTCGCCGCCGTCCGCCGTAGGCTTGGGCGTAGGCCCGGGTCAGGCGTTCCCCGGTGACCGGTCCCTCGAAGGCCACGATGTCTCGCAGTCCCTCCGCGATCTGTTTGCGGGTGAGATCGTAGGGCGGCAGCAGAGCGTTCGTGTGCTCCTCGTACTCGGGCAGATCGGAAACGGATTCCTCATCGGTGAACTCCGAATCCTCCTCCACGGGGTCTGATTCCGCCTCGTCCGTCGAAGTCGCGAGGTGGAGTTGCTCCGTCTCGTTCTCCTCGGTGACGACCTCGTCGGTGACGACGGAATCCGCGATCTCGTCGGCTCCCGTGGGGCGAGTATCGACATCGACAACCGTGGTTGTTGTGCCAGCCGTGGAGTGCTCAACCGGCGCGATGCCGGGTTCGACCTCCGCAACCGCTTCCTCGGCCGTAGTCGTCCCGGCTTGCTCCACGACCTCCGGCTCGGCTCCCCTGGGGCGAATCCCGGCCTGATGCAGTGCGCGCCACAGCGATTCCAGCTCGTTCCCCTGGTCCACGTAGAACGCCGACTCCCTGATGCGGTGGAATGTCCAGCCGCAGCGTTCCAGCTCGCGCTGCCGGGCGAGATCGCGTTCGTAGGCCTCGGGTCCGTGCCAGGCGTCGCCGTCGCACTCCACGGCCAGCCGCGCCTTGCTGCCGATCACCACCAGATCGATCTTGTAGGGCGCCACGGAGTACTGCGGAATCACCGAGTAGCCCCTGCTGACCAGCCGGTTGAACACCCGCTGTTCGAACAGCGAGTCGAATCTGGTGTCGCGTTGGTCCTCGGAGACCGCGCTCACCAACTCGCCCGCGTCCGTGCGAGCACCGCCGTCGATCATGCTGTAGCAGTGCTCCAGGAGCTGGTATCGCATGTCCTCGGTGTTGTGCAGCTCGGAAAGACCCACCGAGTGGAACAACCACACCTGGTCCTTGGCGCGGGAGACCGCCACGTTGAAGCGCTGCACGTGCTCCCGCTTGGTCAGCGGGCTGATCCGCTTGTGCTCGCTTCTGGCCTCCACCATGGACAGGAAGATCACGTCGCGCTCGGCGCCCTGGAAATCGGGCGGGGTGCCGCACCGCAGCTGCCGACGCTCCAGCTCCTGCGGCGAGAGCCGCTCCAGCAGCATGCGTTCGATCAGGCGCGCCTGCCGCCCGTCACCGAGCAGCGAGATGACGCCGAACGTCTTGCCGTCGTAGCTGGGGTCGGCCACACATCGTTGGATTTCCTCGACGAGTGCCTCGGCCTCGGGCTCGTTCAGATCGCCCTTCCGGTGGCCCTCGGTGACGTGGCGGGCCCGGAACGGTTCGAGCCTGTCGGCGTCGTACTGGCGCACCGGGCTCAGCGTGATGTTGTCCGGCTGGTAGGCGATCCGGTTGGAGAACTCGATGATCTCCGGCACGCACCGCCGGTGCTCGGTCAGCGTGATCTGCCCGCCGTAGCGCATCTTGGCGTCGTCGAACAGGCTGTGCAGCGGGTCCTGCCAGGCGTTGCGGTAGCGGTCGTCGGCGATGTACTGCCCCGCGAGTTTGCGCAGGTCCTCCTGGTCCAGGCCCACACCCATCGGCGAGACCTGCTTGTCGTCGCCGATGACGACCATCCTCGGCGCCATGTACTGCAGGAACACCGCCTCCAGCCCGGCCTGCGAGGCCTCGTCCACCACGACCACGTCGAACATGTCCGGCTGGATCCGGAACTGCTCGGCGATCCGGTAAATCGGCATGATCCACACCGGCACGGACGGCCTGCAGCGCATCATGGCCTCGCGGATCTCCGAGCGCCGCCGTTCGGCGTGTGTCCCGGTGCCCTTGCCCAGCCGTCGGACGAGGTTGGAGTAGTTGCGCAGGTCCGCCCGGGCGCTGCCCCCGAGCCGTTCCGGGGCGACCGCGTGGCTCCACGCCCGCGTGGCGCAGAGCCGTTCGCTCTGCTGCCGGATCACATTCTCCAGGCTGTTGATCCTGGCCTGCAGTTCGTTCTCGTCGACCGTGTGCTGCCGCTTCACCCAGTCCCGCACGGCCAACCACCGCCAGGCCGCCTCGAAGTCGGCCAGCCGCTCGGTCCAGAGATCCGCCGTGGAATCGGCGGCCTCGACCTCCGCCCGTAGCTCCGGCAGCGCTTCGGTCAGCCGCTGTTCCAGCTCGTCGCGCCGCCGCACGCGCCGTCGGATCTCCAGCAGGTGCAGCAGCCTGCGGTGATGCGCGGCGTAGTTGGCGATGTCGCGGGCTCGTACGGCTTCCAGCAGCGCGTGCACGCACTCCCCGGTGTCGGTCCAGCGTGTGGTTCCCGCCAGGGTCTCTTCGAGTTCGTGCAACGGTTCGCCTGCCGATGCCCTGGCCTCCACGGCGGCCACGGCATCGACCAGCGCCGCGTAGCGGCGTACCGCACCGAGATCGCTCCAGTCGGGTCGCGGCAGTCCCGCCCCGGTCAGTCGCTGTTCCTCGGTGACCAGTTCACCACCGAGTTTGAGCACCCGGCCGAGCTGTTCCGCTTCGGTGACGTGCCAGTCCAGCCGCTCGCGGAAGGTGTCCTCGGCGGGGATGGTCACATCCTCGGGCCAGCTCTGATCCAGCGCGGTCAGCGTCCGGTAGGCCTCGGCCCAGTGCAGAAAGATCTCCAGCTGTTCGACGGTGGTGGGAGCGCTGCCGTTGACCCGAACCAGCTGGAAGAGCGTTTCGGCCTCTTTGACCCACTTGGCGGTGAAGACACCGAGTTTGACGGTCCCGTCGGAGCGGGTCTTGATCACTTCGCCGTTCCGCAGTCGTTGCAGCACCCCGTTGGCCAGGTTGGTCAGTGCCGAAACGTCCCCGTCGGCTCGTACCTCGGTGAGTGGGTCCAGCTGTTTCAATGCCGCTTCACAGCGGTTGACCAGTTCGCCGATCCGTTCCGAGCGGGAGTGCCAGATGCTACCGCGTCCTGAGAGCACGTCGGCCACGGCGCTGCCCATCCAGGCTTCGCTGCGGCGGGCGAGTTCGTCCGCGGTGTCGGCCAGCATGCCCAACCGCTCCCGCAGCTCCTGCCGTGCCGCCGGCGGCAGTGAGCTCACCGCGTCGAACGCGGGGTGTTCCTTGAGTTCGGCGTGGCGCTGTTCGTCCTCGCGTGCCTTCGCCTCGCCGGTCACCAGGTCGGCGAAATCCTCCGGGGAGGGAAGCTCGGCCGGATCGGCCAGCCGTTGCCGCGCCCACGGTTCCTCCGCCGACATCTCCCTGTCGTACAGCGCACCGTGCCATTCGCCGATCTCGGTGTTGTTCAGCGGCGGTGCGCTGTCGGCCGAGACCGAGGCGAACGCGTCCAACCACTCGTAGCGTTCCGCGTCGGCGGCGTGCTGCTGGGCGATGGCGGACAGCGTGCCGTGGTATCCACCCACGGAGTGTTCCTTGGTCTCGTGCTGCCTGGCCTCGACCAGCTCGTGGTGCAGCCGCGCGCGTTCTCGCCGCGCCTCGTCGATCCGGTTCGAGCACTCCGTGACGATCTCGGTGGTTCGTTCGCTGTCGTAGTGCTCGGTGTTGTCGGAGATCGTGTCCACGGCCAGCCGCAGATCCGACATGTCCTGTCGCGAGCTTCCCACCACCGCCACCGACAGCGGTTTGATCTCCTCCGGGAGTTTGTCACGCACCTCCTGCAGCGCACGGTCGGTGTGCGCGGTGACCAGCACCCGTTTGCCCTGGGCCAGCAGGTGCGCCAGCAGCGCGGCCGTGGTGTGTGTCTTGCCGGTGCCGGGTGGGCCCTGCACCAGGGTCTGCGGTTTCGAGTCGACGTGCCGCACCACCCGCAGCTGCTTCTCGTTGACCGGCAGCGGCAGGAAGGTCTCCTCGTCGACGTTCTCCCGACCGCGTGGGGAGCCGGGGCGCTCGGATCCGACAGGCTGCTGGTCCGGGTCGACGAGCGGGCGGACGCCGGCGGGGACGGCGCCGCTCTCGGCGAGCTGTTCGGCGATCGACTCGAAGATCCGCACGATCCCGCGCTGCGAGCGCTTCCGGGTGATGATCGCGGGGGCGAAGGTGGCGACGGGGTAGGACTGGGCCCGGGCGGGTTCGTCCTCGTCCCGGTACTGGCCGTCGGCGTCGAGGGTGTGCACGAACCGTCGGATCACTCCGGCCAGTCGTTCCCGGTCGAGCGGGTGCGCCTCCAGCGCGGCGGCCTCGGCGGACAGTTCGTTGAGCTTCTCGGCGTCGGTGAGCAGCTCGGGGGCGAGCATGTCCCGTTCGAGGGTGAACTCGTCCGCGCCCTCATCGGAACGAACGACGCTGAGCGTGCCGGAGTCGTCGTCGAGATGGATACCGGCGGCGGTGGTCAGCAGGTGTCGTTTGATCCGGGTGCGGCTGTCGGGCTGCCAGCTCAGGCAGCCGACTCCCAACACCAGCTCCAGCGACTCCGGGTTGTTGCCGAGTTCGGTGTAGGAACCGAACAGCTCGTTGTACAGTTCCCGCACCGGGCGGTCGGCCAGTTCCCGCTCGGCCCAGGAGCTCCAGTCCTCGACCCAGTCCTCGTAGGCCTCGTCGATCTCCGGGTGGTCCTCGCGCCGCAACCGTTCCGCGCCGCGTTCGTCGTCGCCGCGTTCGGTCCTCGGGGCGGAGGCGGCCGGAACCGTCTCGCGCAGCCGGGGCGCTTCCGCCGGGTTCTCGATCGAGCCGCCGAGCCACTCGGCCAGCAGCGCGGAAGGCTGGGGCGGGGCCTGCTTGGGCAGCCGTTCGACGCTGAGCACGTGCCCGCTCTCGGTCGGGTCGCTGTCGCGGCCCGCGAGGGAGACGGCCGGGTGTTCCGGGATCTGACTTGTCCAGCGGGCCGACTGGTACTTCTCGACGGTGTGGATCGGGGTGGTACGCAGCCGCTGGGCCTCGCCGAGGAACTGGAACAGTCGCCGCGCGCGGTCGGCCAGCGGGTCGCTCTCGGGGGCGGGCCGGTTGTCGTGGCCGTCGGTGTCCGGTTCGTCGGGGGAGTTCGGTTCCCTGACGGTGGTCAAGGTTTACTCACGTCTCCTCGGGAGTTCGCGTCGTTCGGAACGGCGTGGATCGGGAGGGTTAGCCGGATTCGAAAGCAGTCGTTCCCCGCTACGACCGCACCTTGAAGGGGTTCGCGATCCGACGTCATCACACTTCCCCGTCGTTCTAGCACTCGCCGGTGGTGCTTCGTTGGGCCAGGTGTATTCCCCGCGGCCGGTGTGGAACGCTGAATCAGCAGGTCACCGGCGAGGAAGGGGCAGCGGGCCGGTCGGGCTCCCGCTGCCCGTTATCGAGTCGTCGCCGCCGGGTTTTCCGAACGTAGGTCGTTTTCCCCCGTTCGGCCCAGTGGCTGGAAGGAGGTTTTACCGGCTTACGGGACTCCGTCGTGATGGCCTGCGCGTTCGACGAGCCCGATCAGCTCGCGCACCTCGGATTCCGGTGGGGACAGTTCGAAGGCGTGCCGGTGGCAGGCCCTGCTGAGCTCGCACCAGGCTCGTTCCAGCAGGACTCCGGTTCCGTCGTCGAGCACTTGAACAGCGATGATCAACAGGGCTCGGGTGTTCACCTGATCAACGCGACCGCAGTACTTCTCGCACGCGGTTCGGAGGATCGTTTCCGCCGCTCGGCGGGCGAGCAGCGCGGCCATCCGGGTTGTCGACCGCTCGGTGACCTCCGGCTTGTGCTCCAGTAATTCCCTGGCCTGGTCGAGCAGGTTCTCCGAGAGGCTCATCGTTGTTCCCCCAGCAGGTCATCGACCGTGGTGTCGAGGTATTTCACCGCTTCGTCCGCCGAGCACTTCAAGCCGGTGTGAGCACCCTGGGAGCAGATGCCCAGCGTGCGTCGGCGCCGTGTATATCCCTCCAGCCAGAAATTGAGGTCGGCTCTCCCCTCGCCGCACAACGCGAGCCCCACCTTGCCGCGTGTCGACTCGGCCTCCTTCCAGCGGCGCTCGGTCTCGTCGCGGTCCAGCCCGCCGTGGAACCGCTTGGAGCTGTAGACCTCCCAGGCAGCGGCTTCCACCGCCATCCGGCAGAGCTCGGGAAGCACCGCATCGACCACATGCGGCTCCATGTCGGATTTCGCCACGGCACGGGCCTCGGAGACGTAGCTGCGCGCGGGGTCGTGGCAGTCCTCGATGGTTACCTCGGAGTTCCTGCCGCGTTGCACCTCCAGGATCCGTGCCCGCACGTTGGAACGTCGCGCGGAGTCGGCGAGCCGGTCGTCGTGCGAGAACACGATGACCTGGCGGTGTTCGGCCAGCTCCGCCAGCACCCGCACGAATCCGTCCACCTTGGCCGGATCCATGGCCTGCACCGGGTCGTCGAGCACCACGAACCGGAACGGGCTCTGATCCATGGTCGCACGGGGCAGGAACAGCGCCAGCGCGAGCGCGTGCAGCTCACCCTGGCTCATCACGCCCAGTGCCTGGCTCTCGGCCCCGTCGACGTCGGCGTGCAGCGCCACCCGCCGCTGGGGGCCGTTGCCGGTCAGCTCGATCGCCCCGAGGTCCACATTGCTCTGCTGCCGCAGCCGCGACCAGATCTGACGCGCGTGCTCGGCCAACGGTCGCAGGTGTTCGTTGCGGAGCCGCTTGGTGTTGTCGCGCAACCATTTGTGGGCGGTGCGCGCGTCCTTGAGGTCCTGCGCCTTCGAGCGGACCTCGCGCATCACCCCGAGCCAGTTCGCCAGTTTCTCGGCGATCGGTGCCCAGGCGTCCCGGTACTGTTCCAGGCGAGCCGTCGCCTCCTCGCGGAGTGCCGTGCGGGCCGCCACGAGTTCGGGGTGGGTGGCGGCCACGTGCTCGGCCAGTTCACTGTCACGTTCCGGTGGGGTCGCCCAGCGCTCTCGGGCCAGGCGGGCTCGTTCGAGGTTTTCGAGTTCGACGCCCGTGGTTTCCGGAAGCGCGGGGACGCGGGCGATGAGGGAACGCAGTCGTTCGGCGCCGCGCCGCACCGCCTCGCGGGCCTGCCGGGCGGCTGTGATCCACTGTTCGTCCTCGTCCAGCCGTTGCCGCGCCCGTGAACTCCATTCGGCGTCGAGTGTGGCCTGCCCGCACACCGGGCAGGACTGGTCGCCGTGCTCGCGGTGCAGTTCGACTGCTCGGTGCAGCAGCGCCGAGCGCTGTTCGGCTCCGGCGACGGAGTCACCGACCAGCTCGGCGGCTTCCCCGAGCGCCGAACGCAGCCGGTCCACGGAGCTGTCGACCTCGGCCTGTTCGGGCAGGACCGGTTCGGCCAGCTCGCGCAACCGGGCCGCCACCCCGCCGGAGGCGGGGGAGTCGGTGACGAATCCGCCGATCGCCTCCAGGTCCGGGTTGTGCTTGCGGAGCTGTTTCCGCAGTTCGGGCGCGCGTTCGTCCTCGCTGTGGTCGAGGTCGTCCTTGAGTTCGTCGCGCAGTTTTTTGGCCCGCGATTCCGCGGTGGCCAGCTCCTTGGCGAGCGTGTCCAGTCGCCGCACCCCGTCGGTGAGTTGTTCCAGTCCGACGAGTTTGGCCAGCGCGTCGTGGAGTTTGCTGGGGCCCGCCTCGAACAGGTTGCCCAGTTCCTCGTAGGACAGGATCGGACGGTTGAGTTCCAACGCCCGGTGCCATTCCGGGGGAAGCTCGGGGTTCTCGTCGGGACGCCGGACGGTGCTCCGGTGCTGGTCCGGCTTGTCGCTGCCCGGCTCGCCGTTGCCCGGCCATGCCACGTCGATCCAGGTGTCTCCGGCGGATTCCTCGGCCAGCTCCACCCGAACGGTCGGGGAGATGTCCTGGTGGACGTTGCGCCAGTTCTCCTTCCAGAGCGCGGGCCTCGCGGTGGACCAGCGGTAGCTGTTGCCGGTCAGCGCGAGTTCGAGTGCTTCGGTGAAGCTGGACTTGCCGGAGCCGTTGCGGCCGGCGACGATCGTCAGGCCGGGGGCGGGGTGCAGCGGCAGCCTGGTCGGGGTTCCGATGCCCCGGAAACCGCCGACCTCGATGCCGCGCAGGAACGTGCCGGCGGGCGAGGCGTGGTGTTGGGGCTCGTCCTCGGTTTCTTCGGTGGTGATCGGGGTGTGGGTGCCGTCGAGTGCCGCTCGTAGTCGCTGCTCGTCCTCCAGCGCGGCGAGCACGAGCCCGCGCACCCGCTCGGTCGGAGGTGGGGTTTCGCGGTTCAGCAGTGCGCGTACGAGGGATGTCAGCCGGTTGTCAGCGGGAGTTTCCGGCATTGTCTACCGCTCCTTTCCGGGAGGGTTCTTTCGGATGGGGAAAGAATTCGACCGGGGCAGGTCGAACTCCTCGCGGGGGTGGTGCTTTGTTGGATCGAGCACGTTCGTTGTGCGTGGTGGTTCGCAGGTGTTTTCGGTGTGCAGCGCCGAAAACGCCCGCTCTCGCGACCGGCGCCGCCGCGGGGTTCCGCCGAGCGAGCACGGCGGAAAATCGAGTCGCCAAATCCTGATAATGTTCCGTCAGAACTTTCCGGAGAAATACACGGTCTCGGCGGCGAAAGCGTTCGGTTGTGCCGAGACCTGGAGTTTTCCCGTGGATTCGCCGATCTGGTAGACGTGGGTGAATGTCGTGTCGCCATCCGGGGGCAGTTGCACGTCGGCGAGGGTGTCGCCCGCCGCGTAGTTGCGTTGGGCGGCCTGCCCGGCGTGCTGCACGGTGAACTTCGCCGAGGCCACGTTGTACTCGTCGTCGCCCTTGTTGGTCACGGTCACGTCGAAGGCGACGTAGCGTTGCCCTTCGGGTGCGCGCAGAAACTCGTTCTCCGGGGTGTACGCGCTGGGGGCGCCGATGCTGATGGCTTCGCCGCCGTTCCAGGTGTAGGTCTGTCCGAAGGACAGCCGGGTCGGTTGGCCCGCCGAGTCGGTGGTGTTCTCCACGCCGTTGCTCGTCGACCCCGTGCCGGACTGCCCGGAACCGGTGCTTTCGCCGCCGGTGGCGCAGCCGCCGAGCACGGCCACGGCGAACAGCGCGGCCGCCACGACCGTGAATCGCGGCGATCTGCCGAGTTCCGCGCCCCGTTCGGTGTTTCGGGACATGTTTCCTCCTGGAAATGGCCGGGTTGCTCGTTCGGGAATGAATTCCGCTTGAGAAAGGCGAGGTGTCGCGTGCTCCGGCATCGGTTCGGATGCCGTTCAACCGTTGATGATCCAAGGTAACCACAATGCTGTGAACGATGTCAACACTGGTTTGCTGTGTGTACTTGTTGGACCCTTGAAGGTGGATGTTTCGGCGTATGCGGTACCGACGAGGCGTGAGTGGCCTCGCGCTCACCACGTGGCATGAGGTGCTGAGCCATCCCGGTGATCAGCTCCGGAAAGCCTTGTCCGGTATCGCGCCGTGAACCTACTTTCGTGCCGGGTGCCCCGTGGAAGGGAAACGCGTGGATTTCGATCAGGTGTTTCACAGGCTGAAGGCTCGGGGAGACATCCGGTACGACGGCTCGGACGAGCTGGCGGAGCGGGTGAAGCAGGAGATCGCGAAGCAGCGCGAGGACCGGAATTTCGGCGGCACCTGGAAGACTCCCACTTCGCTCGGGATGTCGAGCCGGGAGTCACTGCGGACGAGTCCGGCCGATGTCCTGCTGGAAATCGGCGTGGCGACCGCGCTGTTCGACGATTCGCCGTTCGCGGACCTGGCTCGGCACTGGGCGCAGCTGCGCTACTGCGGAACCCTGCATCGCGATAAAGCGGGCCGGCTGGCGCTTTCCGAAGCGGGAAACAGGGTGGTTCACCACCACAAGGTGGCCCAGTCCGAGTATCTGGGTATCGGGTTCTCGCTGGTCGCGGTGCGGGAGGTTCTTCGGCACCGGTATCCGGACTGGACGTTCAGCCCGGTCGACGTGGACTACGCGTTTCGGTACGGCGGCGTGGCCGGCATGGGCGAGCTCAACCAGTACACCGACAGCCGTCCGGACTACTTTCTGGTGGGGCGGCGGACCAAGGGTGGCGGGGGTCTCAAGCTCGTGGTGTTGGAGTGCAAGGGGACGCACCAGGGCACCGGGCACGCCGTGGCGCAGCTCGCGAAGGCGTGTAAACAGGTCGCCTCGGTCGAGGTCGGAGGCCAGAGCCCAGACGGGCTGATGGTGGCGACGCTGCTACAGGCTTCCGGCATCGAGTCCAAGGTGATCGATCCGCCCGGTGACAGCGACCTGTGGCAGGGCTCCGATCGGGACATGGACGACCTGCTCGACGAACGCACCGGCCCGCCTCCCGGTGACTTCGAGGTCCGCGAGGTCGGTGCGGAGGCCCCGGATTCGGAGCAGGAAACGATGTACGAGGGCGAGCCGGCGGAGCGAGCCGATTCGGGATCCGCCCCACTTCCGGAGGAAGCCTATTCCGGGGAAGAGAGCGATTCCGGGCAGCAGCCGATCCGCTCGAAGGTGGTGAACGTGCCGGAGCGGCTGCGCATCTGGTTCTCGAAGCTGCTGGCCAACGCCAACGCCGCCTCCGCGCTGCTGTTCGCGGGTGCGGGCGAGGCGGCCACGCGGTACTTGCGGGAGAGCGGGCGAACCGGAGAGACCATTCCCCTGGGTTTTCACGAGGAGGAAGGCGTAAGGGGTGGCCTTCGGTCGTTCGAGCTGCCGAACGGGATGTCGATCCTGGGGACCCAATACAGCACGCGGCTTCCGGGCGGCAGGACGTTGGAGATCCACAAGGGGATCGAGCGGAACCTGTTTCGCGATCTGGAGGCGGGCAGGCTCGCAAGATTCATGCGCAAGGCCCACCGTATCGCCGATGAACGGAGCCCCTCGCTCCCGCAGGGACCGAGACACTCCGTGTCGGTGGGCGACGACGGGACCGTCCTGTGGCTGCGGGTCACCGGGTGATGCTTCCTCGCGGGGCCAGGCCGGTTCGAGGGGCCACGCCGGTTCCCCCGCTCCGCCCGGGGGGGGTGTCGCGCACTGCGGCTCGTGTGTTCAGAATTCCCGGACGGTTCCGGGCCCTGTGGGCGTGTGCACTCGGAGGACGTGGGTTCCATCCGGTCTCACGTGTAGCCCGTGGTGGTGCGGTTCCGGTCGCCCGTACTCGTGCCATTCGGTGACCAGCTCGGTCAGCTCCGACCAGAGGTCACGGCTGCCGTGCTGTTCGAGCGTGACGCTGTCCGCGCCGTTGCGCCGGGCGCGCGTCCACGCTCCGGTTTCCGTGTCGTAGAGGCGTTGTTCGGTTCCGCTGGCGTGGTCGAGCGTGAGTTGACGCAGCCGCGGATACAGCAGCGCGCGTAGGAAGGACACGCTCGGATCGGTCAGTTCGGGCAGTGGTGTCGCTGTTCGCGTGGTGCTCGGTTCGCCGGAGGTACGTGCGAGAACGTCCCGCGCGGTCGGTTCCGTCGTGTTCGGATCGTGGCGCATGTTCATGAACGCCGCCGTGTCGGCGAACTGGCCGTGGGCGTGGCCGTGCTCGTCGACTTCCAGTCGCACCAGCGCGAAGGAGAGGTTGACCAGGAGGACCCCGTCCGGGCGTAGCTGGCGCGGCCACTCGGCCGGGATCCGGTGCGTCCCGCAGGTGGCGAGGATTCGGTCGAACGGTGCGCGTCCGGGGACGCCGCGCGCGCCGTCGCCGCGGATCACGGTTGGGGCGTACCCGGTCTCGTGCAGTGCGGCTCGCGCGTTCTCGATCACTACCGGGTCCACGTCGATGGTGGTAACAGCCTCGTCGCCGAGCCCTGTGGACAGCAGCGCGGCGTTGTAGCCGGTTCCGGTGCCGATCTCCAGCACGCTGTGACCGGGTGCGGCGTCGAGTTGTTCGAGCATCAGTGCCATCAGGCTCGGTGTGGTGGAGGAGCTGATCGCGGTCCCGGCGGAGTCCCACCGGGTGATCAGAGTGTTGTCGGAGTAGACGGCAGCCAGCGCCTGATTCGCGTTCGACCCGTGCACGTCGTACTCGATCAGCCCGTCCGGTGTGGGCACGGTGAAGCGGGAGACGAAGCGTTCGCGCGGCACGTTCCGGAACGCGTTCTCCCAGCGCGCGCTGTGCGGGTTCCCGCTCCGGCGGAGCTCGTCGGTGAGACATTGCCGTAGAGAGTGGGCGTGCGCTGTGTCGGTCATGTGCGGTCCTCGGTGAGTTCGTCGGCGATAGCGGCGGCGAGCGGCAGGCCGGTGTGCGCGGCGATCCAACCCCATTGCCCGTTCGGGTTGAGATCGCCGGGGCGGGGTGAGTGCACGGGTGAGTTGTTCGGTGGGGTTGTTCCAGTTGAGGGTTTTGCTGGGGCGGGGTGGCACGGTGCGGGGAGCCGGGTGGTGCCTTTCCGGGAGGGCACCACCCGAGTGGCTCCTGGTCAGTCCTTGTCGACGAACCACTGGCTGTCGTAGCGCGTGTCCTGATGGGTGACCGCGCGCAGCGCCAATTGCTCGGAGTTCTCGCCTCCCGGTGCGACGTTGACCTGACGCCGCGGGTCGTAGTCGAGTTCACCGGGGGTGTTCAGCCGGGAGTCGTGCACTTCCACGGTGCGGGTGAGCCCGAACGGGCGCGGCGAGGTACCTCCGCCGTCGCCGGTCGTCTTCGAGGAGTCCCCGTCGATGCAGGGAAACAACCTCGGGGTCCATGCGGAGGAGAGTCGGTGCGTGTTCATGTTGGTCTCCTTTCCGGGGTTTCGTGCGGATCGGGCCGAGGGGACCGGCGGTGTCGGGGTTTCCCGGTCCCCTCGGCGGAGCCAGGCAGCGGGCCTCGGCCCGGGGAAGGGAGTGGCCGACCCGGGAAGTTCGGGGCACATCCCGGATCCGCTGCCTGGGCTCACGATCACCGAAGGCGAAGCGAGTTGCCTCGATGTCGTAATGAGTACGCTACAAATGAGCATGCTCATTGAATAGTCGATCGATCGAGTGATCATCGCTGCCGCGTCGTGCCCGGCAGGAACCTGAGCATGCCGCTTGGAACCGGTGTGATGGACTTGCGAGGCAACATCAGCGGCGGGAGGAAGACGTGCCCAGTACGCCGAGCAGTCCCACGGTGCTGAAGCGCTGGATCGCCTTCGAGTTGCGCAAGCTCCGCGAGAGGTCGGGGCTGTCCAGAGAGGACTCGGCCCGTGCGGTGCGCGGAAGCGAGCAGGGGATCGGCCACATCGAGAACGGCCGTTCATTGCCTCCGCCGTTGCAGCTCGACAAGTTGTTGGAACTCTACGGAGTCCCGGAGCGTTCCGAGTTCTTCCAGGAGCTGCGGACGCGCGCGAAGAAGGGCAGGGACTGGTGGATCAACTTCGATTTCACCAGCGAAGTGCTGCCCGAGTACTTCGAGCTCTTTCTCGGTCTGGAGTCGTGTGCGGCTTCGATCGAGAGCTTCGACGCACAGCTCGTGTCCGGTCTGATGCAGACGCGGAGCTACACCGAGGCGGTTATTCGGGGTTTGCAACCGGAAAGTTCCGAGAAGGAAGTCGCACGACGTGTCGAACTGCGGATGGCGCGTCAGCGCGAAGTGCTGAACCGGGACGGCGGCCCACCCGCGCTGTGGTCGGTGATTCACGAGTCTGCGCTGCGCACGCCGATCGGTGGGGTCGAGGTAGCCCGTGAACAGCTCCGGTACTTGTCGCGCCTGTCCGAGCAGCCGCACGTCACAGTGCAGGTGTTGCCGATGTCGGCGGGCGCACACACCGGCATCGAGGGCGCTTTCATCTATCTGGCGTTTCCGCCCGAGCTGGAAAATGATCCGGGCACGGTCTATGCCGAAACCCGAGTCAAAGGGTATTACTACGAACAGCCCGAAGAGATCGCCACGTATCGCTGGGTGATGCGGCACTTGCAGGCGCACGCGTGTACTCCGCAGGAAGCGCCCGCGGTGCTCGAACGAATAGCCGAGGAACTGGGATCATGACGAACGACCGGAACTCGAACCCCGCACATGCCATCGCGAACTGGCGGAAGTCCTCGCGTAGCAGGGCCAACGGTTGCGTCGAGGTCGGCTCGGCCCCGGGCGTAATCGGTGTCCGCGACAGCAAGCTCGGCCCCGACGGTCCGGTGCTTGCGATGCGGCTTTCCGCGTGGTCGGCGTTCGCCGTGGCGCTGCGCGAAGGCCGCTTCGACCGCTGACGTCGCCCTCGCCCTCTCGCGTCCCGGTTCCGCTTCCGGAGCCGGGACGCGGTTGTTACTGATACGTGAGCACGAATTTGCTGTGAACCTTGTCAACGCATGGTCACGTGATGCTAGGGTTTCGTTGTGAACGATCAGCAGGACGCACCCACCGGCACCGTGACCACCATCAACGCGGTGAACATCGCGCGTCTGGCCGGGGTGCGTCGTGCGGCGGTGAGCAACTGGCGCAAGCGCTACGACGACTTCCCCGCACAGATCGCGGGAACCGCGAGCAGCCCGCTGTTCGACGCCGACGAGATCCGCGCGTGGCTGGACAAGTACGGCAAGCTCGCCGAACTCCCGCTGGCCGACGAACTCTGGCGCGAACTCGACGGGCTGCGCGGCACGACCGACACCGTGGAAGTGCTGATCACGTTCGCCGTCGCGCTGCGCCACCTCTTCGACCACCACGGCAGGCTCGCCGCCGAGCTCACCACCGAGACGTTCGAAAACGACCGCGCCCTCACCGAAGCCGTCGCCGCACGCGTGTCCACCACCGTCGGGGAACTGGATCTGGACCTCGAACCGCTCGCGCCCGAACCCGACTGGGCGCCGCTGCTGCGGCTGCTGGACCGCGCGGCCGAGGAACCGTCCGCCTTCGAGGAGCTGCTGGTCTCCACCGCCGAACGCGCGGAGCCGCGCGGTGCCGGGGTTGTTCCGCCGGAGCTGGCTCGCCTGATGGCGGGACTGGCCGATCGCGACGAGGTGTTCGACCCCTACTGCGGTCTCGGTGAGCTGCTGCTGCCCACATTGGATTCGGGTGTGGCCGCCGGGCAGCACCCGAACCGGCAGCTGCTGCGGCTGGCCACCGCCCGGATGCTGCTGCACACCCGAACCCCACCTCGGCCGGCGGCGGGTGACGCGCTGCGCGAGGACGGGTTTCCCGGCCAGACCTTCGGTGCGGTGCGCTGCGTGCCGCCGTGGAATGTCAAGGACTGGGGATTCGAGGAACTGCAGTTCGACCCCCGGTGGGAGTACGGCCTGCCGCCGCGCGGTGCCGCCGAACTGGCCTGGGTGCAGCACGCGCTCGCGCACCTGGACACCTCGGGGGTGGCCGTGCTCGGGCTGCCCGCCGGGGTGTGCGGCCAGGCGCGTGGCAGGCGCATCCGCGCCGAGCTGGTGCGGCGCGGCGTGCTGCGCGCGGTGGTCGCGTTGCCCAGCGGGGCGTTGCCCGGCACCTCGGCGAGCACGGTGCTGTGGGTGCTGCGCAACGCCGGGGCCGAACCGCCGGGCGGTGTGCTGTTGCTGGACGGTTCGCGGCTGCTCAAGGCGAAGTCGCCGGACTGGGACGCGCTGCGTGAGCTGGTGCTGCCCGCCTGGCGGGAGTTCGACGGGGCCGGTACGTGGCCCGAGGAACCGGGGGTGTGCCGCGTGGTGCCCGCGATCGACCTGCTCGACGAGGAGGTCGATCTCAGCCCGGCGCGGCACCTGGCCGGTTCGGTGCGGACCGATGTGGCGGGCATCCGCACCGCGAGGGAGCACCTGCTCGGGCTGCTGCGGGAGCTCCCCGCGCTCGTGCCGGAGGTGCTGCCCGAGGACGCCCCGGCACGGCCGCACGCGCGGATCGGGGAACTGGCCCGCACCGGTGCGATGACCGTGCTGCAGCAGGTCCCCACCGGCGCGCGGGAGGAGGACGCCGCGGAGCTGACCGCGCTGACGGCGCAGGACGTGCACGCGGGCAGGGCGCCTTCCGGCGTGCTGCGCGGTGCCGCCGAACCGGTTCGGCTCCGCGAGGGCGACGTGGTGCTGCCGATGCTCGGTGAGCGGCTCGTCAGCCGGGTGATCGAGCGTGAGGAGGCGGTGCTCGGCCCGCACCTGTGGCTGCTGCGGCCGAACCCGGAACAGCTCGATTCCTGGTTCCTGGCGGGTTTCCTGCGCAACTCGGCCAACGCCGCGCTCGGCGCGGGCTCCGGGACGGCGCGGCTGGACGTGCGCAAGGTGGAGCTGCCCCGCGTCCCGCCCGAGGAGCAGCGCCGCTGGTCCGATACGTTCCGCGGACTGTTCCGGCTGGAGCACGGGCTGCACCGGGTGCGTGAGCAGGGGGGCAAGTGGGTCGACGACATGATCGACGGGCTCACCGGCAACGGGCTGCGGCCGCCCCGCGACGAGGAACGCGGCTGAGGCCACCCGCCGCGAGTGACGACGGACGCTACTGATCGAATCGGAACGGTTTCACATGGTTGAGGGGATGCCGAGTTGAGCACGAAGGACCAGGAGCTGGCCAATTTCATCTGGTCGGTGGCCGATCTGTTGCGTGGGGATTTCAAGCAGTCCGATTACGGCAAGGTGATCCTGCCGTTGACGGTGCTGCGCAGGTTGGACTGCGTGCTGGAGCCCACGCGGGTGAAGGTGTTGGAGCGCAAGAAGCACGCCACCGAGCAGCTCGGGGTGAGCAACATCGACCCGCTGTTGCGGAAGGAAGCGGGTTTCCGGTTCTACAACACCAGCAAGTTCACCTTCTCCCGCGATGTCGAGGGGTTGACCTCGCTGCTGGCCGATCAGGACCAGGTGGGCAAGAACCTGCGGGCCTTCATCGGCGGGTTCTCGCAGGAGGCAGCCGAGATCCTGGAGAAGTACGACTTCGACACCCAGATCAACCGGATGGAATCCGGCGGCATCCTGTACCAGGTGGTGGGCAAGTTCGCCTCGCTGGACCTGCATCCGGACACGGTGTCGAACCAGCGGATGGGGTATCTGTTCGAGGAGCTCATCCGCAGGTTCTCCGAGATCTCGAACGAGACGGCCGGGGAGCACTTCACCCCGCGTGAGGTCATCAAGCTGATGACCAACCTGCTGCTGGACCCGGATCACGACAAGATCGTGCAGCCGGGGGCGACGCTGCGGGTGCTGGATCCGGCCTGCGGCACCGGCGGGATGCTCTCGGCGGCCGAGGACGTGGTCACCGGCTACAACGCGAACGCGACGGTCACGCTGTTCGGTCAGGAGCTCAATCCCGAGTCGTACGCGATCTGCAAGTCCGACCTGCTGATCAAGGGGCAGGAGGCTGGCAACGTCGCCAACGACAACTCGTTCAGCCACGACCGGCACTACGGCAAGCGGTTCGACTACCTGCTGGCGAATCCGCCGTTCGGGGTGGAGTGGAAGAAGGTCCGTGAGGACGTGGAGCGCGAGGCCGACCTCGGCCACGCCGGGCGGTTCGGCGCCGGGCTGCCGCGCATCAACGACGGCTCGCTGCTGTTTCTGCAGCACATGATCGCGCACATGAAACGGGTCGAGGAGGGCGGTTCGCGGGTGGCGATCGTGTTCAACGGCTCGCCGTTGTTCACCGGGGCCGCCGAGTCGGGCGAGTCCAACATCCGTCGTTGGATCCTGGAGAACGATCTGCTGGAGGGCATCGTCGCGCTGCCGGACCAGCTGTTCTACAACACCGGCATCTCCACCTATTTCTGGATCCTGTCCAACAACAAGGCCGAACGCGACCGCGGCAAGGTCACGCTGCTGGATGCCCGCGAGTACTGGGCCAAGATGCGCAAGAGCCTCGGCGACAAGCGCAAGTACGTCACCGAGGACCAGATCGCCCAGCTCACCCGGCTCTACAACGAGGCCGACTCGATCGCGGCCGACGAGAACCACGAGCTGCACGACAAGGTCAAGATCTTCGACACCACCGACTTCGGTTACCAGCGCATCACCGTGGAGCGGCCGCTGCGGCAACGCTTCGAGGTCACCGAGCAGACCCTCGCCGAGGTGGACAGCGCCAAGCCCGTGGGCAACTACGACGACCGCGAGGCGCTGCTGGCCGCGCTGCGCGGGCTGGTCGGCAACACCTGGTGGAAGAAGGTCGACTTCGACGCCGCCTTCCGCCAAGCACTGGCCGAGGCCGGTGCCGGCGGCAAACTCCCGGCTTCGGTGAACAAGGTCGTGAGCAACGCGGTCGCGGTCTCCGACGCCGACGGCGAGTTGCAGACCGACAAGAAGGGCACGGCGCTGCCGGACCCGGACCTGCGCGACAACGAGAACGTCCCCCTCGGCGAGGACATCGACGAGTACCTCACCCGCGAAGTCCTGCCCCACGTGCCCGACGCCTGGATCGAACACAGCAAGACCAAGATCGGCTACGAGATCCCGTTCACCAGGTACTTCTACAAGTACGTGCCGCCCCGGCCGCTGGCGGAGATCGACGCCGAACTGAAGAGCCTGGAATCCGAGATCCAGCGGCTGCTTTCGGAGGTGACGGAGTGAGCTACGAGCTGGTTCGGTTGAAGCACTGCGCTACTTCTCCTGTGGTGAAGGGTGGAGGTGGAAAGCTGCCGTACACTTCTCTCGAGGATGTTGAATCCGGAAGTGGAAAGCTGCTTCGTAGCGATCTACCTTTGAAAGATGCGGAAGAAGAAATCCAACATCGTCCTGGTGATGTCCTTTTTGGGAAGTTGCGTCCGTATCTTTCGAAATCGCTTATGCCGACAGATGTGGGAGTGGCCACGAATGAGCTGATGGTGTTGCGTCCAGGTGAAAACTTGGACAAACGTTACCTGTTCTACAGTTCACTTTCCGCTCCTTGGGTCGATTGGGCTGTTGCGACTTCTTACGGCGTAAGGATGCCTCGGACCTCGTGGGAGGCAATGGGAGACTATCGGATGTGGCTTCCCCCTCTCGAAGAGCAGCGCCGCATCGCCGACTTCCTTGACAGGGAATTTCCTCGAATTGATAGCATTTCTCGAATCAGAAGAAGTCAATTGGATCTTGTAGTTGAGAGATTTTTCTCCTCTGTTGAGGAAAGGATATCTAAAGGTTTTTTGAGGAAGGTGCCACTTAAGTATCTGGCTGAAATTACAGACACGGAGCACAAGACTGCCCCCGGTGTTACTGGCGGTGGGTATTGGATAGCGGGGACCTCCGCAGTCAGGGGCGGAAAAATAGTTCATGATCAGCTTTATGAAACCGATAGTGAGTCTTATGCGGAGTGGACCAAGCGAAGGGTTCCCTCTGTTGGAGACATACTCTTGAGCCGAGAGGCTCCAGTGGGAGAGATTGGGTACTACTCCGAAAATGATCCTGCTATTGCGATCGGCCAGAGAATGGTTCTCATTTCTCCAGATCTCAGGATGGTGAGATCGAAGTACTTGGCACATGTTCTTCTCTCGAGGAGTATTTCTCTGTTCTTTGAGCTGAAGACGCAAGGTTCTTTGCATCCACACTTGAACATGGAGGATATAAAATCAATTCCTGTACCTTGGGTGACGGTTAATGATCAGAGGCTCATTGAGGATGACCTAGAAAATGAAATTGAAGTAAAAAATAATGCTGTATCTCTCTGTGAGCAACAGCTCGACCTCCTCGCAGAACGCAAGCAGGCCCTCATCACCGCCGCTGTAACGGGGCAGCTGGATGTGACGACGGCGGGGCGGGCGACGTCGGATCTGCGGGCGTGACTTTCCTTCGTTCGGCGGATGGCCCGGGGCCACTGCCGCGGGAGAATGGCGGGCTTTCCGGTCGTGGTGGCCCGCACGATCGGAAACCGGAAGAAACCGAGGGCAAGCTTTCGCGTGAGCCGACCGAAGCGTACGGCGGGCGGAAGGCGGGTACGGGGCCGCCGCTCGTTCGCCGCGCGGCGCTCGTGAAGGTCCACTCGACCAGGACTGTGGGGAAGGAATGCACGCACCGCACGGCGAAGCCGCTTTCGAGGCGGCGATCGAACAGGCGTTACTCGACTCCGGATGGCTCAAGGGCTCGACGGAGACCTACCGCGCCGACATCGCGTTGGACATGTCCGAGGTCTTCACGTTCCTCGGCGAGACCCAGCCCCGCGAGTGGGAACGGCTGCGCGCGTTCTACCCCGACCCGGACGAGGCGCAGCGTGCCTTCGGCAAACGACTGTCCGAGGCCATCGACCAGCGGGGCGCGCTGGACGTGCTGCGGCACGGCGTCAAGGACAAGGGCGTGCTGCTCAAGCTCGCCTACTTCCGCCCCGCGCACACCGTGGCCGAGGACGCGCTGGCCGAGTACCGCGCCAACCGGCTCACCGTGGTGCGCCAACTGCACCATTCGGACAAGCACCCCAAGGACTCGCTGGACCTGGTGCTGCTGCTCAACGGCATCCCGGTCGCCACGGCCGAGCTGAAGAACCACCTCACCGGCCAGACCGTGGAGCAGGCCAAGCACCAGTACCGCCAGGACCGCGACCCCGCGGACACGATCTTCGCCCGCCGCGCGCTGGTGCACTTCGCCGTGGACCCGGAGCTGGTGTTCGTGACCACCCGCTTGGAGGGCGAGAACACCCGGTTCCTGCCGTTCAACACCGGCAGCGAGGGCCCCGGCGTCTCCGGCGGAGGCGGCAACCCGCCCGCCGAGCCCGGCCGCTACCGCACCTCCTACCTCTGGGAGAAGGTCTGGCAGCCGGACAACTGGCTCGACCTGATCCGGCGGTTCATCCACGAGCAGCCCGACAAGTCCAAGCAGCCCAACACGCGCAAAGCCAAGGCCAAGCAGAGCGAGACGATCTTCCCGCGCTACCACCAGTGGGACGCGGTGCTGCGGATGAGCCGACACGTCGCCACCCACGGCCCCGGCAACAACTACCTGGTGATGCACTCGGCGGGCTCGGGCAAGTCGAACACCATCGCCTGGCTCGCCCACCGGCTGTCCAGCCTGCACACTCCCGGCGAGCAGTCCGAACTCGACCCCGAGGCCGTCCGGGCGGGACTACGCCCCAACCAGCAGGTCTTCGACAAGATCGTCGTGGTCACCGACCGGACGGTGCTCGACCGGCAGTTGCAGCACACGATCAACCAGTTCGACCACGTCGTCGGGGTGGTCGAGCCGATCGACGGGAAGAAGGGCGGCTCCAAGTCCGCGCACGTCTCCCACGCGCTGCACGACCCCGGTGTGAAGATCGTCATCACCACGCTGCAGACCTTCCCGTACGTGCTGGACCAGGTCGCCAGCACCGGGCAGCAGCGCTTCGCGCTGATCGTGGACGAGGCGCACTCCTCGCAGTCCGGCGACTCCTCCAAGGACCTCAAACGGGTGCTGCTCAAGCTCGGCAGCGACGACGTCGACGAGGACGGCGACCCGCTGACCGCCTCGGCGCTGGCGCGCGGCAGGCACCCGAACATGTCCTACTTCGCGTTCACCGCCACCCCGAAACCCAAGACGCTGGAACTGTTCGGCACCCCCAACGAGCTGGGCAACTACGAACCGTTCCACGTCTACTCGATGCGTCAGGCCATCGACGAGGGATTCATCCTCGATGTGCTGCGCAACTACGTCACCTACAAGACCTACTTCCGGTTGGCCACCGAACAGGCCAACGAGAACAAGGAGGTCGAGGCGCGCAAGGCCAAGGCGCACCTGGTGCGCTTCGCCGAGCTGCACCCCACCAGCATGCGGCAGCGCGCCGAGCTGGTCGTCGAGCACTTCCGGGAACACACCGCCAAGCAGCTCGGCGGCCGCGCCAAGGCCATGGTGGTCACCCGCTCCCGGGAGCACGCGGTTCGGCTCTTCCTGGCCATCCGCGAGTACGTCGAGACCCGCGGTTACACCGAGCCCGACTCGCTGGTGGCGATCTCGGGCAGCCTGTCCCTCGACGGTGCGGAGTACACCGAGACCGGCCTGAACGGTTTCGGTGAGAACGAGCTGACCGGGTGGTTCCGTTACACCAGGGCCGACGACCCCAACGCCGCGCACAACGGCAGACGCGAGTACCGGCTGCTGGTGGTCGCTGACAAGTACCAGACCGGCTTCGACGAGCCGCTGCTGACCACGATGTACGTGGACAAGCAGCTCAACGGGGTGGCGGCCGTGCAGACGCTCTCGCGGCTCAACCGCACCCACCCGCTCAAGAGCCAGGACGACATCTTCGTGCTCGACCTGGCCAACGAGGCCGAGAACATCCAGGCCGAGTTCCGCAAGTTCCACGAGCACGCGGTCACCCCGCCCACCGACCCCAACCTGCTCTACACCGCGCAGCACCGGGTGATGCACTACGCGCTGCTCGTGGAATCGGAGATGCGCAACTTCGCCGATTCCTACTTCGCCGCGCAGCAGCAGGCCACCACCGATGCGCAGTGGCAGCGCGCCCACGCCGACCTCTACCGGTTCGCCGAACCCGCCAAGGAACGCTTCGCCCACTACCAGGAGCGGGAACCGGAGGAGGCCGAGGAGTTCCGGGCCGCGCTGCGGGACTACGTGCGGATGTACGCCTTCCTCGCGCAGGTGATCCCGTACCGCGACACCGACCTGGAACAGCTCTACCTGTTCGGCAAACACCTGCTCAACGTGCTGCCGCGCGGCGAGGACGGCTCCGTCGACATCGGAAAGGTCGACCTCACCCACCTGCGGATCAGCAAGACCGGTGAGCACGACGTGCGCGTCGAACCCGAGGGTGAGCAGGTGCTGCCCGGATTCAGCGGCGGCGGCTCGGGCGCGGCGGCAGAGCCGGAGAAGGTCACGCTGGCCGAGCTGCTGGCCGAGTTCAACGAGCGGCACGGCACCAACCTCGGTGAGCACGACATGCTCGCCGACGTGGAGCGGGTCATCGCCGACGGGCACGTGCAGGCGGCTGCGCTGAACAACAGCGAGGAGACCTTCGCCGACGTGTTCGACTCCAGGTTCCAGGACAAGGTGATCGAACGCGGTGAGGACAACACCAAGTTCCTGCAGAAGTTCCTGGACGACCAGGACGCGCGGGACGACTACATCCGGCTGGCGCGCAGGCGGGCCTACGAGATGATTCACCGCGAGGTCGCCTGAGCGGTGCCGGGGACGTTTTCGCGGGTGCTCGGTTGGGGGCGCGGCGATTTCGCGGGCGGTCTCAGGGGGTGGTTGCAACACCGAGTGCTTGGGCTAGTGCTTGGGAGGGTGTCATCCAGTTCAGTGTGTGGCGGGGGCGGGTGTTGAGTTGGGTGGCGATGTGGTCGAGGTCGGTTTGG
>NZ_JBMIHH010000013.1:0-127763 GCF_051225635.1 Actinopolyspora sabaoui | reverse complement strand
GGGGCGGTCCGTAGGTGCTTGCCGGTGACCTTTCGGACCGCCCCCGACGCAACGCGGCGTCGAGTTCGAGCCGGGCCCTTCGCCGTGGGGCGAAGGGCCCGGACGGTGGGTCAGGCCGTCGTCGCGGCCCCGGCCGGGGTGGTGGTCGAGGCGGCCCGTGCCTTCTTGGCCTCGCCCGGGTCGCTGCCGTCCTTGACGAAGGTGGACAGCACCGCGACGATCACGTACATCAGCGCGAACGCGATGGCAACGCCGCCACCGCCGAAGATCGGGTGGATGGCGTAGACCGTCACCGGCCCGAGGAAGGCCGCACCGCCGGCGCCGAAGTTGAGCACCGCCAGCGCCGAGCCCTTGTCCTTGGTGGTGACCATGGAGGGCATCAGGGCCGAGAGCGGGACGAATCCGGCCAGCAGCACACCGTAGACGGCGCCCAGCGTGGCGGCGACGCCGAAGCTCTCGCTGGCGATCGAGGCGAAGTACCACAGCGGGGTGGCGATCGCGCAGCCCACGCAGCCGAACCAGGTGACGGTGCGGCGCCAGCCGAAGTAGTCACCCAGCACGCCGAACGCCAGGTTGGCCGCGATGTTGGCGCCGTAGACGATGCTGGTCATGGCCGCGATCTCTGGTGCGGTGAGGAAGCCACCGCCGGGGGTCTCCGGCCCGAAGACGAAGGGGAACATCGCGAAGAAGCCGAACTCCGGCGCGGTGTTGACGATACGGGTGATACCGCCCGCCAGGGTCCGCTTGTCGCGCCACACGATGTCGACGCCTTCGAGCAGTCGTTTCGGGCTGCGCGGGTTCTGCACCGTCTCGTCGGCGATGGGCTTGGTGCCGTGCGGCTCGCGGACCGAGCAGCCGATCACACCGCCGACGGCGACCAGCACCAGCGAGAGCACCAGCGTGTTGTGCAGGCTCATGCCCAGTGGGCCGATCGCGAAGGCGGCCACCGCCGCACCCAGGGTGGGCAGCCCACCGGTGAACACGAACCAGAACCAGCCCGCGACCGAACCGCGCATGTGCACCGGGCTGGCCACCTGCGCCCACACCAGGAAGGCGTAGGAGAACAGCGGGTAGGCGAAGCCGCGGATGCCGTAGATGGTCACGATCAGCAGGTAGCTCTGCGAGGGGATGGCCACGTACAGGAAGAGCAGCTCGAAGACGACCCACCAGGCCGCGCCGAGCCACATCACGTAGCGGGGTCCCCAGATCGAGGACAACGTGCCGGAGAACCAGGAGGCGATCATCACGGCGAGGCCGTAGATGGTCACCGTGGCGAAGGTGGCCTGCGAGCCCGCCAGCCCGCCGCCCTCGGGCTGCGTCAGGTACTGGGTCAGGTAGGTGATCTCCACGCCGTCGCCGACCATGAAGATCAGCACACCGACGAAGCCCCAGAGCAGCGGCTTGGGGATGCCGATTCTGTCGAGCCAGCTACGGCTCTCCGACGCGGCGGTCGAACCGTCCGCCGCTGCTGGTTGCTGTACCAATGTTTTCGCCTCCGAAGCGACTGGTCTTACCGAACCCCGCGGCCTCGGTCGAAGGGTCTTCGTTGACGCGGCGGATGGGCGATCGAGCTGTGATGCGCGGCACCGCCGGTGTTAACCGTGTATCATGCACCTCGTTACTTTCACGCGCAAGGTGTTATTTCCGAGTTTCTGGTTGTGGTCGCAACGTGTACGGCCGTGAACCCGCCCGAAGGTGATCGAGCGGCTTCGCTGCACCGCTCGGACGATGTTCTCCCGTGGGGGCGCGTTAACTCGGGGCTGGACAATTAAAGTGTCTAGAGTTAATTTAACTTTAAGTTTGTGAAAGGACAGCGCATGACGGTCAGTCAGGTAACCGAGCCCCGGTCGACGGGACCGCTGCGGGCGGTCGTGTTCGACATGGACGGCGTACTGGTGGAGAGCGAACACCTCTGGGAACGGATGTGGAGCCGCTACGCCGCCCGGCACGGACACGAGTGGAGCGCCGAGGACACCTCGACGGTCCAGGGCATGAGTTCGCCCGAATGGTCGGCCTATCTGGGCAGGGTCTGCGGGACCCCGGAACCCGCCTCGGAGACCGAACGCGCGGTCGTCGACGACATGATCGCCGCGCTGGACGGCGGCGAGATCGAACTGCTCGACGGAGCCCGTGAGATGGTCACCGAGGTCAGCGCGATGGTTCCGATCGCGCTCGCCTCCTCGGCCGCCAGGCCACTGATCGACGCCGTGCTGAAGCGGCACGGCCTGGCCGAGCACTTCACGGCCACCGTCTCCAGCGCCGAGGTGGCCAGGGGTAAGCCCAGCCCCGACGTGTACACCGAGGCCGCCCGGCGCCTCGGATTCACCGGCGCGGAGTGCGCGGGCGTCGAGGACTCCAGCAACGGGATCCGTGCCGCCCACGCGGCCGGGATGAGCGTGGTCGCCATCCCCAACACGGGTTATCCACCCAAGCCGGACGCCATCGCCTCGGCCACCGTCGTCGCCGAGTCGCTGGACCACGTACGGAAAACCCTGCTGTCCATGCTGTCCGACCCCGTGACCGAGAGCGAGGGTGCCTGATGACCGGACTGACGGACTCCGCCACGTTCAAGGACTCCTGGCTGGACGGTTTCGTCGCCGCCTACGGCCGCTCCGTGGCACGGGTGCCCGGTGCCTATGGCGTGGTGGGCAGGCACGCTCCCCGCCAGGGCAAGGTTTCGGTGATCATCGGCGGCGGCTGCGGGCACTACCCGGCCTTCGCCGGACTCGTCGGTCCCGGTTTCGCCGACGCCGCGGTCATCGGCGACGTGTTCACCAGCCCCAGCGCCGAACAGGTCTACCGGACGGCGCTGGCCGCCGACGGCGGAGCGGGTGTGCTGTTCAGCTACGGCAACTACTCCGGCGACGTGATGCACTTCGGGCTCGCCGCGCGGCGACTGGCCGCCGAGGGCATCGACAGCCGCACCGTGCTGGTCACCGACGACATCGCCAGCGGCTCCGCCGACACCCCGGAGGTTCGGCGCGGCGTGGCCGGTGACTTCTTCGTGTTCAAGGTCGCCGGTGCCGCAGCCGAACGCGGCGAGAGCCTGGACAGCGTGGCCGCGCTGGCGCGCAAGGCCAACGACCGCACCCGCACCTACGGTGCCGCCTTCGGCGGCTGCACGCTGCCCGGCAAGTCGGAACCGCTGTTCACCGTCGACCCCGGCCGGATGGAACTGGGGCTGGGGATCCACGGCGAGTCCGGCGCGCGTGGCGTCGACGCCATGACCGCCGAGGACCTGGCCGCCGAACTGGTCGACAACCTGCTGACCGAGCTGCCCGTCGGGACCGAGCGGGTGGCCGTGCTGCTCAACGGCCTCGGCCGCACCAAGTACGAGGAGATGTTCGCCTGCTACCCGGCCATCGAGCGCAGGCTGCGGGCCGCCGGGCTGCGCCCGTATCGCCCCGAGGTCGGTGAGTTCGTCACCTCGCTGGACATGGCCGGGCTCTCGCTGTCGCTGCTCGCGCTGGACGACGAGCTCGCCGAGCTCTACGACGCGGAGTGCGACACCCCCGGCTACCGGCCGCTGCGACCGCTGACCAACCACGAACCCACCCCGGAGGAACGCGGCGCGGCTCCCGCCGAGGAGTCCACCAGCCGGGGCGGGCTCGTGCACGAACTGCTCGAACGCGCCCTGGGCGACGTGGCCGACGCCGAGGACGAGCTGGGGCGGCTCGACGCGGTGGCGGGCGACGGTGACCACGGCCAGGGCATCGTGCGCGGCCTGCGTGCCGCCGTGCGGGCAGCCGACCACGCGGGCAGCGACGCGGCCGACCCCCGCTCGATCGGTGACGCGCTGCTGGCGGCCGGGACCGCGCTGGCCGACGCGGCGGGCGGCGCCTCCGGCGCGCTCTACGGAACCCTGCTTAGCCAGACCGGTGCCGGACTGCGCGAACACGGCACCGTGGACACCGCCGTGCTGGCCGAAGCGGTGCGGGAGGCGTCCCGAGCGGTCGCCGAACTCGGCGGCTCGGCAAAAGGCGACAAGACGCTGCTCGACGCCCTGGAACCGTTCGCGGACGAACTCGCCGAGCGCTCCCGTGCGGGCACCGAGCTGCCCGCCGCGCTGACCGCCGCGGCCGAGGTCGCCACCAAGGCGGCGCAGGACACCGCGTGGCTGACCTCCGCACGTGGCCGTGCCTCGCGGTTGGGCGGGCACGACCAGGGCACCGCCGACCCCGGTGCCACCTCACTGGCCCTGCTGCTCGGCGCCGTGGCCGCCGGAGTCTCCGACGGCGCGTGCGAGCGAAACCGTCGAAAGGGGAACCCGGAATCATGAGCCCGATCACCGTTGCCGTGGCGGCCGACAACGCCGGTGTGGCACTCAAGAAACTCATCGCCGAACAGCTGGAGGGTGACTCCAGGGTCACCGAGGTGCTGGACTACGGCGTGCACGACGACTCCGACGAGCGCGTATACCCTCGCCTGGGGCTGGCCGCGGCGGAAGCCGTGGCACGCGGCGACGCCGATCGTGCGGTGCTGATCTGTGGCACCGGCATCGGCATGTGCATCTCGGCGAACAAGGTCGACGGGGTGCGCGCTACCGTCGCGCACGACTCCTATTCGGCGGAGCGCTCCATCAAGTCGAACGACTGCCAGGTGCTGACCATGGGGTCCAGGGTCATCGGACCCGAACTGGCCAAACGGCTGGTCGACGAGTGGCTGGGCTACTCCTTCGACCCGTCCTCGGCGAGCGCGGCCAAGGTCGCATACATAACCGACTACGAACACCAGAGCTGATAGCCGCGGCTCGCGGCGGTCGCCGCGGCCGGAGCGGTCGGGGCGCCGCGCCCAGGGCCGATCGCCCCGGAAGCCGCAGCGGGGAGCCATTGGACAGCGGTGAGACCGCTGAAGGAGGAATGAACAGTGCGCGTGCTGGCAGCGGGCGACAACTTCGTCGGCCCCGACCTGCTCGAGAACGCCGTGCGTTCCCGGGTGAACGACGTCGAGGTCGGCAAGCTCAAACTGCCCTGGCCGGTCGAGCCGTTCGGCCCCGTCGGCGGGGTCGAGGAGGCCAGCGGAACCGAACAGCAGGTGATCGAGGCCGTCGAGGGCGCCGAGGTTTGTGTGACCCAGATGGCGCCGTTCACCGAGCGCGTGTTCGCCGCCGCCCCTTCACTGAAGCTGGTCGCGGTCTCGCGCGGTGGTCCGATCAACGTGGACCTCGCGGCGGCGACCAGGGCAGGGGTGTCGGTCACCTACGCGCCCGGGCGCAACGCCGCCGCTGCCGCCGAGTACGCGGTGGGCATGATCCTGGCCGCGATGCGCCGCATCCCCGACTCCGACGCCGAGCTCAAGCGGGGCAACTGGCGAGGCGACTTCTACGCATACCCCGAGGCGGGCATCGAGCTGGAGGGCAGCACGGTCGGCCTGGTCGGCTACGGCGCGATCGGAAGCAGGGTGGCCAGGGTGCTGCGCGCCTTCGGCGCGGAAGTGCTGGTCGCCGACCCCTACACCGATCAGGACGCACTGCGTGCCGACGGTGTGGAACCCCTCGCGCTGGACGAGATGTTGCCCCGCTGCTCGGTGGTCAGCCTGCACGCCAGGCTCACCCCGGAGACCAAGCACCTGCTCGACGCCGCTCGCCTGGCGCTGTTGCCCGAGGGCGCGGTGCTGGTCAACACCGCCCGCGGTGGCCTGCTCGACTACCAGCCGCTGCCGGGGCTGCTGCGTAGCGGCAAGCTGGGTGCGCTGGCGCTGGACGTCTACGACGAGGAGCCCCCGCAGGCGGAGTGGCCGCTGCACGGCGCCCCAAATCTCATCACCACCCCGCACCTCGCGGGCGCGACCCGGCAGACCGCGCACCGCGCCGCCGAGATCGTGGCCGCCGAGGTCGACCGGTACGCGCGGGGCGAGCGGGCCGCGCACCTGGCCAATCCCGACGTCCGGGGGAGCGAGACATGATCACCGCGGTCGACATCGGAACTTCGCTGACCAAGGCGGCGGCCTTCGACGACTCGGGCCGCGTGCTCGCCGAGGCGAGCAGGCAGTCGCACCTGGAGCACTACCCCGACGGCAGGGTGGAGCAGGACCTCGACGACGTGGTGTCCACCGTGGCCGCCGTGGTGCGCGATGTGGGGGAGCAGACCGGGCAGCAGCCGCGCGCCGTGGCGCTGACCGGGCAGGGCGACGGATTGTGGTTGCGGGACTCGGCCGGAAGGCCGGTCCGGCAGCCCATCTCGTGGATGGACGGTCGCGCCGCTTCCGTGGTCAAGCGGTGGCAGCGCGACGGGGTCAGCAGGCAGGTCTACGAGCGCACCGGCAACGGGCTGTTCCCCGGTGCGCAGGGACCCCTGCTGGCCCACCTTCGCGACAACGAGCCGGAGTCGCTGCGTGACGCGGCGGTGGCCGGGTACTGCGTCGACTCGGTGCTGCACGTGCTGACCGGCGAGATCAGCGTGGACGCCTCGGACGCCTCCGTGCCGTTCCTCGACGCCGACACCAGGGAGTACGACGAGCGGGCGCTGGAGGCGTGCGGGCTGTCCGAGTACCGGCACCTGCTGCCCAAACCGGCCCGGCCGAGGCAGCTGTTCCAACTCGACGCCAACGGCGCGGAACTGCTGGGGCTGCCCCAGGGGTTGCCGGTCACGGCGGGGCCGTTCGACCTGCCCGCCTGTGCCGTGGGCGGCGGGCTGCACGAGTTCGGCGACGGGCTGCTGATCGTGGGAACCACGCTGGCCTGCCAGGTGCTCACCGAGACGGGCAATCGCCGTTGGCAGGAAGAGCCCTCCGGGATGTGGTTGTGCACGCCCGAGGAGAACCAGCTGCTGCACGGCATGCCCGCGATGGTGGGAACCGCGAGCCTCGACTGGGTGCTGGACCTGCTCGGCATGGAGATCGGTGATCTCGGCGGGGCGCTGGAGGCCAGCCCGCCGGGGGCCAACGACGTCTCCGCACTGCCGTTCCTGGCGCCGGGCGGGGAGCGCTCGCCGTTCGTGGACCCGCGCGCCAGTGGGCAGCTCAGCGGGGTGCGGTTGGGCACCACCCGCAGCGACGTGGTGCGGGCGGTCTGCGAGAGCGTGGCCTACGCGGCGCGGCACTGCTTCGAGGCGGCCGGGCTGAACGGCAAGCTGGTGGCCTGCGGCGGCGGCACGCGCTCGCATCCCTGGGCGCAGGTGTTCGCCGACGTGCTGGGGCAGTCGCTGCACCTCACGGACGACCCGGGCATGGGGGCCAGGGGAGCGGCGGTGACGGCCGCCCGCGCGCTCGGCGACGAGGTCGACTCCGGCGAGTGGACGCTGCCGCTGCGCGAGGTCCGGCCCAACCCGGACGTGCGGGACCGCTACGAGGACGGTTACCGCCGCTACCGCGAGACCTTGGACAGCATGCGCGAGCTCTGGCGCGACTGGATGGGCTGAGATTCACGCGCTGAGGTGTTCCCACGGGGGCGTTCCCCCGTGGGGGCGCGGCGATTTCGCGGGAAATTGACGCCGCCGCGGTGTTGTCCCAGGCGTCGTCGACAGGATTGCCGGGGGAGAATCCTCGGGTGTGCCGAAGGGCTCGTGGCCGGAACTACAGGATCCCTCGTCCGGGCAGGCCGCGAGCCCTTCGCTTTCTCCGGGGCAGCCCGGAGCGGTTTCCGCGTAGGTCTGTATTCGCTTCGTCGGTCGATACGTTCGCTCACGTCTCTCACGGGAAAATGATTCCCGGGGACGTGAGATTTTTTTTGTTTTGGGATCTCTTCCGGTGTGGATGAGCGTTTTCGCTGCTGCACCGGAGTGTTTCGTAGTCGCCCGAAGGGTGATTGATCCCTTGTTCTCTTGTTCGGGGGTATCCGTGCTGTCCCAATGGTGTGTGCGTTGTCGATTCATGGAGAGGAGGTGAGGACGATGCGCGGTATCACCATGCGGATAACTCCGGTTACCAGGAAGGACCGGAAGAACCATCCCTACTTCTACAAGTGGAACTTCTCCTGAACAGGGTGATCCACGAGGGGCGGGCCGATCCGGTTCGCCCCACGTGGCGAATCGAAGTCTTTCGTTCTGGATCGATGGTCTCTGGAGTACGCATGTGGTTGCGTCGCCGTCGCGGACTGGTCTGCTACTGGCACGAGGGAAATTTCGTCGTACATCCGCATCCCGGCGGTGAACCGCTCACGCTGCATCCCGCCGCCGCCGAGATTCTTTCCGCGTTCGAGGAATGGACCGATCCGAGTGCGGCTGCGGCGGAGCTGGATCACTTCTCCGGTGAGAGTCTGCACCAGATGGTCGAGCAGTTACACGCCAACGGTCTGCTGTTGGCCGCGCAGACCCCGGAGGCCGAGGCCGACGAGCGGTTCGATCTGCAATGGGGCACCTGGGCGCCCGAGGCGTCCTTCTTCCACTACGCGACTCAGGACGTGAAGTACCCCGAGACGGAGCAGCGGGAGGAGACCACCGAGAACATCCCCGCGACCAGCGAACCCGAGGCCCCCTTCGTGCTGTTCACCGGTTATCCGGAGGCCGACCGGATCCTGCTGCCCCGGTCACGTTCCCCGAAGCTCGCCGCTTCCTACGACGAGGTGCTGTACGCACGCCGCACCTGCCGGGACCACACCGAGGAGCCGGTGCCGCTGGAGGTGCTGAGCACGCTGCTCGCCACGGTGTTCGCCCCGGTGGACTACATCGACTGCGGACGCTGCGCGCTGTTCCGCCGCACGAGTCCCGCAGGCGGGGCCAGGCAGGAGCTGGACGCCTACCTGGCGATCCGAAACGTCACCGGTGTCGCTCCCGGGACGTATCATTACAACCTCTGGGAGCACTCGCTGGAACTGCTCTCCGAGGGCTTCACTTCGGCGGAGGCGGCCCACCTCTGTGCCGAGCAGGAATGGGCGGGCGGGGCCGCGTTCCTGGTAGTGCTCAGCGCGGTGGTGGACCGGTTGCTGAGCAAGTACCCCACACCGCGTTCCTACCGCGTGATGCTGCTCGACGCGGGACACCTTGGCCAGACCTTCGCACTGACCGCCACCGCCCTGGGGCTCGGCCCGGCCCAGACCGGGGCGTTCCACGACTCGGCGGTCGCGGAGCGGTTGGGCCTGGACAACATCGGCAGTACCCCGCTCTACGTGCTCGCTGCCGGATACCCGGCAGCGGAACAGACCGAGGCACCACCGATGGCCGGGTTGGACACGTTCCGCCGGACCACGCTGTCCGGATAGGAGGGTCGAGGTCCAGGGACGAGGCGGAAGATCGAATCCCGGTGAGCCGCTCGTTCCGGGTGCTCCGGTCGTACGGCTCCCGAACGGAGTCTCGTTACGCGCTGACGTGTTCGGGGGTGGGCCGTGACTTGCTCGTCGAACCGCGCAGCATCCGGTCGATCGAGTAGTTGCCACCGCTGAAGCCGAGGGTGAGTGCCGCGGCGGCCAGCACGAGCACGTACTCGTAGCCGGAGAAGCCCTGGCTGAGGTGGACGAAGAACAGGGCGCCGAGCATGACCACGGCCAGCAGTGCCCCGACGAGGGGCAGTGCCACGCCCAGGATCAGCGCGAGGCCACCCACCGTCTCCACCAGCGCCGCGAACCACGCGGACAGGCCGGGGGCGGGGATTCCCATGCCCGCGAACGACTCGGTGGTGCCGCTGATGCCCCACTGGGTGAGTTTCTGCAGGCCGTGCACGATGAACACGATCCCGACCACGACTCGTCCCAGCAGCAGGACCAGATCGCGGACGGCGGTTGGTAACTGCGGCACGGTGTTCCTCCCGTAGTTCGGGGTCGACCGGTCGGCCGACCCAGGTAGTTCAAATTGAAACCACCGCCAAATTACCGGGTTGTTCAAATCCGAACAACCGCTATGGTGGGTGCATGACGCAACCAAGGTGGCTGGATTCCGAGGAAAAGGCCGCGTGGAACGCCTTTCTGGAGGCGAGTCACCGGGTGGAGCGGCGTGTGGAACATCACCTGCGCGAGCAGGAGGGGCTGTCGCATCCGCAGTACGAGATCCTGGTGCGGTTGGCCGAGGAGCCGGAGCGGCAGCTGCGGATGACCGAGCTGGCCGAGTCGCTGCTGACCTCCAAGAGCGGGGCTTCGTACCAGATCGGCAAGCTCGAGAAAGCCGGGCTGGTGCGCCGGAGCACGTGCCCCGGCGACGATCGCGGGGTGTTCGCGGTGCTGACCGAGGAGGGCATGGCCAAGCTGAACCGGGTGGCGCCCGGCCACGTCGAACTGGTCCGCTCCTCGCTGATCGACCTGCTCAGCCGCGAACAGCTGGCCGCACTCACCGACGGCCTCGACACCGTCGCGCGGGGGCTGAACGACTGAGCGGCTCTTCCAGGGCTGTCCGCTCGTGCCGATGCTCGGCTCGCTTCCTTGGCCGTCGAAGCGAGTTCGATTCACGAAAATCCGAGTGAACACCGCCGGGGACAAGTAATCTCACCGTGGATCGCGACACTGTGGCTATCGGAGCGGCACATGGGTGACAGCAGCATCGAGCAGCGGTTGAACCCCGACGGTGCGGGATCCGCCGCTGGGAGCGCCTTTTCGGGTTCGAAGCCCGACATCGAGGTTGACCCCGACCTGTTGGACAGGATCTCGGCCTCCGCCGGTGATGTACACGACGGCCTCCGTGCGGCGGGAAAGCTGGCCGACGAGAGCACAGCTGATGCGGGAAGCGCGCTCGCGAACGAGGGTTTCGATCTCGGAGCGGCGTTGCGGAAGGCTGGTGCGAAGTGGGAAGGCCAGACGGAGACCCTGTTGCTGGCCTGCGAGAAGGTCCGAGAAGGACTGGCGGCCACCGCTGATGGGCATCGGTTGGTCGAGGAGCGGAACGAGATGACCATCGCCGAGATCGCCAAGCACTTCGAGTGAGGGACGAAGCGTGCTCAGCTACCACACCGTGCTGCATGCCCCGCTCGGCAAGCTTCGAGCGGCCGTCGAGGACTGGACCTCGATGATCGACAGATTGAAGACGCAGCGCGACGAGATGTAGGAGAACGTGCTCAAGGCCGTTCATTCCTCGGGATGGACCGGCGAGGACGCGGCGGCGGCTGTCGGTTTCATCGACAAGACCACCCAGGAGTTCGAGGACGCCGTCTCCGAAGCCGTGGGAATCCGGGACATCCTCGACGAAGCGCTCCAGGTCTTCGAGAGCAAGCGGGAACGTCTTCAGGAGATCACCGACGAGGTGGCACCGCGACACGACTTCGACGCTCCCGAGCAGGCCTCGCTCGCCGCTGCGGAGGCCGCACAGAGCGAGGCGCGATTCAACAAGGCCGAGGACTTCATCTACGACGAGATGATGAGGAACATAGAGTCGGACTCGGTGCGGAACATAAAGCAGCTGCTCAGTGATCCGGAGTGGTACGAGTTCTGGCGGCGTCCCGGTCAGGAGGCCACTACCGCACTCGCCATGTGGGCGGGCAAGGTGGCACCGGGTCAGGAGTGGGACCACAAGCCGATCATGGCGGAGAAGTTCAACCTGGAGAGTCAGAAGGAATTCGATTTCAAGGTTCCCGGACAGGATCGTTCGGTGAGCTACGACATCTGGTCCAATATCCACTACGGTTACGTGGGCAGGGCGGCCGGGATCGACTCGGAAACCCTGATCACCGGTGCTTCCATCGGTGAGGTGGTGGGCCAGGATGACGTTGGTGACCAGGCCACGATGCGTGCCGGTATCGAGCTTTACGAGAAGTACGGTGACAGCCTGACCAAGGATCAGCTGCGTCAGAAAGTAATGGAAACTGTGGACGAGATGCAGAATAACGACGCTCCTCAGGTGAAGGATTGGAAATCAAGAAACTACTGAGGCCTCGATGGTTAGTTACGCTGCTGATCGTCGTCTCCATTTTGGTTCTGTGGAATGTTCCTTTTATCGGGCAGGGGCGTTCGGTCGCTCCGCCCGAGAAAGCTGTCGCCGCGAATCCCGGTATACTGCGGGGATGGAAAAGGGTCCACGACGGGCCTGACGAGTACACCCGGATGTGGCGGCTGGAGAGCAGCTGGTTTCGCAACTGGGAAAGAAGTGGCGGCCGGCAGATCGGTGAGTCGGTGTACCGGCTTTCTTCGCCTACATGGGCCTCGCTGGCTTATCAATTCGACAGTCCGAAGCGGGCCGCCCTGGCGGAGCACTTCGACGAGATCAGGGAGTACGAGACGAACCGACTTCCCGAAAGCGCCGACTCGGCGAATTACTACTGCGGTTTCCACTACCTCGACAGTGAGCGGTGTGACGCCTGGTTCGTCTGGCTACGCTATGGACAGTACGTGGTTTCGCTGACCGCCGACCCGCCCGAGAACAGACCGGACTTCGAGACCGACAGAAACGAGGTCGAGATACCCGACTGGTTGTACCGGGTGACCGCCCATGTCGACCGGGCCTTCATGGAGGCGGTGCCGAAGTAGCTCCTCGCTGCCGGGACATCCGTGGATTTCGTGGGAAATTGACGCCCCGGCCATGGCGTAGTGCGAGCTTGGAAGGTCAGTCCTGCTCGTGGTCGCTGGTTTTGAGGTGGTTCAGGAATCCGGCCCAGGCTGCGGGGGTGACGGTGAGGGTGCCGCCCTTCCTGCTCTTGGTGTCGCGGATGCCAACGGCCCGGCTGGTCAAGGCGACTTCGACGCATTGCCCGATGTCGTCGGAGTAGCTGGAGGTTCGCCAAGTGTGTGGTGCGGGATGTTCACGGGTTGTCGTTACGGCTGAGTTCCACCTTCCTGGCTGATCGGACACCGAACAGGACGCTTCGGAGTAGCTCATTACCCCTGTGGGGTCACTTCGCCGCTGGCCATGACGGCAGCGACAGCTTCAGGGCCCGTCTCGCCAAGTCGCACGGGTTTGTTTTCCCGATGTTCTCAGTGGAAATAAACGTGTGGGACATGACTATTTGGTTTTCGTTCGCGGCCATGTATATCGTGCAACTGGAGCTCTTCGTTGGATTCTTCGTGTTTCCTATGACTGCGGGGTGTCCGGAAACCTCTAGTTTTTTGAAGTATCCGTAGTTCGATTTGTTGTCGTAGTACTGTTGGATGGTGCGTCCCTGAAAAGCCACCAAAGCAACTTCCTTCGAATCTGTTTCTTCGCCTTCCCAGGTGCATATGTCGGAGAGGTTGGGTTTGAGGTCGTTCGGCTCTCTTTCGCCTTTGGTCCCCACGCCCAGTGTGGCGGTGGCTTCGTTGGGAAGTAGTTCGCATGGTTCGAGGGCGGCGGGGTTTTTGGGGTTGGTTATTCCGCTTCCGGACTGCGAGGCGGATGAGCCCGTGCTGCTGGTGGCGGTCTCCTCCGGAGTTCCGGTTTGTCCCGTTGAGTTACTGGAGCAGGCGGACAGTGCTATGGCCAGTGTAAGGACACCCGCGATGACTGTGCTGCGTCGTGCCTTGTGCGTGAGGTTTTCCACGGTGTTCAGCTCTGCCTTTCGGGGTCGCGTTGCGCGACCGAGGCGTTGTCCTCGGCGATGCCGTATTCGCGCAGCAGGGCTTCGTAAGCGGCTATCTTCTCGTCCAGTTTGTCGCGAATGCCTTTGGCAGCAGCGTGAAGCGATCCTTCGGGGGCGTTCATACGCTTCTGGAACGCCTCGCTCGTGAGGGAGGGGTGAAGGTGGTTGTGGAACTCCTGTGATGGAGGTGGTCGTGCCACATGGATCCTCCTCACGAAGGAGTTCCAGCTACCGGGTTGTGTCTGTGACCTCGGGAGGACACATCGGCGTAGCTCATTACCCCTGTGGGGTCACTTCGCCGCTGGCCACGAGGGCAGCGACAGCTCCAGAGCCTGCTTCGCCAAGTCGCACGGGTTGGTTTTTCCGATGTTCTCAGTGGAAATAAACGTGGAAGACAGGACTATCTGGTTTTCGTTCGCGGCCATGTACATCGCGCAGCCGGAGCTCTTTGTCGGATCCTCCGTGTTTCCTATGACTGCGGGGTGTCCGGAAACCTCCAGCTTTTCGAAATATCCGTAGCTCGATTTGTTGTCGTAGTACTGCTGAATGGTGCGTCCCGGGAAAGCGACCAAGGAAACTTCTTTCGAGTCGGTAGTTTCGCCTTTCCAGACGCACAGGTCGGGGAGGTTTGGTTTGAGGTCGTTCGGGGTTCTTTCTCCGTTGGTGGTTACGCCCAGTGTGGCGGTGGCTTCGTTGGGTAGTAGTTCGCAGGGTTCGAGTGCGACGGGGTTTTTCGGGTTGGTTATTCCGGTTCCGGATTGCGAGGCGGATGAGGTCACGTTGCTGGTGGTTGTGTCTTCCGGAGTTCCGGTCTGGCCCGTTGAGTTACTGGAGCAGGCGGCCAGTGCCATGGTCAGTACGAGTCCACCCGCGATTACTGAACCGCGTCGTATCTTGTGCATGAGGTTTTCCACGGTGTTCAGCTCTGCCTTTCGGGGTCGCGTTGCGCGACCGAGGCGTTGTCCTCGGCGATGCCGTATTCACGCAGCAGGGCTTCGTAAGCGGCTATCTTCTCGTCCAGTTTGTCGCGAATATCTTCAGCGGCAGCACGAAGAGATCCTTCGGGGGCGCTCATACGCTTCTGGAACGCCTCGCGGGCCTTTCCGGTGGTGTCGTCGTATGCGGTCAACTCACCAGGGTCGATTGTTCTTGAGTTTCTAGCGAGGTCTGCGGCCTCCTCTCGTGCTGTTCGTAGGTCCGCGATGGATGCTTTGAGCTTGTCGTGGTCGACGCTGAAACCGTCTTGACTCACGTCTGCTCCTTCCTGGGCCGCTGGGCTGTGATCCGAAACCGGGTCACATCCTGCCGGAGCTGGGTATGTCGCGTCAGTGGGATGGACCTATGGCCACTATGACGATCAGCACTCCGAGGTGTTCCGCGAACGCACCGCGATCACTCGGATGGCCCAGCGATGACAGCGGTGCTCGCGCGTGCGGAGCGGCCAACCAGGCGAGATCGCTCTGCCGAACGATTCGCGACTCCGCTCGAGGATGCCGTCCGTGCCGCGTAGTGCCGGGGCTTTGTGAATTTCGCGGGGAATCGACGCCCCGGTCACGGCGTAAACGGCGCTTGGTTGGGTCAGCCCTGGTCGTAGTCGCCGGTCTTGAGGCGGTTCAGGAATCCTGCCCAGGCTGCGGGGGTGACGGTGAGGGTGCCGCCCGCGCGGTCCTTGGTGTCGCGGACGGCGATGGTGGTCTCGGCGAAGCCGACTTCGACGCAGTGGGCGTTGTTGGCGCTGCGGCTGGACTTACGCCAGGTGTGCGGTGCGATTTTTCCTGCCATACTTGGGACTGTAGTTAACCTCGCAAGTTTCGGGAAGCCGAAGCGATCTTGTCCAACGACTCTTCGCGGTTGAGTGCGGCTTTAGCGGCTTCGGTGTGTGCGAGGCTGTGTTCGCGAATGGTCAGTGAATCGGTGATCAGTTGCGTGCTCGTCACGGTTTCGTGCCACAACAGCATGGGCAGCTTGCCGGTGGGAAACGTCATGAGTAGGAACGGTGAACCGCCGATAGCGTCGTGCCCGGTCGCTTCGAAGGGCACGATGCGAATGTCAAGAGTGTCGGGGCAAGCGTTGATGAGCTCGACGAGATGGTCGAGCTGTTCGGCCAGCACTTCGGTTCCGCCGATCCGTTGGTGCAGTGCTGCCTCGCTCATCACCGAGCTGAGGTGGAGCGGTTCGGAGCCGGTGATGCGATGCTGTCTCCGCCTGCGGCATTCGAGTCTGCGTTCCACTTCAGCCAAGCGGACGTTGGGGGCTCCTGCCTCGATAACAGCCCTGGCGTAGTTCTCGGTTTGCAGTAGCCCGTTGACGATGGCGCTGTCGTAGGAGCGCACGCCCTCCGCGCCGTGTTCGTAGCCGAAAAAGCGCAGTAGTTCGTCGCTGAACAGTGCCGAGTAGTCGCTCCACCAGCCACGGTTACCCGCTTTCTCGCGCAGGCTACGCAGCTCAGCGGCTTCTTGGTCATCGAGCTCGTACGCCTCGGCCAGCGTCGCGAGTCGTTCCTCGCCGATGTTTTTCTTCCCGTTCTCGAATTCGGACAGGTAGGCCGCGGTGATCCCGAACCGCTTGGCAGCGGCGGTGGCACTCAACCCGGCTTCGTCGCGCTTCTCGCGGAGCCGACGTCCGAGTTCCCAGGCGGCGACGGTCGGTGAGCTTGAGGCCATCGAACGCTCCTTCGCTGCGTCACGCTTTCTGGTGATCTGGCTATCTAATTAGATTGATGTCATCTACTGTCGATAACGAAAGGTGATCATACACGTACGTTAAGTAGTAAGGAGTGTTCGTGATGCTTGAGGTTCCGTTGTTGGGTTGGGGCTGGTCGGGTCCGGTGGTGTGGTGGAACCCGGTGGGCGGCTTCCGCCACGCCTTCTCCCGGGAGATCCGGCCGCGTCCGGAGCAGCGGCGTGACACGTTGTGCGGGCAGCAGGTCGTGCTGATCGATCCGTCCGAGGTGGACTGGCTGGTGCCGACCTGTGACATCTGCATGAGCGCGGCGATCGAGCACGGCCGCGAACAGGAGCGCCAGGAGCAGGAGACCAGTCGCAAACTCCGCGAACGCTTCGGCCGGGACGGAGGCGCGCTGTGACGGCGGCGAACACGCTGGGTCCGGCCGTGCTGCACCAGCCGCTCGGATTGCTGTGGCTGATGGGAACGGTGCTGGCACTGGCGGTTGGCAGCGTGCTGGCCCCGCTGCGCGGCGGGCACGGCGAGCACGCCGACGCGGGCCCGGGCGCGCTGACGGTCGCCGGTCTGCTGGCGCAGCAACCGAACAGCGACCCGGCAAAGCATCATGACGGTTCCGCCACCGGGAACAGCACGCCGGGAGCGAGCTGTGGCCCGATCCCGCCGGGCTCACTACTGGAAACGGCCACGATCGTGCTGCACGGCCCCGACCGCTCACCCGAGTCCGACTGGTGGGACGCCCTCGGCCACCACCCCAGCCCCAACCCCACACCCGCCGAACGACGCGCCCTGCTCAACCACCCCGATTACCGACCCCCGAACACGGCCAGACAACGACCACGCCACCCCACCAGCCTCGTGGAGGAAGACCTCGCCAGGCTGCTCAGCCTGCCCGAAGTGCCCGAGCAGATCCCCGAACCCGGCTACATCGGCAAACACCGCCTCAATGCGAGCTGTTCCCGTTCCGCGGTCGTGAATCCGAAATGGACGGATCTTGGAAGCAGGGGAGAAGATTGCGAGGTGGGGCACATCGGCGAACCGTCACCGTACCGAGAACGGGCCATGGCGGCCTGAGCAGCCGGACAGCCCTCGCGGTGAAGCACCTTGGGCGGTTCACCCGAACGATATGTTGATCTTCGTTCTCCGGTGCTCGACAGTTTTCCCGGGAATCACGAAATGATCACGAGAAAGGATCGGTTCTCGGTGAAGCCGAAGAAGCGGATCGCACTGGTACTCGCGACGGCGCTCTCCCTGGTGGGCATCATGGGAGCGGGAGCGGGTGCCGCCGAACAGCACGAACAGCGGCCTGGGGCGCGCGAGGCGCAGACCTCGATCGTGCTGGGCGAGCCCTACCACCTCTACAACCGCAGCGCCCACCTGTTCATGATCGCCAAGGGGTGGAACACCTCGCAGAACGGCATCCTGGACCTGTGGTACCAGCACCGAACCGACTCGGCGCGTCTGCAGGAGCAGTGGAAGTTCCTGCCCACCGGCTTCAGCGGGGTGTTCCGCATCAAGAACGTCGGCTCGGGGCTCTGCCTGCAGCCGGACAACCAGGACGCGCTGCGCCACGTGCGGCAGCAGGAGTGCGACCGCGGTGACCGCGAGCAGTGGTGGAACGTGGACAAGGACGAGGGGCTGCGCATCTCGCCGTACGACAACGCCCACCGGGTGATGAACCCCTACCAGGTGGCCTATCCCTCGCGGGACATCGTGCTGAACAAGGACGTGGACAGCCTGTCCCAGCGGTGGAGCGCCGTTCCCATCGACTGATCCGCGTATGACTAGTTGAACGGTCGGCTCGTTCCTTCCGGTTGTTCGGAAAGGAACGGGCCGACCGTTTCTACTCTCCGGCTCCGAGCGGTGTTCCGCCACTTCGGCGGGAGCGCCGAGTCGAGCATCCGCCGCTGTTCCCCAGCCGAGAACTCGGCCGGAGAGCACCCTGTCGGAATCGACTCCGTGCTCGGTCGGTTTCCGCATCCCGCGCTAGGCGGGATCAGCCGAGCGGTGCACCACCTCCGCCCGACCGTGGCGAATGCGAACCACCAGATCCGCCCGGTGCACCTCGCGGTCGTGGTGCGTCACCCGAACCACGGTGCGGCCGTGCGATTCGCGCTCCAAAGTATCCAGCAGTTCCAGCGCGGTCGGCTCGTCCAGGTGGGCGGTCGGCTCGTCCAGCAGCAGCACCTCCGCGTCGGGAACCAGCAGCGCCCTGGCCAGCGCCAGCCGCCGCGCCTCACCACCGGAGAGCTCGGTTCCGCCGTTGCCGACCACGGTGCCCAGCGAGTCCTCCCAGCCTCCCAGCCCGGCCGAGCGCAGCGTCGCCGCCAGCCTTCGGTCGTCGGCGGTGGGATCGGCCAGCCGGAGGTTCTCGCGGATCGTGGTGGAGACCAGCTGCGGATCCTGCGGGCACCAGGCGACCCTGCCCCCCACCGCGCGTTTTCCACTCTCCACCGGCAGCAGCCCGGCCAACACCGCCAGCGTGGTGGACTTCCCACCCCCCGAGTCGCCCACCACGGCCACCTGCGATCGCGGTGGAAGCCGCAGCGTCAGCCCGGACAACGCCGGATCCTCGGCGCCGGGCCAGCTCGCCCGGACGTCCTCAAGTAGCACCTCGCCCGGAGCGACCAACGATTCCCGGGCCGGCTCGGTTTCCGAACTCCCGGACACCCCCACCGGGCGCTTCCCGCCCTCGAGGCCGCCGTCCCGTTCGGACAGCGCCCCATCGGACAGCGTTCCTTCCGCCTGGTCCGGTTCGGACAGGAACGGGCCCAACCGCTGCTGCGCCCTACGCAGCGGCAGCCACTGCTGCGCGGCGGTGGGGAGCTCGGCGACCGCCTCGGTGGCCGCCAGCGGCACCAACGCGAGCAGCGGCGCCAGTACCGGAGCGAGCTCGCCCGCCGCGACCGCTCGGGCCGCCAGCGCGGTGCAGCCGACCACGGCAGCACCCATCACGAGCGTGACGACCGCTCCGGCCGCCCCCTCGCCCGAGGCCGCCCGACGGGCCTTGCGCGCCAGCTCGGCATCGGCGCGTGCCAGTTCCGCACGCCGCTCACCGGTGGCGCCGAAGGACAGCAGCTCGGCGGCGGATTCGAGCAGCCCCAGCACGCGGATGGACACCTCCCGGCGCCCCGAAGCCACCGCCGCGGTGGCACGGCGCTGCACCGCCAGCGCCACCAGCGGAGCCAGCACTCCCGCCAGCAGCAGCGCCACCGCGAGCAGCAGCCCCGCCTCGGGCAGCACCAGGGACTGCACGACAACGGCCCCGCAGCCAACCCCGACGGCGGTCAGCGGCGGCCCCAGCACGCGGGGCACCAGGTCCCGCACGTTGTCGGTGTCGTCCACCAGCCTGGCCGCGCCGTCGCCGCGAACCAGCGCCGTCGTGCGGGCGGGTCCCCAGCGGACCAGCCCGTCCCACAACCGTTCGCGCAGCCTGCCCGCCAGCCGGAACGCGGCGTCGTGGGTGGCCAGCCGTTCGACGTAGCGCAGCACGGCGCGGGACAGCGCGAAGGTCCGGACCCCCACGGCGGCGACGCTGAGCGTCAGCACCGGCGGCTGTTGTGCGGCACGCGCGATCAGCCATGCCGAGGTGGCGGTCAGCGCTATGCCGGACAGCAGCGAGAGCACGCCGAGCGCCGCGCCGCCGAGGCCCCGCGCGGTGACCAGCTCCCGGACGCGGGCGGGGCCGGAGGCGGTGGGGGAGGCTTCGGTGCCGCTCGCGTGCTCGTCGGTTGGCGACTCGCGGGGCTCGGCAGGTCCGGGGCGGTGGCTGGCCAGCACCACGACGGCGCCCGATTCCGCCGCGTCCCCGATCGCGGCGGAGACGTGCGCGGCGGTGGCGGCGTCCAGATGGGCGGTCGGCTCGTCGGCCAGCAGCACCCGAGCTCGGCCGCGCAACCGCAGCAGGGCACGCGCCACCGCCACGCGTTGCCGCTCCCCGGTGGACAGCGAGTCGATCGCTCGACTTGCCAGGTGCTCGGCGGCGGCCGCGCGCAGCACCTCGTCGATGTGGTCGGCGGTGCCCTCGGGCTGGTCGCTGCCGGCGAGCAGCAGTTCGTCGGTGACCGTTCCGCCGGAGAACGCGGGGCGCTGCGGGATCCAGGCGAGCGTGGCGCGCCAGCTCGCGGAGTCCGGCCTGTCGATCTCGGTCTCGCCGTAGCGCAGCGTCCCCGACTCGGGGGTGGTGAACCCGAGCAGCACCGCGAACGTGGTGGACTTGCCGCTGCCGCTGGGGCCGATCCCGCCGAAACCCTCCAGCCGGGTCACCCGCCCCGGCGGAGCCGTGAAATCCAGCCCGTCGGGCGCGTGGACCCCCCGACGGGCCACTCGGAGGCCGGTCACCCGCAGTGGGGCCGCGTGGTTCGGGAGCTCGGCGCCGTTCGGAACCTCGGATTCCGAGGGCGCGTGGGTGTCCTGCCCGGCAGCAGGGGGTTCGAGCCGGACCTCCTCGACGCGGCGTACGGCTTCCAGGCCGTCCTCGCTGGCGTGGTGCGCGGCTCCCGCGTTGCGCAGCGGCAGGTAGCACTCCGGCGCCAGCACGAGCACCAGCAGCCCGGTCGCCAGGTCGAGGTCACCGGAGACCAGCCGCATCCCGATGCTCACGGCCACCAGCGCCACCGAGAGCGAGGAGCACAACTCCAGCACCAGCGCGGACAGGAACGCGATCCGCAGCGTGGAGACGCTGTCGCGCCGGTACCGCTCGCTGACGCGGCGCACCGCCTCGCGCTGCGCGCCCGCCCGACCGAAGGCGGTGAGCACCGGCAGGGCGCGAACCAGTTCGGACAGTTGTCCCGACATGCGCCGCAGCGACTCGGCGGCCCGATTGGTGCGGCTCTCGGTGTAGCGGCCGACCAGCCAGGCGAACAGCGGGATCAGCGGGACCGTGACCAGGATGATGGCCGCCGAGGTCCAGTCGGCCAGCAGGATCCGGAAACCGACGATCGCGGGCACTACGGCGGCGGTCACCAGCGCGGGAAGGTAACGCGTGAAGTAGGCGTCGAGCGCGTCCAGCCCCTTGGTGGCGAGCGTGGTCAGTTCCGCCGCTCCGTAGCGGCCGATCCACTCTGGACCGCGTCGCAGCGCGGAGTCCAGCAGCTGGGCACGCAGCTCCTCCTTGGCGCCCGCCGCCGCGCGGGCGGAGACGCTCGCGGTGGCCCAGCCGAGCACGCCCCGGGCCAGGACCGCGCCGCACAGCACCGCCAGCCGGGCGCCGATGGCGGCGGTGTCGAAGCCGTGCATGACCACTCGCGCCAGCGCGTCGGCCAGCGCCCACGCCTGCGTGATCAGTGCGAAAGCGCTCAGCACGGCCAGCACGCCGCTGAGGTAGAGGGCGCGCCGGGTGGACGGCGACAGTCGGGGCAGCGCCCCCAACGGCCCCCCGGCGAGCACGGCGCTGCCCGCCGCGCCGCCCTCGGCACCCGTGGTGCTGTTCGGCTCCGTCGAACGAGCTGTCACGCTTCCCAACTCCCTGACGCGATCTCTCCCGATCTCATTGCTGCTTTCGCACTGCCACTGCTCTCGACGCCGTGCCGGTAACCGAGTCGCGGTGCTCGGGCGGTGTCAATTTCTCGCGAAATTGACGCCCCGGCGGTGCGGTGTGGCCTCGTGAGCGTCAATTTCTCGCGAAATCGTCGCCCCCTTCGACGCAGGCCGAGCTCCGAGCACCCTCGCAGGGCGAACTCCGACCATCCCGGCAGCCGAGCCCCGACCCCTCGCCACCGGAACCGCCGCGGGTTCTCCGGTGCGGCTCTCGCGAGGAAGGCCCGACGTTGTGTCGCTACCCGATGTCGGGCCTCCCGGAGCGAGAGCCGTGCCAGAGGTTCCGCCATTCGAACCACCACGCAAACCGAGCGGCCACAACGACTAAGCGGCGTGCACCGGAGGGATGTGTTTCGTGCCGATCCGTTTGCGGAACACCCAGTAGGTCCATCCCTGGTAGACCAGCACGGCCGGGGTGCCGAACGCGGCCACCCAGGTGACCACGGTCAGCGTGTAGGGGCTGGACGCGGTTTCGGCGATCGACAGCGACCACGCCGGGTCGAGCGTGGAGGGCAGCACGTTGGGCCACAACGCGCCGAACAGCGTCACCACCGCTCCGGCCAGCGCCACTCCCTGCAGCACGAACGCCTGACCGTCGCGCCCCACCGCCTGCCGCGCGAGTGCGGCCAGCCCGGTCAGCAGTGCGATGACCAGCGGAATCCAGGTCCAGGGCGCTCCTTCGCGCAGCTGGGCGACCAGCAGCAGCCCCACGACGGGTAGCAGCAGCGGGACCCCGAGCAGCAGCGCGAAGCGGTGGGCTCGTTCCCGCACCCCGCCTTCGGTCTTCAACGCCAGGAACGCGGCGCCGTGCAGCAGCGAGAACGCCGCCACGGCCACGGCACCGAGCACGTTGGGCAGCGTGAGTATGACCAGCGGGCCACCGACCCGGTCCCCGTTGGCGTCCAGCGGCAGCCCGAACACGGTCGCCGAGAGCACGAGGCCGACCATCATCGGAGCGACCCACGAGGCGATCACGATCACCGTGTCCCAAGCGCGCCGCCACCGGTCGGTGTCGACCTTGCCGCGGTACTCGAACGCCACGCCTCGGCCGATGAGCACCAGCAGCAGCACGGTGAACGGCAGGTAGGCGGTGCTCAGCAGCCCCGCGTACCAACCGGGGAACGACGCGAACATGGCACCACCCGCCACGATCAGCCAGACCTCGTTGCCGTCCCAGACCGGGCCGATCGTGTTGATCAGTACTCGACGTTCGGTCTCCTTGCGTCCCAGCACGGGAAGCAGCATGCCGACGCCGAAGTCGAAGCCCTCCAGGAAGAGGTAGCCCAGCCAGAGCAGGGCGATGATGCAGAACCAGACGGTCGGCAGGTCCATCAGGTCACTCCGGTGGTCGGGGCGGTGGGTCGTGCGCGGCCGATTCCGCGCGGGTTCGGCGGGTGGTCATCCGTGGCGACGGCGAGAGTGCAGGGCAAACCGGTCCTCCTGGTGGGCGTCAGTAGGCGAAGGAGAGGACGTCGTCCGAGCCAGAGTCGCTCGAGCCGGAGCCGCCCGAATCGGAGTCGTCGTCGGAGGACTTGTGCGGCATCACGGACTCGAAACCGCCGCGCGCGTAGCGCACCATCAGGAACACCTCCACCACGAGCAGCACGCCGTAGACGGAGGTCAGCGCGATCAGCGAGGTCATCATCTCCCCCGGTGACACCCCGGAGGAAACGGCCTGCGCCGTGTACATCCAGACACCGTCCACCCCCGAGGGGTTGGGGTTGGGAGCGACCACGAACGGCTGACGCCCCATCTCGGTGAAGATCCACCCGAACACGTTGGCCAGAAACGGCGTGGCGATGGACGCCAGCGCCAGCGGTCCCCACAGCCGCCCGCGCGGGAACCTCCCGCCTCTGGTGAACCAGAGCGCGCCCAGGGCTGCCAGTGCCGAGATCGCACCGAAGCCGATCATGAACCGGAAACCCCAGTAGGTGACCGGCAGGTTCGGCTGGTACTCGATCCGCTCGCCCGCGAGCTCTCCCAGCCTGGGATCGTCCGGGTAGTGCGTGCCGTACTTGTCCGCGTACTCGCCCTGCAGCTGTGGCACGCCCTTGACCTCGGTGCTGAAGTCGCCGTGGGCCAGGTAGGACAGCATGAACGGCACGGTGATGCTCTTGACGCTCTCGCAGTCGGGGCGGCTGACGTCGCCGTAGGCGAAGACCGAGAAGCTGGCGGGCTGTTCGGTGTGGCACAGCGCCTCCGCCGAGGCCATCTTGAGCGGTTGCTGCTCGAACATCAGCTTGCCCTGGATGTCGCCGGAGATCGCCAGCCCCACGAAGGAGAACAGCGCCACCCACGCGCCGACCCGCATCGACTTGTGCCAGACCCGGCGGTCCTCGTCGTGCGGCATGTCCTGCCGGTCGCGTTTCCAGACCTTCCACGCGGCGATGCCGAGCACGAACGTGCCCGCCACCGCGAAGCACCCGAAGATCGTGTGCGGGAAGGCCGCGAGCAGGGTGTTGTTGGTCAGCACGGCCCAGATCGAGCTGAGCCTGGGTTCGCCGTTGACCATCTCGACACCGACCGGGTGCTGCATCCACGAGTTGGCGGCCAGGATGAAGTAGGCCGAAGCCACGGTGGCCAGTGAGAACGCCCAGGCGCAGGCCAGGTGCACCCGCTTGGACAGCCGGTCCCACCCGAAGATCCACAGCCCGAGGAAGACCGATTCGACGAAGAAGGCGACGATGCCCTCCATGGCCAGCGGTGCCCCGAAGACGTCGCCGACGAACCTGGAGTACTCGCTCCAGGCCATGCCGAACTGGAATTCCTGCACGATGCCGGTCACCACGCCCATGGCGAAGTTGACCATCATGAGTTTGCCCCAGAATTTGGTCATCTTCAGGTACCGCTCGTTACCGGTGCGGTACCAGGCGGTCTGCATTCCCGCGACGAGGATCGCGAGTCCGATCGTCAACGGGACCATCAGGAAGTGATAAACCGTCGTGATCCCGAACTGCCACCTGGCGATGTCGAGAAGATCCACGCGTACCAGCCTGCCCCCCGAGCCGGTGGGGGTTGCAGGACAAATCGTCCTGTTCTTCGCCGGGCGAGGGTCCTGGTGGGGACCGGGACGTTGGTCCTGTCGAGGGAGGACCTATAGCCCGCTCCGGGGTGAATCGGAGCAAGATCAAGCGCGCGGTAAGAGCTTCACCCACGAATGAACGGAATTCTCACCCCGAAATCGGCCGTTGTAAACCGCCCGTCCGAAATTTCCACCGAAGGAGATGCTCCGAGTCGCGGCCCGGGCGGCCCGGGTGGGTGTCAATTTCCCACGAAATCGCCGCGCCGCCACGGCGGTGTGGCCCCGTGGCCGCCGATTTCTCGCGAAATCGCCGCGCCACTTCGACGTAGGCCGAGCTCCCGCCACTCCCGCAAGTCGAACTCCGACCACTCACGCAGGCCGTACTCCGACCACCCCGGGAGTCGGCACCGCCGCGGGTTCTCCCGTGCGGCTCTCGTGAGGACGCCGGAGACGTTGTGTAGGTGCCTACCCGATGTCGCCGGACCCGCAGCGAGAGCCGTGCGAGAGGTTCCGCCACGAAACCAGCTACGCAGACCGAGCCGACAATTCGACTACCCAAGAGCGTCGGAGACGGCGGAGCAGGTGCGCACGACCAGGGGGCCGACCTCGTCCGGCGAGAGCGGCTCCATGGCCACCACGCCCACGCTGGCGCGCAGGCCGGGCACGCCACGTACCGGGGCGGCCACCCCGTACGCCCCCGGCTGCAGCTCGCCCACGCTGGTCACCCACTTCGGCCCGTCCTCCGCGAGGTCCACGGCGCGGCCCGCCGCGCCGCGCTGCACGGAATGTCTGGTGCCCACGCGGTAGGAGACGTGGTAGCTGGTCCAGGACGGCTCGACCACGGCTATGGCCTGGGCCTCGTTGCCGTCGGCGACGGTGAGGTGAACCGTGGCCCCCACCCGTTCCGCCAGGGCGCGCAGCGCGGGCAGGGCCGCGAACCGCAGCTGCGGCACCACCTTGCCCGCCAGCCAGAGCACGCCGAGGCCCAGCCGGACCTTGGACCCCTCCCGGCGCACCAGACCTCGACTCTGCAACGGGCCCAGCAGTCGATACACCGCCGCCCTGCTGACGCCGACGGTGGTGGCGAGATCACTGATGGTGGGGGCCTCGCTGTCGGCGTCGGCCACCGCCTGCAGCAGGTTGAGGCCGCGCTCCAGCGTCAGTGAACTCTCCTTCGTCGGGGTGGCGCCCGCGGGCTCCCGCTCGGGATCCGGAGTGGGATCCCCGGCGGATCGGGCCGAGCTCGTGCTCATCGGGTCACCTCCGAACCGCGGGCAGCACCGTGCCGGACACGTCCCCCAGCCCGACCGGACGACCGTGCTCACCGGGCGCCGTGGCGCTGATCGTCACGCGGTCGCCGTCCTGCAGGAAGGTGCGCTGCTCGCCGTCCTCCAGCGTAACGGGATCGGAACCACCCCAGCTGAGTTCGAGCAGACAACCCCGCTGATCGGGCTCCGGCCCCGAAACCGTACCGGAGGCGAACAGGTCACCCGCTCGCACCGTGCTGCCGTTGACGGTCAGGTGCGCCAACTGTTGCGCGGGCGACCAGTACATCTCCCCGAAGGGCGGCCGGGACAGCAGGGTGTCGTTGCACCGCACCTCCAGACGCAGATCCAGGCCCCACGGCCGCTGCTCGACCAGGTAGTCCAGCAGCTGGTGATCATAGCCGGTGGTGGGGACCCGGGCCTGTTCCAGCGCCGCCAGCGGGGTGATCCAGCCCGACACCGAGGTCGCGAACGACTTGGCCAGGAACGGCCCCAGCGGCTGGTACTCCCAGGACTGGATGTCGCGGGCGGACCAGTCGTTGACCAGCAGGGCGCCGAAGACGTGTTCGTCGAATTCCTCGGGGCTCACGCGCGAGGCCGGTTCGCCGCCGCAGACGAATCCCACCTCCGCCTCGAAGTCGAGCCTGCGGGTGGGGCCGAACACCGGGGTGGGGTCGCCGGAGACGCGGCGCTGCCCGTTGGGGCGGGCCACGTCCGTGCCGGAGACCACCACGGTGCCGGAGCGGCCGTGGTAGCCGACCGGCAGATGCGTCCAGTTCGGCAGCAACGGCTCCGCCTCGCGACGGAAGATCTTGCCGACGTTCTCGGCGTGGTGCCGCGAGGAGTAGAAGTCGGCGAAGTCGGCCACGGTGAACGGCATCAGCTGGGTGTGCCAGTCGGCGCGGATCAACTCGGCGCCCTTGGGGCGTGAGTCGGCTCCGACCAGCTCCAGCAGGCGTTCCCGCAGCTCGCGCCAGGCCGCCGGTCCCGCCGCGAGCAGCGGATCCAACGAGTCGCCGGCGACGAGCCCGCCCACCCGCGGGCCGAGCTCGTCGGCGACACCCCGCAGCGGGACGGCGTGTTTGCCCACCCGCACGGCCACCGTCGGACCCTTGGCGGTGCCCAACACGCCGTAAGGCAGTGTCTGCGGCCCGAACGGGCGGTCCGGCGCGAACTCTGGGTCCTCGATCCAGGTCACAACAGTTCCAACTCGACGAGATCGGACACGGGGTCGATGGGCGAAGTCGCTCCGTACGAGGAGAACACGCTCCGGACCGCCTTCGCCGCCTCGTCGGAGAGTGAGCACGCCTCCTCGGTCAGTGCCCGTTCGTCGGTGCTGGCCAGGGCCGCGCGCACGTCCTGGCCGGACAGGGCGCGTCCCACGGCCACCAGCAGGTTCAGGAAACCGTGGTGCGGGAAGCCGGTCTCCGAGTCGGTGCGGCGAACCGCGCGGGGCATTCCGGCGGTCACCTTGAACGGAACCTCCAGCGTGGTGGCGACGGCCAGGAACTCGGCCACGACGTCGACACTGGGGAAGGATTCGACGGTCTGGCCTCCCGACCGCAGTTTCGGCCAGCATCCGAACTCGGCGACACGACGGACCCCGTCGAGCCACCCGTCGCCGCGTCGCGGTTCGACGACGCGAACCACGTCCTCCGGGACGAACTCGGAGACGCGTTCCAACCACACGTCGTCGACCTCGGACGGTCCGGGCATCTCGACCATACGCAGCGAGAGCAGTTCGTGGCGCCCCTCGATGATCGACAGTGCCTTCGGCACCTCGCCGAGCCCGGTGTCGCAGACCAGCGACATGGGAAGTGGCTCGGACGGTTTGGCCTTGGCCAGTTCGGTGATCAGTTCCGGCAGACGGGAGACCTGGCAGAGGATCGGCCCCAGTAACCCCGCGTACTCGCCGTCCCGCGCACGCAGGTGTTCCTCAACCGCCTGAGCGACGGACGCGTTGGCGGGCGGGAAGAGCGAGGCATCGTCCACCAGACGTGCGAACAGGGGCGGAATACCGCGCGGACCGGGCGCGTGGAGTTCAACAGCGCTTGACACGAGTGTCACGCTAATGCCGTGCCGGGCAGTGAACAAAAGTGTCCGTAAAACGAACGCTTTGCGGGATCGCTCGATTCGTCGTCGCTTCGGGGTGAACCGGCGACCGTTCGGCTATCAGCCCGGTGTTCTCGCAGCGCTCGGCTTCGCCACACTCGACCGACCGGAGGACGGTATGCCGTACTACCGCCAAGTGGGTGAGATTCCGCGCAAGAGGCACACGCGGTTCCGTCAACCCGACGGGAGCCTCTACGCCGAGGAACTGATGGGAATCGAGGGGTTCTCCTCGGAATCGGCCCTGCTGTATCACCGCGGCCTGCCCACCGCGGTCCTCGCGGCCGAAGCGGTTGCCGAACAGGGACGTGTCACCGAGCCCAACCTGCCGCTCCGGCCACGGCACTTCCGCACCGGGGAACTGACGTTCCCGGGCGGCGAGGCCGGTACCGACGCGGTCACCGGGCGCAGGCTGCTGTTCGGCAACAGCGACGTGTCGATCTGCTTCGCGGTGCCCGACACCACCAGCCCGCTCTACCGCAACGCGACCGGTGACGAGCTGTGCTACGTGCAGCACGGCTCGGCACGGTTCGAGACGATTTACGGAGCCCTGGAGGTCGCCGAGGGCGACTACGTCCTGCTGCCCGCCTCCACCACGTACCGGGTGGTGCCGCTGGGCGAACAACCACCCCGGTTGTACCTCGTGGAAGCCACCGGGCACATCGGCCCGCCCAAGCGCTATCTCAGCGCCAAGGGGCAGTTCCTGGAGAGCTCCCCCTACTGCGAACGGGACCTGCGCGGTCCCACGGAGCCGCTGCTGGTGGAGGGCGAGCACGTGGACGTGCTGGTCCGCCACCACGACGGCCTCACCCGGATGACGTATGAGCACCACCCGTTCGACGTGGTCGGCTGGGACGGTTGCCTGTATCCGTGGGTGTTCAACATCGCCGACTTCGAACCGATCACCGGACGCATCCACCAGCCGCCGCCGGTGCACCAGACCTTCGAGGGGCCGAATTTCGTGGTGTGCTCGTTCTGCCCCCGCAAGGTGGACTACCACCCGGACTCGATCCCGGTGCCGTACAACCACGCCAATGTGGACTCCGACGAGCTGATGTTCTACGTGGGAGGGAACTACGAGGCGCGGAAGGGCTCCGGAATCGGCATCGGCTCGCTGTCGCTGCACCCCTCCGGTTGCAGCCACGGACCACAGCCGGGGGCGGCGGAGGCCTCGCTGGGAGCGGAGCGGTTCGACGAGACGGCCGTCATGATCGACACCTTCCGGCCGCTGCGGTTGGGTGAGGCGGCCACCGCGTCGGAAGACCCCACCTACTACCGCAGCTGGGTGACCAACCGGTAGTTCTCGGAGCGGCAGGCCGGACGAGCTGGCCGCTTGGCGGAACCTCTCGTGGGCTCTCGCTCCGGCAGGCCCGACATCGGGTAGTTACTACACAACGTCGGGCCTTCCTCGCGAGAGCCCGCCGAGAGAACCCGCGGCGGTGCCGATCGCGAGGGTGGTGGGAGTTCGACTTGCGGGAGTGGTCGGGGTTCGGCCTGCTGGGGTGGCTAGGGCGACCTGCGGAAGTGGTGGGAGTTCGGCCTGCGTCGAAGGGGCGCGGCGATTTCTTGGGAAATTGACGCCGCTCCGGCCCCGGCCGGTAGCGCGGTCCCCCGCACGTGGTCCCGACACGCGGCGATCCCTGATCGGGGCACTTCCACAACGGCGCCGACTGGGTTAGGGTTACCTAATAAGTCCTGCTGTGCCGTCTCTGGAGGTGAGCGATGCCCGAGACCGCTCGCACGCCCGCGAAGCCCGGCGCTGCCGAGCGCGCCCGCACGATCGCCAAACGGGGCGGCAGAGCGGCGGTACAGCCTTCCGGCCTCGACGCCGAACGGGTTCAGCCGCTGCTGCACCACGTCCACCGGGACGGCACCGCCACGGTGCTGCTGTCGGACGGGCACCCCTTGGTCGGGGCGGTCTGGCAGGCTCCGCGCGGCGAATTCGGCGCCGTACTGGAAGTGGCCGACTCCGCCCCGGTACGGCTGCGTGAACCGGTACGCGGGCTGATCTGGCTGACCGGATGGCTGCGTCTCCCCGCCAACGGTGAACGGCACGAACGGGTACTGCAGATTGCCGAGGAACGCCCGGATCCGCGACTACTGGACGTCGGGCACGGCGCGACGGCACTGCGTCTGGAGTCCGTCTCGCTGGTACTCGCCGATTCCGAGGAGACCCGCTCGATCGACTCCGCGGATTTCGCCGCCTCGCGGCCGGATCCGTTCTGTCTCTACGAGGACGGCTGGCTGCGACACCTGGAACTCTCCCACCGTGACGTGGTCGGGCTGCTCACCCGCTACCTGCCGGAGCGGCTGCGGGGCGGGCACGTGCGCCCGCTGGGGCTGGACCGCTACGGAGTGCGGCTCCGGGTGGAATCGACCGATGGGGACCACGACGTTCGGCTCGGCTTCTCCCGCGCCGTGGAGGACTCCGAGCAGCTCGGTGCCGAACTACGGCGGTTGATGGGATGTCCCTTCCTGGCGGAACCGCGGTGACCCCCCAGCGATGACCCCACAGGGGTGCCCACACGGCATCGGTCGTGCCGCCCTGATCGCGCGGTCGTTTCGCCTTCCGCCGTGCGTAACGGACCCGCCGTGCGTAACGGATACGGCCACACGACCGGAAAACACCGGTCAGTAGGGTTCCCGGGGTGAGCACCAGTCACGGTCCCACCTCGCCGCGTTCCTGGTTACTGCCGAACCGACCCGACGAGCCGACCCGGATCACCGACCCGGGGCAGCGCAGGGCGATCGTCGTCGAACTGGTGATCGTCTTCGCGATCACGCTCGGCATGGCGGGATTGCAGAGCCTGCTGTCCCTGCTGGACGCGCTGCTGCGCCCCGAGTCACTGGACCAGCAGGCGGTTGCGATCAACACCTCCCAGGCGCGGCTGGGACTGTTGGACCTGCTGGAACAGCTGGCGAGTGTGCTGCGCCTGTTCGCCTGGGCCGCTCTCGGGGTCTACCTGCTGTGGCAGGGTGGCATCGCGCTGCGAAAAGTGGGTTTCGACAACAGCAGGCCGGGGCGGGACCTCGCGGGAGGTGTCGGGCTGGCCGCCCTGATCGGCATCCCCGGTCTGGGGCTTTACCTGGTGGCGCACTCGCTGGGGCTGAACCTGGCCGTGCAGCCCTCCACCCTGGACGAGGAGTGGTGGCGGGCTCCGGTGCTGGTGCTTTCGGCGTTGGGCAACGCCGCGGCCGAGGAAGTGCTGGTGGTCTGCTACCTGCTCACCCGGCTGCGGCAGCTGGGTGCCACCGAGAACCGCGCACTGTGGATCTCGGCGGTGCTGCGCGGCTCCTACCACCTTTACCAGGGATTCGGCGGTTTCGTGGGCAACGTGGTCATGGGGCTGGTCTACGGCCGGGTGTGGCAGCGAACCAACCGGATCCACGCGCTGATCATCGGACACGCCTTAATCGACGTCGTCGCCTTCGTCGGCTATGCCCTGTTGCGTGACCAGGTGGGTTGGCTGCCCTGATCACACACCCTCGGCACAACGAATCGTTACCGTAATGCCGAAATCGGTTAACGATCCGTCGAATTTCGCGTCGGATGCGGCTATTCTCGCTCGATACGGCTAGGCTGCGGGACCGTGACAACCCCACACGTGACGAGCGAAGTCGGCCCGCTGCGCACCGTGCTGCTGCACCGCCCCGGCGGTGAGCTCAAGCGGCTCACTCCGCGCAACAACGACCAACTGCTGTTCGACGCGATTCCCTGGGTGGACCGTGCCGAGCAGGAACACGACGCGTTCGCGGCGGTGCTGCGCGAGCAGGGCGTCGAGGTGCTGCTGCTCGACGAACTGCTGTCCGAGGCGCTGCGCGACCCGAGGGCCCGCACCGCGGCGCTGCACAGCGGCGTGGACGAACGCAGGCTGGGCGCCGAGGTGGCGGACACACTGTGCTCCTACCTGTCCAGCATGGACGAGAAGACGCTCACCGGCGTTCTGGTGGCGGGAATGACTTTCGAGGAGCTTCCCGCCGCCGAGGGGCAGTCGCTGGTGCGCCGGATGCACCAGCCGCACGACTTCGCCATCGACCCGCTGCCGAACCTGCTGTTCACCAGGGATTCCTCGGTGTGGATCGACGACAGGGTGGCGGTGACCTCGCTGGCGATGCCCGCGCGGATCCGCGAGTCCGCGCTGACCGACCTGGTCTACGCCTACCACCCCAGGTTCGCGCAGTCCGCCCGTGCCTACGGCGCGCACTCCGCCCCGGTCGAGGGCGGGGACGTGCTGCTGCTGGCGCCGGGCGTGGTGGCCGTGGGGGTCGGCGAGCGCACCACTCCCGCCGGTGCGGAGTCGCTGGCCCGCTCGCTGTTCGCCGACGGCCTCGCGCACACCGTGCTCGCGGTGCCGATCACGCAGACCCGGGCCTCGATGCACCTGGACACGGTGTGCACGATGGTCGATCACGACGCGGTGCTGATGTATCCCGCGATCCGTGATCACCTCACCGCCTACGTACTGCGCCCCGCAGGGGAGGGCATCAAGGTGGCCGGCCCCGAGCCGTTTCTCCGGGCGGCCGCCGAAGCGATGGAACTGGACCGGCTGCGGGTGCTCGACACCGGGCTCGATCCGGTCACCGCCGAGCGCGAGCAGTGGGAGGACGGCAACAACACGCTGGCGGTCTCCCCGGGAACGGTGGTGGCCTACGAACGCAACGTGGAGACCAACGCACGGTTGGAGGAGGCGGGCATCGAGGTGCTGCGCATCAGCGGTTCCGAACTCGGCTCCGGACGCGGCGGTCCCCGCTGCATGTCCTCCCCGATCGTGCGGGAGCCGCTGTACTGACCGAAGTTCTCCGGGCGGCTCCTCGGGGGGGCTCGCTCGGCGGGACCTTCCGGCGTGCGGCGATTTCCGCGCGAAACGGAGGCCCCGCGGGATTTCGGGTGTGAGGTTGCTCCTGCGGTGAGCGCACGAAGCGCCGAATGGCTATAACGTCGTGGGTGACATGGATTCGACGCTGGCCAGGCGAATGCTCGCCGCTTCCACCGAGATCACCAAGGCCGCCCTCGCGGAGGAGGATCCGGGGGCGGTGCTTCCGCTCGTGGTGCGGCGCGCCGCCGCCCTGGCCGAGGCCGACCTCGGGCTCGTGATGGTCCGCGACGAGCGGGACAACCTCACGGTGGAGGCGTCCTACGTCGGTCCGCACGCCCCCGAGCCGTTGACCGACCCGGTGGGGTCGGTGCTCTCACCGCACTCCGCCGCCTCCCAGGTGGCACACGGCGGGATGCCGGTGGTGGTCGACGACCTCATCGACGACCCGATGACGGCTCCCTACGTCCCGTGGGCGCTGCGGGTGTACGGCCCCTTCGCCGTGGCCCCGTTCGGCACGCACGAACGGAGGTTGGGCGCGCTGGCGGTGTACCGCAGGCGTGGTGCGGCCCCCTTCACCAGGGTGACGGTGGATCTGTTGACCTCGTTGGCCGCGCAGGCCGGGTTGGCGCTGGTACTGGCGGAGGGCTCCACCGCCCGGCAGCGCGTCGCCGTCTACCAGGAGCGCGAGCGGATCGCGCGCGACCTGCACGACGTGATCGTGCAACGGCTCTACGCGGCCGGGGTGCAGCTCAACGTGCTCGACCGCAGAATCGCCGCCGATCTGGATCCCTCGGACGCGAAGCGGCTGACCGAGATCACCGATCAGATCGATCAGACCATAGCCGAGGTGCGCGCCACCGTGCGCACACTGACCTCCTCCGATCCCGAGCAGCCGACCCGGGCGCCGGACCTGGCGGAGTCACTGCGCGGCGAGGTGCGCATCGCGGGGGAGCTGCTCGGTGAACCGCCCGAGCTGGAGCTGTCCGGCAACCTCGACGATGTACCGGTGACGGTGGCCGATCACGTACGCGCCGCGTTGCGCGAGGCGCTTTCCAACGTGGTGCGCCACTCCGGCGCCCGGAACGTGCTGGTCCGGGTGAGGCGTACCCACGACGGGCTGCTGTTGCAGGTCACCGACGACGGCTGCGGTATTCCGCGGGACGTGACCAAGCGGGGACTGCGCAACATGGAGGAGCGCGCCACGGCCGCCGGAGGTAGCTGCACCATCGATTCCTCCCCGGACAGCGGCAGCACCGTCACCTGGCGGGTGCCACTCACCGCGACCTGAGCCCGGCAGGGTCGGTCCCCGCTTCCCGAGCATGTCCCGCGGCTCCGAACGGGTTCCGCGGCTCGACCGAGCCCGCGGTCGCCGATACCAGCCCCGAGCGCCGTGGGCGGCCGAGTGGCCCCTTCGGCGGCCGATCAGCCCTGTCTGCGGGCGTACCAGGCAGCCGCCTGGGTGCGTCGTGCCATTCCCAGCTTGGCCAGCACCGATGTCACGTAGTTCTTCACCGTTTTCTCGGCGAGGAACAGCCGTTTGGCGATCTCGCGGTTGCTCATTCCCTCGCCGATCAGCTCCAGCACCCGCTGTTCCTGTTCCGTCAGCGTGTCCAACTCGTCCGGCGGTTTCTCGCTGTCCTCACGCATCCGGTCCAGTACGCGGCGCGTGGTCACCGGATCCAGCAGGGAGCGCCCCGCGGCGACCTCGCGGACCGCGTTGACGAGATCCTGACCCCGCACCTGTTTCAGCAGATAGCCGGAGGCACCGGCGTTGATCGCCCCTACCAGGGCCTGTTCGTCGTCGAACGCCGTCAGCACCAGGCAGTGCGGCGGTTCGGGTAACTCGCGCAGTCCGCGGCACAGCAGCAGCCCGTCACCATCCGGCAGGCGCATGTCGACGACCGCCACGTCCGGCTGATCCGCGCGTGCCCGGACGAGTCCCTCGTCCACATTGCTCGCCTCACCGACGACGCTGACGTCCGGCTCGGTGTCCAGTAGATCGCGCAGCCCCCTGCGCACGACTTCGTGGTCGTCGACGAGCAGCACGCGTACCTGCACGGTCTCCACGCTACTGGCGTGCTCCGCCGGGTGGTCGAGCAGGGTGTCCGCTGGTCGTTCCGGTGAGGCGGAAGCGTTCCGCCCCGTGAACTCGGCGGTTCCTAGTGCCGGAGCTTTCCGCTCCCGCATTTCTTACCGCCCTTGCCGGGGACGGCCTGCTGCGTCTGCTCGACGGCCCGGTGCGCGCCCTGGCGGGCCCGATAGCCCACCGAGGGTTTGCCCTTCGTGTCCACCGCCGTGGTCAGCAGCCCGCCGAGCAGACCGAGATTCTTCAGGAAGTGGATCTGCTGTGCGGCGCGCTGTTCCGGATCCTCGATCTCCCAGAAGGCGTGCGCCGCGAGTGTCGTCGGCACCAGGCTGCCGCTGAGCAGCACCGCCGCCAGCCGTGGGGCCTTGCCGAGCCCCAGCAGCACACCCGCCCCGATCTTCACCGCGCCGTCGATCCTGACCAGGGTTCGGGGGTGCGTGGGTACCTGCTGGGGCAGGCTGTCCTTGACCGGAGCGGTGGCTCGTTCCACCAGCGGGGTGGCCGCCTTGGCGTGACCCTCGGTGTCGCGGAAGACTCCGATACCGCCCCAGACGAAGATCGAGGCCAACAGTGGACGCGCGAGCCTGCGGATGAGCATCGACGAAACCTCCCGAGGTACTACACCTAGCCAGCCTGCGACGTGGCCGACATTACGCTTTCGAGCTCCGTTCCGCTCGGGGCGGAGTCGCCGCTCGACGATGCCCGCGGGTGGCAGCGGCCGGTGTTCGGTCAGGCGGTGTCCACCCGGGTGAACACCTCGTCCCAGGCGGCTGCCGTCTGCTTGGCGCAGAGTTCCGGCGCGGCGCCCCCCACCCCGGTTCCCAGCCCGGGCAGCGCTATGGAACGCACGACGCGGCGCACCGGTGTCCCGTTGTCCAACACCGCCCCGGACCACAGCCGGAGCATCGCCCTGGCCGCCAGGTAGGGATGCACGGTGTCACCCGGTAGTGTTTCGCCCGGTTCCCGCATCGTGGGAGCACTGATCAGCCAGGTGGGTACTCGGCAACCGGTGGGAACCAACAGCGCCTCACCGACCGGAAGCTCGCCCCCGTGGTAGGCGAGTACGGCACTGCGCACCTGTTGTTCCACATCGGGGAACGCGCTCGCGTAGGCGGCGTCTATCCCGCCCCGCATCCAGCCGTACGAGTTGGCCGGGCTGACCACGGCGTCGACGTGCGTGTCGAGTACCGAACCGTGGTGAACGCTGATGCCTTCCCGGCCGTAGGCGATGCTGTTCCATGCTGCGGCCAGCGGCTCGTCCAGTGCACACAGGACCAGCCGCAGCTCCGGTTCCGCCCCGTATCTCGAGCGCTCCGAATCCGCGGTCACGTGCACAGCATCGCAGCCGGAACGGGTTTCGCGTAATTGGGTAGGTCACACTCCGGGGGCATGATCTTTACCACTATCGTGTGAACTGGGGTTTCTTCGGTACGCCCGGGTGACGATTCCCGACGAAGTGCGGCATAGGCTGGCAGCGTGCCCCGAATCGCGTATCTGGGTCCGCAAGGCACGTTCACCGAACAGGCCGCGCGGGAGCTGACAGCGGACTTCGCCGCAGAGCTGATCGCCTACGACACCGTGCACTCGGCGTTGGAGGCGGTACGTGCCGGGGAGGTCGAAGCGGCCGGTGTGCCGATGGAGAACTCCGTCGAAGGGGCCGTGCCGTCGACCCTGGACGGGCTGGTGGCGGGTGATCCCGTAGTGGCCGTCGCCGAGCTGGTGCTGCCGATCCGGTTCGACGTGCTGGTGCGCCCGGGAACCACCGCCTCGGAGGTCACCTCGGTGGCGAGCCATCCACACGCACTGGCCCAGGTGCGCGATTGGCTGTCCCGGGAGCTGCCCCGGGTGCAGGACGTACCCACCGCTTCCACGGCCAGCGCCGCGGTGGAGGTGGAGAACGCCACCGCGGACGCGGCCGTGGTGGCTCCGGTCGCCCACCGATACCATTCCCGACTCACCCGGCTGGCGAGCGATATCGCCGATGTGGACGACGCGGTCACCAGGTTCCTGCTGGTCCGTAGCCCGGGGCACCTGCCCGAGCCGACCGGAGCCGACCGGACCTCGATCGCCGTGGTCGCACACGACGAAGTGGGAGCGCTCGGGGAGGTGCTGTCCGAGCTCTCGCTGCGCGGCATCAATCTGAGCCGGATCGAGTCCCGGCCCACCAAGGACCGTCTCGGCGCCTACCGGTTCTTCCTCGACTTCGACGGCCACGTGGCCGACACCAGAATCGGCGATGCGTTGACCGGGTTGCACCGGCGCTGTTCCGAGGTGCGCTTCCTGGGCTCGTTCCCCAAGGCGGACAACAAGCCCGTCAGCGTGCGGGCGTCCGACTCCGAACAGGCTTTTCGTCGCTCGATGCGGTGGCTGAGCGAGGTGCGCAGGGGCAGAACCGCCTGAGACCCGGCCCGTCGCCGCTCCGGTCCCGTTGGTCGCGCTCCGGTTGGCGCCGACCCGCTCCCTCCGGCCCGCTGCTACCCCCAGCCGAGTGCGTGCAGCTTCTCCTCGTCCAGCCCGAAGTGGTGCGCCAGTTCGTGCACCACGGTCACGGCGACCTCGTCGACGACGTGCTGCTCACTGGAACACATCTCCAGCAGTGGTTCCCGGTAGATCGTGATCCTGTCCGGCAGCACCCCGCCGTAGCTGCTGTCGCGCTCCGTCAGCGCGATCCCCTCGTAGAGCCCGAGCAGCGACTCGTCGTCCGGGTTGCGGTCCTCAACCAGGATGACCACGTTGTTCAGCTCCCGCAGCAGCCGCTGCGGGACCCGGTCCAACGCGTCGCCCACCAGCTCCTCGAAACGCTGTGACGACATTTCCACCGGCATCTCGGTCACCTCTGGCCGTCGGCGGGAACTCCCGGTCGGGGTGTCTTCTCGGGTGCGGGCTGGTCACTGATGGAGATCTCGCCGGTGACACTGCCGGTCACCGGGGCGAATCCGCCGTCGTCGAGTGTGGCCGCCACCTTGCAGTTGACCTTGCGCGATCCGGCCTGCCAGCTCTCCTTCGAGATGTTGTCCCAGTAAAGCGACAATCCCTTGTCCTCGGCCACGTTCTTGCCGCCCGCGTAGTTGGTCAGCTGTTTCTGGCAGGTCGTGAGCAGGAACTTGTCCTGTTTCTCGGTGGCGGGATGGCCGCCCTCGAACTTCTGGCTCAGATCGGCGACTCCGGTCATCTCCACCGAGTGCGGTTTCGCGCACTCGACGGGCGAGGAGACCGAGGTGCCGCTGATTCCCAGGCAGGTGCCCACGTCGTAGATGTCGGACTGGTCGAGGGAGTCGACCTTACCGGTGAAGCGGTACAACTGCCCGGCCGGACCCGGCTGCTGCAGCGCGCAGTGCAGCGTGCGGTCGCCGTTGTTCCAGCTCTGCTCGCTCGGCAGGAAGGCGCTGACCTCGAACCGACCGTTCGGGTCGAAGCCGTTCCGCAGATACTGCCGCGCCACGTCGGTACAACGCTTCGTCTTGATCTCGTTGAACACCTCGGTGCTGGGGAACGCGGCGTCGGGGCCGAACCGGGCCCACACCTCGGTGGTTCCGGTCATCTCGAACAGGTGTGGTTCGGAGCAGGGGACCTTGTCGATGTCGCTGGCATCCGCCTGGGTCCAGTTCAGGCAGGTCCCGGCCGGTGCCTCGAAGTCGGGGGGAGGAGCCGTGGTGGTCGGCTGTTGCGCCAGTCCGGGCGGCGGGTTCTCGGCGGAGGGCCAGTTCAGCAGCGCCGCCACCGTGAACACCAGCAGGGCGCCGATAACGGCCATGATCATCACCAGTCGTGCGTTCGCGGCTCCCTGCCGGCTCTGGCCGCCGCGGGAGGAATTCGTATTGCCGGAGTTCTGCTCCGACGGTGATTCGGGGGGCTCGGCCATCACTCCTCCATACTGCCTAACCCGACATCGGAACGCGCACAGCACGGTGTGTTTCGCTCCGGAGGGAGGCGCTGGCCATGCCGGTGGGCACGCGGGGCCACCCAGGCTGGGGGACACCGGCCGCGACAAGCTAGGCTGACCTGCCGTGATCGACCTGAAGACGCTGCGCGAGGATCCCGACGCCGTGCGCGCTTCGCAGCGCGCCCGCGGGGAGGACTCCGCTCTGGTGGATGCACTGCTCGCCGCCGATGAGCGGCGCAGGTCAGCGGTGGCCGGCGCCGACGAGCTGCGTGCCGAGCAGAAGCGGATGGGTAAGGAAGTCGGCAAGGCGTCGGGCGAGCAACGCGACAGGCTGCTCGCCGAGGCCAAGGAGCTCGCCAACAGGGTCAAGGAGGCCGAGGCCGAGCAGACCGCCGCCGATGCCGAACTGGAACGGGCGCAGCGGGCCGTTTCCAACATCATCGAACCCGAGACCCCGCACGGAGGCGAGCAGGACTACGTCGTGCTCAAGCACGTCGGCACGCCGCCCGAGTTCGACTTCGATATCGCCGATCACCTCGAACTGGGGACCTCGCTGGGCGCGCTGGACATGGAGCGCGGGGCCAAGGTCTCCGGGGCGCGGTTCTACTTCCTCACCGGGGTGGGGGCGCAGCTCGAACTGGGGCTGCTCAACATGGCCGCGGCCAGTGCGAGCGCGGCCGGTTTCACACTGACGGTGCCGCCGGTGCTGGTTCGCCCCGAGGTCATGGAGGGAACCGGTTTCCTGGGGGCGCACTCCGACGAGGTCTACCGGCTGGAGCAGGACGACCTGTACCTGGTGGGTACCTCCGAGGTGCCGCTGGCCGGGTACCACCAGGGCGAGATCCTCGACTTCACCGCGGGCCCGCGTCGCTACGCCGGCTGGTCCACCTGCTTCCGCAGGGAAGCGGGCTCCTACGGGAAGGACACCCGCGGCATCATCCGGGTGCACCAGTTCAACAAGCTGGAGATGTTCTCCTACTGCCCGCCGGAGCAGGCCCGCGAGGAGCACGAGCGGCTGCTCGCGCTGGAGGAGGAGATGCTGGGCAAACTCGAACTCTCCTACCGGGTGATCGACACCGCCGCGGGCGACCTCGGTGACAGCGCCGCCCGCAAGTTCGACTGCGAGGCGTGGATCCCCAGCCAAGGGGACTACCGCGAGCTCACTTCCACCTCCAACTGCACCACGTTCCAGGCACGGCGCCTGAACGTCCGCTATCGCGACGCGGACGGGGCGAACCGGATCGCCGCCACGCTCAACGGGACGCTGGCCACCACCCGCTGGATCGTGGCCATCCTGGAGAACCACCAGCGATCCGACGGCTCGGTCCGGGTTCCGGAGGGACTACGGCCGTTCATGGGCGGCATCGAGGTCCTGAACCCGTAACCGCCCCCCGGTTTCGGGCCTCCCGCTGGAAGCGGGCGGGAGGTTCCGCCGGGAGCCGGGGCGAGCCGAGCGGCCCGTGCTCACCCGGTGGCGGAGGGTTGCGCGACTTTCTCCGCCGTCCCCTTCTCCAGCGTCACGCGTACGCAGGCCGCGGCCAGCCGGGCCAGTTCCTCGTCTTCGACGAGCTCGGCGAGTTCCGCGGGCCTTCCCGGCAGGCCGACCCGCTGTGCGCCGGTCAGGGCCTTCTTGTCGAAGTAGGGACGCAGTTCCGGCCACACCGCCTGTGCCTCGCGGCAGAAGATGTCGGCCCCCACCGGCCCCAGCTTCGGAATCCCGCGCAGCGCGGAACGCAGTTTCGCCGGGTCACCGTCGGCCTCGGTGCGCATGCCGCGTGGATCGCCCCCGTACTCGTCCCGAAGGAGTTCCGCCCCCTGACCGAGGGCGGTGGCGGTGCTCTCGTCGTAACGGACGTAGTGACCGCGCCCCAGCGCGTCCACCCGTTGCTGCCAGGTGGCGCGCAGCATCCGCTCCGGCGTGTCGAACTCGGCGAGCTCGCGGCCGGCGGCCACCGCGATCTCGGCCTTGATCCGGGTGGACAGCAGCACCGACAACACCAACAGTCGGTACAGCGGCTCCGGCCGGTTCCGCAGTGTGATGTCCGCCTGCGCGGCGTAGGTCGTGCCCGCCACGTCCAGCAGGCGGCGGGCCGTGGTTCGTGTAGTCATGAGCCGGGATCTCCCGACGGCGAGATTGTCGATTCCGAGCGTTCCTCCCGTCGGATACCCGACACGACCCTTGGGTATCCGCGTTGCTCACCACGGTTTCGGCGGTGGTTCCGGCAGTGGGTCAGTGCTCCTTCAGGCCGGGCAGCACCTCCGATGCGATCTCCTCCAGCACCGCTTCCCGCCCCGCGAACGGTGCCTCCGTCCGGGGCCAGTGCACGATCACGTCGGTGAATCCCAGTTCGCTCGCTCTGCCCAGCACGTCCCTGAAACGCTCGACGCTGCTGAGCGAGTAGACCTCGCCCGCGTCGGCGTTCAGGTAGCGCGGCACCCTTCCCGGCACGCGCCCCCGCTCCCGCAGCACTTCCTCGAAACGTTCCGTGTTGTCCCGCAGCGAACGCCACCACGCCTCTTCGTCGGTCACTTCGGTGCCCGAGCCACGGCCGTTCGTCACCCAACCGTTGCCGAACCGCGCGGCGAGACGCATCGCACGGGTGCCCTCGGCGGCCACCACGAACGGGACACGCGGCGTCTGGACACAGCCGGGGGAGCGGCGCGCCTCGACCGCCGAGTAGTACTTGCCGTCGGAACTGACGTTGTCGTTCGTGAGTATCGAGTCCAGCAGCTCGGTGAACTCCCCGAAACGCTCGACCCGATCGGAGGTGGACAAGGGCTCGGTCCCGAACACCCGCTCGTCGAAACCGCTGCTTCCCGAGCCGAGACCGAGGAGGAAACGCCCGTCGCTGACATCGTCCAGCGCGGTCACCTCACGGGCGAAATGCACCGGGTGCCGGAAATTGGGGGAACTCACCAGCGTGCCCAGCTTGATCCGGGAAGTCACGGTGGCCGCCGCCGTGAGGGTGGGGACCGCGTCGAACCACGGTTTGTCCACCAACGATCTCCAGCCCACGTGGTCGTAGGTCCAGGCGTGGTCGAAGCCGTACTCCTCCGCCATACGCCAGAGCGGCTCCGCGGCCCACCAGCGGTGTTCGGGCAGAATCACTATCCCAACGCGCACACTCGTGACCGTATACGTTCATGCCGCTCCGCTACGAGAGGTAGTCACGGCGTAGGCGGCATATTCCATGAAAGTGGTGCGCATCGCGTCCCGATAATCGGCTCGGCACGGCAGAATGGTCTGGTGCGCAGACCATCCCTTGTCGCTTCCGATGTCGACGGAACCCTGCTGGACCCCGCGGAGCGGGTCAGTGAACGCACCGCGCGCAGCGCGCGTGGCGTGCATGCCTCCGGAACCCCGTTCGTACTGGTCACCGGTCGTCCGCCTCGCTGGGTCCCGCGAATCGTGGCCGGTCTCGGCGTGGCTGGGACAGTCGTGTGCTCCAACGGTGCGGTGCTCTACGACGCGGCCGCGGACCGTGTGCTGCAGAGCACGGCGGTCGAGCCGACAACCCTGCGGGAGGTGACCGGCGAGCTGCGCGAGGCCCTCCCGGGTTGTTCCTTCGGGGTCGAGCGAGCCACCAGCGGCGCGCAGGACCGGTTGGACCAGCAGTTCATCGCCGAGTCCGCGTTCCACCGCTGCTGGCCCAACCCGGATCTGCGCATCGCCGTCCAGGACGAACTCGTCGGTGTGCCGGTGGTGAAGCTGCTGGTCATGCACGAGCGGATGACCAGTGCCGAGATGGCGCCCGTCGCTGAGGAACTGATCGGGGGACGGCTGGAGATCACCTACTCCACCGGGGCCGGGCTGCTGGAGTTGTCCGCGCCCGGCGTGAACAAGGCGGCGGGGCTGGCGCGGGTGGCCGAGCAACTGGCGGCGGATCCCCCCGACATCATCGCGTTCGGCGACATGCCCAACGACATCCCCATGCTGGAGTGGGTGGGGCACGGCGTGGCGGTCGGCAACGCGCATCCCGAGGTCCGCCAGATCGCCGACGAGGTGACCACCAGCAACACCCACGACGGGGTGGCGACCGTGCTCGAACGCTGGTGGTGAACGGGAAGCACACGGCAGGTTTGCGTGGCTGATCGGGTAGCCGTCACGTGAGTCGGCGCCTTGCGGCGTTGGGCCGGCTCTTGAGTAGCGACCTACGCGGCGAGCGGCCCGGCCTCGCAACGCATCCGACTCACGCACCGGGGACACCCGCGCTGCGACCCGCACAGTCGCTTCCCGACGGCGCGGCCTCGGGGGCGGAAATTTCGCGAGAAATTGACGCTCCAGTGCGGCGGTGCCGACTGCGAGGGTGGTGGGAGTTCGGCCTGCGGGAGTGGTGGGAGGGTGGCTATTCGTCGGCGCCGGTGGTCCGGCGATTTCGTGGGAAATTGACGGAGCCCGCGCCTTCCCGCTGCTCGGGGGTGTCAATTTCGCGCGAAATCGACACCCCCGAGACCGTCGTTGGGAAGCGACCAGCCCAGCCACCCAGTGAGAGGTTCCGCCACCCGCCTCGCTACGCGAATCGGCGACGGATCATCCGGCCGAGGCCTGTCTGATGGTCTCCATCCGGTCGTAGACGTTTTGACCGGGGCAGGCGGTGTCGCCGACGTCGCGGTGGGTGAAGATCCGGGGCAACGTGACCGAGGTGCCCTCGGGGTACTTGTTGCCCTTGCCGCCCCCGGAGACCAGCGTGGTCTGTCCTCGCGGATCACGGCCGACGGTGCCGAGTTTCCAACCCGCGAGCCTGCCGGTCGAACGAAGCGCACTGTCGGTCGGGTGGGCGGTCTCGAAGTTGCCGATCAGCGCCACCCCGAAGGTCTGACCGTTGAATCCCTTGGTGTGGCCACCCACCACGTGGCGGCGCAGCCCGTCGGTACGGCCGGCGAAGATCGTTCCGCACTTGTCCACCAACGCGTGGTAGCCGATGTCGCCCCACCCGAGTTCCACGGCGTGGTAGTGATACAGCCCCCTGACCACCTCGGCGGAACGCGCGCAGGTGTAGTCGTTCGTCTCCACGGTGTGGTGCACGACCGCCGCTCGTGTGGTGGCCGAGTACTCCGGTGGCCAGCGCATCAGGCTCTCGTCGGCACCCCACTCCGCGCGGGTTACCACCGGTGGCCGTGCGCTCCGCCGTTCGGGTTCCGAGCGCACCGGCTCCGTGCCCGGTGTGATCGCGATCAGTTCCAGTTCCCCGGTCACGTGCTCGCCCGCCCGCACCGCGCGTATCCGGATGCGGGAGCTCGACCCGGTCCACCAGGCACCGCTGGCGCCTACCGCACCGGAGACCTCGTTGCCGCCGTGTCCCGAGGAGCCCAGTGGCGAGAGCTCGTGCCAGGAGCTCCAGCGTCCGTCCTGCCAGTACTGTGCCTCCGTGTGGTCCGGGGCTTTCCCGTCCCAGGTGACAGCGACCATGCTGAACTGTTCTCGGGTCCGCACCGTGCGGACGCCCGGTGCTTCCCGTGTGCCCGGTGCCTCGGACAGCGCTCGGTGCACCGCCGTGGTTTCCCCGTGATCCGGATTCGCTCGTTCCGTGGTCGAACCGGCCGCGCCGGTGGTCAGCAGTGTGGTCGTGGTCAGTGCGATGGTTCCGACGATCAACCCGCGGCGCATAAGTCGCCTCGCTCACATTGCCGGCAGGCCCGGGCGGTGGTTGTCGGCAGGCCCGGGCGTGATTTCGATGTGAGTTGTCCACATCATCGCGAGGCAGTATGCGACCAAATCACCACACGCGCCCGGCGGAGCGGGCCGTTTTTCCGAAGCCGCGATCGCGAAACCGACACGCTCGGTCGCGTATGGCACGCGGTTTCGGCACCCGATCGGTCTAACGCTACCCTCGCGGCTGTGAGCTTCGGAGGTTATGACCTGATAATCGTAGGTTCCGGATTTTTCGGACTTACGATCGCTGAACGCGCCGCCACCCAGTTGGACAAGCGAGTACTGCTGCTGGAGCGAAGGCACCACATAGGTGGCAACGCCTACTCCGAGGCCGAGCCGGAAACCGGTATCGAGGTGCATCGTTACGGTGCGCATCTGTTCCACACCTCGAACAAGCGCGTGTGGGACTACGTCACCCGCTTCACCGACTTCACCGACTACCAGCACCGGGTCTTCACCCGGTACCAGGGACAGATCTACTCCTTCCCGATGAACCTCGGGCTGATCTGTCAGTTCTTCGGACGTGCCTTCACTCCGGACGAGGCGAAGGCGCTGGTCGCGGAGCAGGCCGCCGAGATCGAGACCGCCGATGCCAAGAACCTCGAGGAGAAGGCGATCTCACTGATCGGTCGTCCGCTCTACGAGGCGTTCGTACGCGGCTATACCGCCAAGCAGTGGCAGACCGATCCCAAGGAACTGCCCGCTGCCAACATCACCCGGCTGCCGGTGCGTTACAACTTCAACAATCGCTACTTCAGCGACACCTACGAAGGCCTGCCGGTGGACGGTTACACCGCCTGGCTGCGTCGGATGGCTGACCACCCCAATATCGAGGTGCGGCTGGAAACCGACTACTTCGACGTGCGTGACCAGTTGCCCGACGTTCCGGTCGTCTACACCGGTCCGCTGGACGGTTACTTCGACTACTCCGCCGGTGAGCTCGGCTGGCGAACTCTCGACTTCGAGACCGAGGTCATGCAAACGGGTGACTTCCAGGGCACGCCGGTGCTGAACTACGCCGACGAGGAGATCCCTTACACGCGGATCCACGAATTCCGGCACTTCCACCCGGAGCGGGATTACTATCCCAATGACAAGACCGTGATCGTTCGGGAGTACTCGCGGTTCGCGGAGAGTGGTGACGAGCCCTACTACCCGATCAACACGGCCGAGGACCGAGCGAAGCTGGAAGCCTACCGTGAGCTGGCCAAACGGGAGGCGAAGGAGCGCAAGGTGCTCTTCGGCGGCAGGTTGGGCACTTACAAGTACCTGGACATGCACATGGCCATCGGATCCGCGCTGAGCATGTTCGACAACAAGGTTTACCCCTACTTCACCGAGGGCCGCTCATTGGACGGCTCGATGGAGGACTGACGTGACTGACCGGACTTCTCCGACCGAGCCTGACCTGGCCGAGTCGGATCAGTTGGAGCAGGACGCCGCGGAGCAGAACTCCTCGGAACAGGACACGGCGGCTTCCGGAGCGGAGAGTGACTCCGTGTACGCCGTGGGTGAGAGCAAACTCGCCGACTCGGCCACGGTCCGTACCGGTGGCAAGCGGATCGGGGCCGAACAGGTGCTGCAGCGGGTGTTGCTGCCCCGTTCCGAGGATCCGATGGACGCCCGTCCGCTCTACCTCGACGAGCCGGAAGCCGCTTCGCAACACGCCACCGTGTTGTCCCGTCGATCGCTGCGTGTTCCGGTACACACCAACATCTCGTTCGCCTCGTACTTCAACGCGTTCCCCGCCAGTTACTGGAAGCGCTGGACGAAGCTCGACGAGGTCGTGCTGCGGCTCAAGGTTCGTGGCTCGGGCAGGCTGGACGTTTACCGCTCCAAGCCGAACGGCGACATCGTGCATCTGGAGGGGACGGCCGTATCCAGTCCGAAGTCCTGGCGTCGGCTGGAGTTCCGCATCTCGCTCAAGCCCTTCGAGGACGGCGGCTGGATCTGGTTCGACCTGTTCACCAACGAGGGTGACATCGAGCTCGACGAGGCGGCCTGGACCACCGACCTCAAACTGCCGAAGCAGCGGGTCGTGGTCGGCACCACCACAATGCGCCCGGACGACTGCGTGCAGACACTGCAGACGCTGGGTGAGGACTCACAGGTCCTCGACCTCGTCGAACGCGTGGTGGTGGCCGATCAGGGTTCGCAGAAGATCCGCGAGACCGAGGGTTTCGACGAGGCCGTTCGCCGAATCGGTGACAAACTTCACGTCATCGAACAGCCCAACCTCGGCGGTTCCGGTGGGTTCACCCGCGTGATGTACGAGGGTATCCACAACTCCGATGCCGAACAGGTGATGCTGTTCGACGACGACATCGCGATGGAGCCGGACGGCATCCTGCGTTCCAACGCCTTCGCGCGGGCTTCGGTGCAGCCGGTGATCGTCGGTGGGCACATGCTCAATCTTCAGGCCAGGTCACGGCTGCACACCATGGGTGAGGTCGTCGATCTCGGTGCCGCGATGTGGCGTGCCGCACCGGGTGCCGCCACCGACCACGACTTCGCCCAGTATCCGCTGCGCAAGAGCAGGAAGCTGCACAAGCTCATCCACTCCACCTACAACGGGTGGTGGATGTGCCTGTTCCCGAGGGAGGTCATCGAGCGGACCGGCCTGCCGTTGCCGCTCTTCCTCAAGTGGGACGACGCCGAGTACCACCTGCGTGCGGGTGAACGCGGTTATCCGACCGTTTCGCTGCCCGGTGCCGCCGTCTGGCACATGCCCTGGACGGACAAGAACGACGCGACGGACTGGACGGCCTACTTCCACACCCGAAACAGGCTGATCCTCGCCGCGCTGCACAGCCCGGACGACGTGCGCAAGAACCTGGTCAAACAGAGTCTCAAGCTCACGCTGCGGCACCTGTTCTCCATGGAGTACTCCACGGTCGCGGTGCAGCTCAAGGCGGTGGAGGACTTCCTGGCCGGGCCGGAGGGGCTTTTCGAGAGCCTGCGTACCGCCTTACCGGAGGTACGCAAGTTGCGTGAGAACTACTCCGACGCGCAGACCTACTCCTCCGCCGGGGAGCTACCGACTCCCTCCGCCAATCCCGCCCTGGCCGAAGCACTGTTGGATCCGCCGGTGCACCCGGTGCGGATAGCCAAGCGGGCTTCCCAGGCATTGCTGCACAACCTCAAGGCGCCCGATCCGAACGCCAAGAACCGGCCGCAGCTGAACATCCCCTCCTCGAACGCGCTCTGGTTCCTGCTCGGTGCGCTGGACAGTGCCACCGTATCCACCGCGGACGGAAGCGGTACCGTGTTCCGGCGACGTGACCCGGACGAGTTCCGCAGGCTCGGCAGGCGGGCGTTGGCGGACTACCGCAGGCTCGTCAGCGAGTGGCCCCGGTTACGGGACGCCTATCGACAGGCACTGCCTGAGCTGACCAGCCCGGAGTCCTGGAAGCGGATGTACGAGTGATTCGAAGCGAATCCGAGCGTCGGGCACTGCCGGGTGCACCGATCCGGGACCGGAACACCGGCCCCGGGCGGGCACCCGGAGTGGACGCACCTCGGCAGGAGAGGAAGCCGGAGACGAAGTGGACGTAGAGCTGACCACCGTGGCGACCGAGCCGATCGAGCCGATCGAGTCGGAGCAGACCACGGAGGAGGGACCGCCCGCTGCAGTCACGGCAGAGACCACCGCGGTGCGCCGTGTGCAGCACGTGCTGGCAGCACAACCGGTGGTTACCGTCGCGAAGGGCATGTCCAAATTCGGTGACCACGCACTCGGCTGGCTGGCGGTCGGGGCGGTCGGGGCGATCACCGACCGCCGCCGTCGTCGTGAGTGGGTACTGGCCGCTGCCGGTGTCGCCGCTTCGCACGGCGCCTCCATCGCGGTCAAGCGTCTCGTGCGGCGTAACCGCCCCGGCGACCCGGGTATCCGGGTGCTGGTCGACACCCCCAGCCGGTTGAGTTTTCCCTCCTCGCACGCCACTTCGACAACCACGGCCGCGATCCTCTACGGCAGGTTGCTCGGACGTGGGCTGGGACCGGTGGTGGTACCGCCGATGATGATCAGCCGCCTGGTGCTCGGCGTTCACTATCCGAGCGACGTGTTGGTCGGCTCGGGACTCGGTGGGGCCGTCGCGCTGGGTGTACGTCGATATGGCGAACGGCGGAGGAACCGTGGCTGACAGCAGCGAAGCCGATTCCCGGACCGCGGAGGAGACCACTTCGGGAAGCAACGACGGACAGCGGTCCAAACGGTCGGAGACAGGATCCGCTTCCAGCGTCGACACTGCCACCACCGAGCGCGAGATCGAGGCCGAACGTGACGCCGAATCCTCGAGCACCGATGCGTATTCCGCCGACACCGCGGACGCCGTGCGCACCGACTCCGAGGGGCTGATCGGCTCGGAGGCGGGCGGGGAAGCCGGTGCACTGGAGGACCGGTTCACCGAAGGCACGGCGGCCACGAACTCGGCCGGGACAACGACCGCCGAGGGATCGCTCCAGGACAAGTCCTCGGACGCCTACCACGCGAAGGTGATCGCCGCTGCGGGAACCCCGAGCGGGCTGCTCAACGGGCTGATCAAGGAGCTGCGGCCGAAACAGTGGGTCAAGAACATCCTGGTGCTGGCCGCACCGTTCAGCGCGGGTGAACTGTGGGCGGTTCCGACCCTGCTCGACGCGGCCGTGGCCTTCGTGGTCTTCTCGATGGCCGCTTCGGGGATCTACTTCATCAACGACGCTCTCGACGTCGAGTCCGACCGGGCGCACCCGACCAAGCGAAACCGGCCGATCGCGGCGGGGCTGATTCCGCTGCCGGTGGCCTACGGGGTGTGCGGGTTGCTCCTCGTCGGCTCGCTGGTCATCTCCGGTCTGATGAGCATGGGGCTGTTGGCGGTGATGCTCGTCTACGTCGCCGTGCAGCTCGGCTACTGCTTCGGACTCAAGCACCAGCCGGTGATCGACCTGTGCATCGTGGCCTCCGGCTTCCTGCTGCGCGCGGTGGCGGGCGGCGCGGCCGCCGGGCTGGAGATCACCCAGTGGTTCTACATCGTGGTCGCTTTCGGCTCGCTGTTCATGGTGGCGGGCAAGCGCTACGCGGAGGTCAAACTCGCCAACGAGACCGGAGCCAAGATCCGCAAGTCGCTACGGGCGTACTCCGCCTCGTACCTGCGGTTCGTCTGGGCCATCTCGGCCGCGATCATGATCATGTCATACAGCATGTGGGCCTACGACATCCGGCAGGTGGACAACTCGATCTGGGGAGTGGTGTCGATCATCCCCTTCGTGATCGGCATCCTGCGCTACGCGGTGGACGTGGACAAGGGGGTGGCCGGCGAGCCGGAGGAAGTGGCTCTCAAGGACAAGGTGCTGCTGGTGCTGTTCGGCATCCTGGCCGGGTGTCTCTTCTTCGCCTTCTACCTTTGAGCGTCAGCAGGAGAGTGGGGTGCGTGGCCGGGTAGCCGTCACGTGAGTCGGCGCCTTGCTGTGTTGGGCCGGCTCTTGAGTAGCGACCTACGCGGCGAGCGGCCCGGCCTTGCAATGCATCCGACTCACGCACCGGGGACACGCGCTGCTCATGCCGCATGACTGATGATGCGGATTCCACAGCCCGGTGCTCGTGGGTGGCCGAGTGGCGGAACCTCCGGCACGGCTCTCGCTGTGGGTCCGGCGACTTCGGGTAGCGACCTACACAACGTCTCCGGCGTCCTCGCGAGAGCCGCACCGGAGAACCCGCGGCGGTGCCCACTGCGTGGGTGGTCGGAGCGCGGCCCGCGCGAGTGCTCGGAGTTCGGCTCCGCGTCGATGGCGCGGCGATTTCGTGGGAAATTGACGCCCACATCCCCGTGCCACCCTCGGCTGCCCGGCGATTTCGTGGGAAATTGACGCCGGACAGTCTGGGATCTGCTCACTCTTCGGAGGCCACCGGTAGGGATCGGCCGTCGGTTATCCGAACCAGCTCGTCATGGGTGGTGGGAAACACCGTGCGGGGGGTGCCGCCCGCGGCCCAGACCCGTTCGTAGTCCGCCAGCGCACTGTCGACCACCGTCGGCAGCGCCTCGGGATGCCCCAACGGGGCCACCCCGCCGATCGCCTGGCCGGTGGCCCGACGAACCTGCTCGGGCTTGGCGCGGATGAGCGGTTGCCACCCCAGCCGCAGGGCCAGCGCTTCCGTGTCCACCCGGTGGCGCCCACTGGTCAGCACCAGAACCGGCTCCTCACCGGAGAGGAAAACCAGGCTGCCCGCGATCGCGCCCGTCTCGCAGCCGAGGGCCGCAGCGGCATCGGCGGCGGTCCTGGTCGATCCCGGCATCTCCCGGATCTCGCCCGGTACACCCACCGCCCGAAGCCGGCGGGCAACCTCTTTGCTGCGTTCGGGGAGCATGCTCTCCGAGGACGCGGTCGTCTCCGACTGCACGCGGCGAACCTCCGTACGGCTTCTCGGCGCATTGGGCCGACCTCTCGCGACAGTTCGCACCCTAGCGCACCATACTTCGATCGTGACCGAATCACCCGGGCGTGGTGCCCGTTTCCCGGAGTCGTTGCAGCTGCTGCGCGGATTGCGCGCCAGCCGCTGGTTCACCGATGACGAGGTGACCGCGGCGGAGCTGCGCCGCGTACTCGAGGTGGCCCGTTGGACCGGTTCCGCGCGCAATCGCCAACCGTGGCGGGTGCACACCGTTCGCGACGCGGACACCAGGGGAGAGCTGAGTCGCTGCGGTGACTACGCCCTGCACCTCGCGCAGGCACCGGTGGTGCTCCTGCTCGCGCTGGATCGCGGCGGGGCGGACGCCGAGTTCGACGGAGGGAGGTTCGCACAGACCCTCATCGCGGCGGCGGGCGCTTTCGGGCTCGGTTGCTGCCCGGCAACCTTCTTCCCGGCGGCCAACGCCGACCGGGCCACCGCGATCGCCGGGTTCGAGGCACCCTGGTCGGTGCGCACCGGGATCGCGTTGGGATGGCCCGCGCCCGCCCCTCCCGGCCGCTCCGCGATCCCGCGAGGCAGATTGCCGTTGGGCGTCCTCTGGTCGGGGGAGTGAACCCGCTCAGGGGAGTGAGCGCCGTTCGACAGCGGCTCGGCTCCGCGAGAGACCGCCGCACGCACCCCTGTCATTCCACCGGCCCTGGCGTTCCACCGGCACGAACCGGGCCGCGAACCCTGGCAGCAGTACCCGTCAGTAGTGCCCGTCAGTAGTAGGAGTACTCCGGCAGGGGCTGTCCGGAAACCTTGCGCAGCACGTCCGCGACATTCTGCATCCACCACACGGCGAACCGGGCGGGCGTGAGCGGATCGCTCCAGTCCGCCGTCTTGTCGAAGTGCTCGTCGATGGGGGCGCAACCGGGGCCGAGCACGCCGTGTTCCACACCGTAGGCGATGCGCATGTTCACCAGCACCCAGAACCACGCCTCGACCTGCTCGGCGTTGTGCAGCACCAGCTGTTCACCCGTGGCCGGCAGGGTGCGCAGCACGACGTCCGCGTCCTCGCGGAGCCGGTTGATCAGGTCGGCCTCCAGCCAACCACGCAACGCGTCGTCGTCCACGGGATCGCACCAGCTGTCGCGCAGCGCGCGGAGCATGGTCGAGTCCAGTGGTGTGACCGGCAACGGCAACGAGAGTCGCTCACACAGCCAGTCGTATTCGCGGTATTCGTCCAGTCTTCCCTGGATCAGTTCCCGATATCGTGGCAGTGAAGCGCGTAGCCACTTGAACATGGTCGAATCGAACTCAGCGACCAGCGTGTTATCCACAATGGAGCACTTCACGGCCATATCCGAGTCTCCCATCGCCCCGGCCCCGAATCCACAGTCGATTCTCGCAGCCGACTCGACGGGAGTCACAACCGCATCCACGATGCGATAGCGATCGGTGTTATCCGCCAGTTGCCCGGTCTCCCCGGCACTTCCGCGCCGGAGGAGACCGGGTCGGCAACCCGCTGGAAAACTCCGGTCAGTAACGGTACGCCTTGGTCTTGCCGGTCTTGGAGTTCCAGATGATGTAGCCGTGCTGGAAATCGCTACGCCGACCGTTCTTGATGCCGTACTCGTTGGTCTTGGGAAAACCCAGCCACGATTTCTCGGCGCCGAGCTTCAGCCAGCGGGCGCGGATCGCACCCTGCACCGAGTGAGCACCGGTTTTCTCGCTCCAGTAGACGGAGGCACCGTGGTGATCCGCGCCGCGGAAATGCGTGTAGATCCCCTTGCCACCGGGAGTGTCCGTGGTGGTGGAGGTCGGGTAGTTCAGAAAACCGCGTTCATAGCCGTTCTTGGCCCAGAATTGCCTCGGCGGCCCCCAGATTCCCTGCGCACCGGTCTTCGGAGTCCAGTAGATCGAGGCGATCCCGATCGCCTTGGTCCCCGTGAAGTGGTTGTAGCGCCCCTTGCCGTCCGGCGTCTTCAGCTCGTCGGTGGTGGGGACACCGTAGGTCTCGTGCGTGCCCACCTCGGTGTAGCGGTCGGCGATGGCACCGTGCACTTCGTGCGTGCCGGTGTCGTTGGTGTGATACATCCAGCCGTTCTGGAACTCCTGGTAGGAGATCCCGTCCTTGTGGTACTCGGTGTCCACCGGGTGACCGAGCAGCTTACGCAGCTTCGGATCGTTCCAGTACCGATGTTCGATGGGGGTGAATTCGGCGGACGACGCCTTCTGGGTCTGCTCCTCCGCCCGGGTCTGTTGTTCCGCGCGGGAAGTGTCCACATCGCCGCTCGCGATGCCGGACAGCCCCAGCGACAGCGTGGCCGCGAGCATGGTGGCCGCGCCGGCCACTGCTCTGCGCAAGATCGAACCGTTTCCGGAAAACACGGGATGCTCCTGTTCAGCTCGGCGAACTCCGAACGATGCCCAGCTTGGGAGCGGGTGGGCCGGAGCTGTGGCACGGACACGCTCGATCCCACGGCTCATACCGTTATTTCACCTGTTAGTGACAACGAGGGGCCTTCCGGAACGCTCCGGAAGGCCCCTCGGGGATGTCACACCATCACACCCGTCGAATGCTCAGCGAGTGGTGATCCATCGGGTCACCACGGCCGGTCGACGATCTCACCGGTCTCCGGGTAGTAGATGACGTAGCCCCCCTGGAAGTTCACCCTGCGATTACCGTTCTCAGTGGTCATCTCATCGCTGATGGGGTAGCCGAGGTAGGAGCGTTCCCAGCCGAGCTGCCGCCACCGGTCACGGATACCGCCGTAGACGGCGTGCGCCCTGTCGACACTCTTGCTGAAGTAGATCGAGCTGCCGCCCGCACCGTTGAAGTGGTTGTAGGAGGCCTGTCCATCCGGTGTGATGCGCTGATCGGTGGTCGGGTAACCGAGGGGTCCTCCCGGACCACCTTCCTCCAGCAGGTACTTCGAGGCGATCCCTCCCTGCAGGGAATGTGCCTGGGTCGGCTGGCTCCAGGCGACCATGGCGAACATATTGTTCTGGCCGCTGAAGAGGTTGAACCTTCCGGAGCCGTCCCCGTAACCGACGAGCTCGTCGGTGATCGGGTACCCCAACGGTCCGGTGACCCCGCCGCTCGCCATCCACTTGTCGTAGATGGCGCCGTAGACGGCGTGCGTGGCCCCGAATTCTTCTATCCAGGAGCCTTCCGAGGCCGAGTAGATGGCGCCGCCATCGCTTCCGGCGAACTCGATGTAGCTGCCCTTACCATCCGCGGCGCTCTGCTCGTCGGTGGTGGGGTAGCCCAGCGGGCCGCGTTCCCAGCCCAAGGAGGCCCACTTGTCCCGGATGGCGCCTTGGATGGTGTGTGCGCCGGTCTGTTCCGACCAGTAGATCGAGCCGTTGTTCTCGAAGTGGTTGTACTGGCCGGTGTTGTCCGGTGTGGCGGTGGTGTCGGTGGTGGGGTAGCCCAGCGGGCCGCGTTCCCAGTTGGTGGAGGCCCACTTGTCGTAGATAGGGCCCTGGATCGTGTGTGCGCCGGTCTGTTCCGACCAGTAGATCGAGCCGTTGTTCTCGAAGTGGTTGTACTGGCCGGTGTTGTCCGGTGTGGCGGTGGTATCGGTGGTGGGGTAGCCCAGCGGGCCCGCTCCACCGCCGGTCTCCTCCCACTTCGCCAGGACCTTGCCCTGCAGCACGTGGGCCTGCGTCTCGGCGGTCCAGTAGATGACGCCGCCGTTGGCGAACTCGCTGTACTGGCCCCTGCCGTCCGCTGTCGCGGCGGTGTCGGTGGTGGGGTAACCCAACTGGCTACCGCCACCTTCGGCGCGCCACTTCCGCAGCACGGGCTCACCGAGCACGTGGGCTTCCGCGCCCTCCGGCGCGTAGATCGCGCTCGTTCCCCGCTCGGAGCTCACGAACTCGCCGTAGGGGGTTCCGGCCTCGTCCGTTTTCCTGCCGGTGGAGGGCACGCCCAGTGCCTCGTGCCCACCCGCATTCACGAAGGCGTCGAGCACGGCACCCGAGACGGAGTGCACGCCCTGGTCCGCCGACCAGTAGATCCGGGCGTTGTCGTACTTCTGGTAGCGGAGCGAGTCGCTGACGACCTGCTCTTCACCGACCGGCTCGCCCAGGCGTTCCTGTTCCGCGGCGTCGAGGCTCTGGTAGTACTCGTCGATCTTGCCCGCGCCGGGGTCCTCGTCGACCTGATCGCCGCTGTCTCCGGAATCGGAGCCCGAGTCGCCGCCGGAACCGGTGTCATCACCGGACGTCGAGTCGGTGGACCCGGAGTCCTCGGTGGTGCCGCTGCCGGAATCGCCGGTGGACCCGGAGTCCTCGGTGGCTCCGCTGCCCGAGTCACCGGTGGAGCCGTCCCCGGAGCCCGAGGCGTCGCTCGATCCGGAGTCGTCCTCGGAAGTGCTGTCCCCAGAGCCCGAAGAGTCGGTCGATGTGCCTGCTTCGCTCCCAGACTCGGTCTGGGAGGAGTCGTCACCGGAGTCGGCCTGCTGCTGGCTCGACTGGGTGGTCGGCGTGCTCTGCTCGGGCTGTTCGGTCGCTCCGGCCGCGGGCGCGGCCGTGACCAGGGCGGCTGCCGTGCTCAGCGCGACGGCATGCCCCACAAGATTCTTGACCGTCACTATTTCCCCTTTCAGGTCTCGTTCCATGATCGGACGAAAGGGGCGTGACTGTCGCGTCCTGTTATCGTTTCGCAGTCGAATTTACCCGTGCAATCGTCTTGCTTCGGGGTGTAACGCGGTGAGCTGAATTACATTCCATGCTTTCGTCGGCACGCTCAGTCGTGATTGTTCGCGGCGCTCGGTGTCGAGTCTCGCCGAATACGGAAACGATGTCACGCCTCGCGGCCGTGCTTGGCGGAATCGGGCCGCGCTGGTCAGCCGACCGGGGAGACGAGTTCGCCCGGTGCGTGTTCGACGAGAACAAGCACCGGGCGAAAATCGGTATGCCGTGTGGAGGTTGTGCGGTCAGGCCGGAGAAGGCGGAAATCCGGACGTATCGCGGAGTCCGCTCAGAACGGGAGCCTGCGGAACACCGCGCGGGGCAGATGCCGCAGCACGCTCATCACGTAGCGGAACTGCGCCGGTGCCCACACCAGTTCCCTGCCCTTGCGCACCGAGTTCACGACGATCTCCGCGACCTGCTCGGGAGTCTGCGCCAGCGGCGCCTCCTTGAGCCCTTCGGTCATCTTCGACTTGACGTGTCCGGGGCGCACCACCGTCACCTTGATTCCGGAGGGGCGCAGCGCCTCGGTCAGGCCGGTGTAGAACCCGTCCATCCCGGCCTTGGAGGAGCCGTAGGCGAAGTTGGAGCGACGCACCCGTTCCCCCGCGACGGAGGAGAGCGCGACGATGTGGCCGTGTCCCTGCTTGCGCAGGTGCTCGGCGAGCAGCACTCCCACCGTCACCGGAGCCACGTAGTTGATCTCGGCCATCTCCTGCGCCGCCGAGACGTCGGTCCAGAGTTTCTCCTGGTCGCCCAGCATGCCGAACGCGACGATGCTGATGTCGATGTCCCCTTCGCCGAAGGCCTTGTCCAGGGTTTCCGCGTGGGTCTCGGGCTTGCGGGCGTCGAACGGGACCGTGGTCACCGTGCTGCCCGTCTCGCGCAGTCGCTCCGCCGCCGCCTCCAACCGGTCGGAGGGGCGCGCGGCCAGCACTATCCGAAGTGGACGCTCTCGCGCGTAGCGCTCGGCGGTGGCCAGCGCGATGTCCGAGGTGCCGCCGAGCAGCAGCAGGGACTGGGGGTTGCCAACCGCATCGATCACAGGTTCAGCCTCCTGGCCAGGTCGGAACGGAAGATTCCTTCGGGGTCGACCGCGGCACGCGTCTTGCGCCACTCGTCGATGCGCGGGTACATGCGCTCGATCATCTCGGGAGTGGTGCGGGACTCCTTGGCGAGGTAAAGCCTGCCACCGGCCTCCAGCACCATTTCGTCCAGCTCCCGGCACAGCCGATCGAGACCCGGCGTGACCGGGATGTCGACGGTGAGTGTCCAGCCCTTGTCCGGGAACGACATCGGTGCCGCGTTTCCCGGGCCGAATGTCTTGAGGACGTTCAGGAACGAGACGTGTCCCGAGGCGCTGATCTTGTCGATCGAGCGACGGAACGTTCGTTCCTGACCGAACGGAACCATGAACTGGTACTGCAGAAAACCGTTGGAACCGTACACACGATTCCATTCGCCGACCAGGTCGAGCGGGTGGAAGAACTGTGTGATGTTCTGTACCGAGCCGTATTTCGTGGGCGCTTTGCGGTACCAGACCTCGTTGAAGGCGGTGATGGTGTACTTGTTCACCAAACCGTTCGGAAAAACCGGCGGCGCCGTCATCAACTGGGGGGCGTCGAATCCGAGTGGGTTCTTCCGCAGTTTTTTCGGGAGTTCGTCGAGAGTGGCGGGATTGCCCCGGGTGAGCAGTGCGCGTCCCATCCGGTCGCCCCGCGCCAGCGAGTCGAACCAGGCGACCGAGTACACGTAATTCTCGTCGGAGCCGTCCGTGAAGTGCTCGAGCAGCTCGTCCAGATTCTGGGTCCGGATGTTGTCGACCACGAAGTAGGCCGTTTCCACCCGCTTGAGGCGAATGGTGGCCCGGACGACGATGCCGGTCATCCCCATACCGCCGACCGTGGCCCAGAACAGCTCGGCCGATTCTCCGTCAGGGGTGAGCCTGCGTATCTCGCCGTCCGCGGTCAGCAGGTCCAACGAGATCACGTGGCTGCCGAACGATCCCTGCGAGTGGTGGTTCTTGCCGTGGATGTCCGCCCCGATGGCCCCGCCGACGGTCACCTGCCGGGTGCCGGGAAGTACCGGTAGCCAAAGTCCGTACGGGAGCAGCCTGCGCATCAAGGTGTCCAGGGACACGCCCGCGTCCACGTCGACGAGCGCGTTGTCGACGTCGATCGTGTGGATCCGGTCGAGCGCGGTCATGTCGATGACGGTTCCACCGGCGTTCTGCGCCGGATCGCCGTAGCTGCGGCCGAGACCTCTGGCGATCACCCCGCGTGGGCCGGCCTCGCGCACGGCGCGGGCGATTGTCTCGACATCCGGTGTGCTGACCACTTCGGCCGTGGTGGGGGCAGTACGTCCCCAGCCCGTCAGCATCCGTTGCTCGTTGTTAACCGATCCCACCGGGCCGAGTCTAGCTGCGTACCGTTGCACGGCAGCGCCGGGTGAAACCCGGCCCCACCCCGCTGGACCGGTCGAGTGGCTACACTTGCCGATGAGTCAGGGGCGGCGGGTGACGCGTGGGCGGGTTGATTACCGCCCGGCCCGGTTCCCGCTTAAGTGTCGTCGTGACAGCCGAGGTGAACGAGTGGCCGTGGCCGAAAGCACCGCCGAACCTGATACCAAGAAGCTGGGGATAGTCGAGCAGCTCATCCGTTTCGGACTCATCGGCGTCGTCTGCGCGCTGCTGGACTACGGCTCGTACATGACGCTGCTCGCGCTGGACACGCCGAACTGGGCGGCCCGCACCCTGGCATTCGTACTGGGCACCAGCGCCTCGTACGTGGCGAACCGAAGACTCACCTTCGCCGGTGCCAACACCGGCAACACGAAGGCGAAGGCCGGGGCGTTCGTACTGGTCTACGTGGTGACCTTCTTCGTCAACATCGGTACCAACCAGCTGTTGTTCCTGCTGTTGCCCGAGTTCGGCTTCCACTACGGGGCGCAGCTCAAGTGGACGGTATGCTGGCTGGCGGGCCAGGGCCTGGGTACCGCGATCAACTTCGTGCTGCTGCGCTGGGTCGTCTTCCGGGAGTGAGCTGGGTCGTCTTCCGGGAGTGATCCGCTGACCTCGGGGGCGCCGGCAATTTCCCGCGAAATCGCCGGGTCACTGCGCAAGGACCTGGTGCGTACGGCGGTTCGGCCTGGGGCGGCCGTCAATTTCCCGCGAAATCGCCGGGCCGTTACGACGCGGGGCCGAGCCCCTACCAAGTCCGCAGGCCGCACTCCGACCACTTCCGCAACCCGCACCGCCGCGGGTTCTCCGGTGCGGCTCTCGTGAGGAAGGCCGACGTTGTGTAGGTCGCTACCCGAGGTCGGGCCTCCCCGCAGCGAGAGCCGTGCCGGAGGTTCCGCCAAGCGACCAGCTACTCCGCCCGAGCCGTCAAAGCCTACTGGCTGCCGCGTCGGTTGGCGGACCCGTCGACATGCCCGATCTTGTCGCCGTCGAACTCCTCTTCCGAGGAGGTGTCGTTGCGGTCGTCCGAACTGGGCACATCCCCGGGCAGCTGCACCGGCCTGCTCATCGGCCCCGGGCTCCACGTGCCCCAGTGGGTCTCCTCCTCGATGTCCATGGCCGTCTGGGCGGGTAGCGCCGCGGGCCGGTACCGGTCCACGGCGTAGAGCGTGCCCCAGTCCCGGTGGATGTTGCCGCGCAGGTAGGTCGGCATCTCACGCATGCTGCTGGTGACGTTGAGCCAGCCGAACGGCCCTGCCGCGTCGGGCGAGGACCACGCCTGGCCGACCGAACGCAAATTGCCACCGGCGCTGATCCGGAAGCGCGGCACCTCGGCGATACCGTGGCTGATGTCCGGCAGGTTCAGGCACGGATGCTGGAAGGCGGCCGTCCACTCAACGAAGGCGGGTGCGTCGCCGATGAAATCGGTCATGTTCGTCAGCCGGGGTGCGCGGGGGGCGCTGAAGGCGAGCCAACCGTCCTCGCCGAGAGAGCGGTCGACGGCCACCACCCGGGCCTGCTCGGCTCCTTTCGCCCTGCCGTCCACGCTGATCCGGGCGTCCCGCCAGTCGGTCTTGGGAGCCGTCAGCACGCGGCGACGATCCGTCACCTCGAAGCCGTCATCGGTCTGCTTGCCGAACTCCACATAGATCCTGTTCGCACCGCTCACCTTGCCCGCCAGGGTGAGCACCATCGGGACGTTGCCCTTGCGGGCACGTTCCGGCAGGTCGTACCACTGGGTGCGCAGTTCGCCGGTCACGGCTTCCCGGCTGGCGTAGCTGCCCCAGACCGGTGCTTCATCGCTGCCCAGGTCGTAAGGTGGAGTCCAGTCCTTGCCCTGGGGTTCGCCGTCGTCGGGGGGCAGGCCGTCGCGTCGGAAGCCGCGCATCTTGGCCCCCAGGTACGCTTTCGGCGACTCCTCGGACTCCAGGCGGGCGGGGACCTCGGCATCCGGTAGCGGGTTGTCGGGTTGCGTCTCGGAGACCCGCAGCATTCCCGCGAGCGGGTCCTTCTCCACGTACACGTAGTCCGACAGCCCGCAGCTGCTGCCCATCAACTGCTTGACCGAGTCCTTGCCCAGGCTGTAGCTGTTCCACTGGCTCTGGATCGCCTTGCCGAAGGTGGCCAGCTCACCGATGACCAGCAGCGCGCAGACCACCGAGAGGGGGGCGGTGCCCAACCGCAGTGCACGACTGCGGCCCTCCACACCGGTGCGGCCGTGGCGGTCGAGCTTCGGCGGGTTGACCACGTGCGGCCGGTGCTCGTCGATCCGCAGGTGCTCGATGACCGCGACGATCAGCGCTATCCCCCCGATGACCAGCAGCACCGTGCTGGCCTCGTAGCCGAGGACCGAGGGCTGCTTGTTGTGCCAGGGAATTCCCCATCCCGAGACGTACCACCAGGCGTTGGGTCCGGTGGCCGCCAGCGCGCAGATCGCCATCAGGCCCGCGAAGAACGCGGCACGGTTGCGCCGCGACCGCAGCACCGTGCCACTGGTGGCCAGCGCGGTCAGCGCCGCGAGTGCGCCGCCGACCGAGGCGAAGATGCCGAAATGGTGTGTCCACTTGGTGGGAGTGAGCACCAGCACGAAGAACGTCAGCGCCGTCATCCCCAGCAGCCTGCGACTCGGGCCGAGTGCCGCGCCCCGGATACGGCCGCGTCGCAGCAGCACCACGGCACACGTGATCAGGCACAGGATCACCAGCAGTACGGGGAACCGCCGGGTCATCGAGCCGTCGGGGATCTGGCTGAACAGCAGTGAGTAGCGGCTCACCTCCTGGTACCAGCTCAGGCTCGGGCCGAGCTCGCCGCGCAGCTGGGTCGACTCGAGCACCGACTGCCAGGTCTGGTCCCAGTAGACGATGTTGAGTATCGCGAAGCCGCACGCCGAGATCGGGGCGAGTACCGGCAGCCAGCCGAACTCCCTGATTCGTTGGCTGACGATCCGGAACAGCGGTTTGAACGCGACCACGAAGGGCAGCACGGCCATCAGCCCGTGCGGATTGGCTCCCAGCGCCAACGCGGCCCCGAACAGGCCGACAGCAGCGGGCAGCAGGCGCTTCGTCGCCACCGCCCGCTCCACACCGGCCAGCGCGAGCAGCGAGAACAGCACGACCACCGGCTCGGGACGGAGGCCGTTGTTGTAGGGCATCCAGAACGCCAGGAAAACGGCGGCGGCGGCCCAGCCCGCCGCGTGACTGCGGCGAACCTGTTGCCCGAGCCTGGGCAGCAGCTCCCGACTGATCAGCAGCCAGCTCGCGATGCCCATCAGCAGGGCGGGCAGCCGCATCCAGGGGGTGGAGGCCGAGATCCGAACCCACTGCGAGTAGAGCTCGTAGAACCAGCCGAACGGGGATTCCGGAGCGCCGAACCAGCGGTAGTAGTTGCTGATGTAGCCCGCGCTGTCCCGGGAGCGCGCTATCGAGAGGATGTAGCCGTCGTCGGAGGTCATGGCTCCGATCAGCCACCAGACGAGCAGTGCGGCCAGTACCGACGCGTCCCGCCATGTGGGTTTCCACCACCCCGTGGGGACCAGTTTGGGAGCACGTCGTCCAGCGCGGCGGTCGAGCCTGCGGATCACGATCACGCAGCCGATGAAGCACAGCACCGCCAACCCGATGACCACGAACTTGAACACCGTCGCGCTGGTGGACCACCGGGTGTCGACCTGCGCCCGGAACGAGACTTCTTCGACCGGGTCCTGCCGCTCGTCGAGGTCGGAGTAGATGCCGGTCAGCTGCGGACGCCGGTCCCCGCCCGTCGCGTTCGCCAGTGGTTTCTCGCCCACACTGGCGACGGTCCGCGAGCCGTCGGAGCGCACCGAGATCGTGCAGTTCCCGTCCGGGATGGTGGCGCTGCCGAGCCGGCTCCCGCGGGAGAGCAGCGTGAGCCTGCCGTCCTCGACGCGTAACACCATGCCGGTGAGATCGCCGTACTCGGAGGAGGGGGGATTCGTGCTCAGTACGTTGGCCGAGTCCGAGGTCCTGGAATCCAGGCTGCGGGCGGTCGCGCAGGGCGCGGTGAACTCCAGATCCACCGGGGAGTAGCTGACCAACGGGGCGGAAACCGGCTCGGTTCCCTCCGCCGTGGGCCAGCTGAGGTTGGTGATCTCGTGCTTGACGGGCAGGAACGGCACCGACAGCGAGAGGATCGTCCCCACTATTCCGAGTACAGCCGCGATCCCCCGAAGACGTCTGCGGGAAGCGGTCTCGTTCGCGGCACCACGGTCTCCGGTGTCACCGGAGCCGTTTCCCCGATTGGGCCGCTCGTCCTCTTTCCGCCCGACGCTAAGCACGAGTGGAGAATAGTAGGTGTTCAGGCGACGCTGTTTCGCGGTATCACCGGCATGTGCCGCCCGACACGTCGCGCGGATTGTCGTCGAGTTGGTTTTCGCCGTTTTGTCCAATGTTCGGCGGCGCGCCGCCGAACCGGTGGCACGACGATTTCCGGTCCGGCCGCGTGGCGGTCGGACCGGTCCGGCGTGCCGGGTGGCCCTGGCGTGGGCCGCCCCGGATCACCTGCGGTAGAAACGTTCCTGCCTGCCCAGGCGCAACAGCCGGAGCCATTCCAGGAAATCCTTCGGGCTCCGGCGCTGCCACACGAAGTAGAGCCCGAAACGCGCCACTTCGAGCATCCCTATTCCGCGCATGCCCGGCTGTGCGAGCAGGTAACCGCGGTTTCGGTAGGTGTAGTAGCGCTTGGTGGAATCCTCCGGATCCTGTGCGTGAAACTTCCCACCCAGCATCGGTTTGAATTCTCCCGAGCCGTTGGGATGCAGGAATCGAGTACGCAGTGTGGTCCCGAACGGCAGTCCGGATCGCACGATCCGGCGGTGTATTTCCACCTCGTCGCCGCGGAAGAACAACCGGTAATCGGGCACTCCGACCACGTCCAGCGTGCCCGCCCGGAACAGTGCCCCGTTGAACAGCGAGGCGATGCCCGGCAGGAAGTCGTGCTCGGAGCCGGTGCCGCGCAGTTCCTCGGGGCGGCGTTTCCACGTCAGGCCACGCCGCAGCGGGAAGGCGAGGGTGTCCGGGCTGTCGATGTCGACCACGACCGGTGACACGGCGGCGAGGCCGCGCGCTTCCGCTTCGTCCAGCAGGGTTCGCAGCGCGTGCTCGTCGGCGGGGCGGCCGTCGTCGTCACCGAGCCAGATCCACTCCGCGCCCAGCGAGAGCGCGTGCATCATGCCCAGCGCGAACCCACCCGCGCCGCCCAGATTCCGCCGGGAGGGCAGATAGGTCGTGGGGATCGGGCACTCGGCGACCACCTCGGCAGCGGGTTGGTCCGGGCCGTTGTCGACCACCACCAAGTGGTCCGGCGGCCTTGTCTGGCTCCCGATCACCTTCAGCGACTCGGCGAGCAGTTCCGGGCGGTGTCGGGTGACGATCACCGTCACGACCGAGTCCGCCGGCAGCAGTGCGGATTGTTCGGATGCCGTCATCAGCTCTCGCCGCTTCCGACGGTCGCGGCCGAACCGGCGTGCTCCTGCTGCATCCTGGCCTTCGCCTGCGCGCTGAGGTTCTCGAAGGGGTCCTTGCCCTTGTAGTGCGTGAGCACCTCGCGCAGCGGACCGTGCTCCTTGATCTGGCCTTTTTCCATCCAGATCGCGGTGCTGCACAGCTCGGCTAGGAACTCGTCGGAGTGCGAGGCGAACACCAGCATCCCGGAACGCTTGACCAGCTCGTTGAGCCTGCCCTTGGCCTTTTCCAGGAAGTCGGCGTCGACCGCGCCGATGCCCTCGTCGAGCACCAGGATCTCGGGGTCGATGGAGGTGACCACGCCCAGGGCGAGCCGGACCCGCATACCGGTGGAGTAGGTGCGCAGCGGCATCGACAGATAGTTCCCGAGCTCGGTGAACTCGGCGATGTCGTCGATCCGTTCCTCCATCTGCTTGCGGCTCATGCCCAGGAACAGCCCGCGGATGATGATGTTCTCCTGCCCGGAGATCTCCGGGTCCATCCCCACGCCGAGATCGAAGACCGGGGCTACCTTGCCCTCTACGCGCGAGCTGCCCCGCGTCGGCTCGTAGATGCCGGAGAGCAGCCGCAGCAGGGTGGACTTGCCCGCGCCGTTGTGGCCGACCAGGGCCACCCGGTCGCCGTGTCGCAGCGAGAGGTCGATGTCGCGCAGCGCCTCGATGATCGGGACCTTGGTGTCGGTTCCGATCTTGCCCCCGGTCTTGCCGAGCATGGCCTTCTTCATCGAGCGCGACTTCGCGTCGAAGATCGGGAAGTCAACCGCTGCGTTCCACACGTCGATACTGACCACGGTTCGTCGACCTCCTTCTAGACCCAGTAGGAAACGCGGGCCCGGTAGTTGCGCATCATCAGCAGTGCCAGGCCCCAGCCGCCCACTGTGATGGCCAGCACGATCAGCCAGTGGTAGAGATCCTGGTTGCTGCCCAGCAGCGGCGAACGAACGATGTCCACGTAATGGTAGACGGGGTTTATCTGGGCCAGCCAGGCGCGCGGTCCCGCGTTCGCCTCCAGCGCCGACATGGGCCAGACGATCGGCGACATGAAGAACAGCAGCTGCATGAAGCTGCTGACCACCGGCGGGATGTCGCGGAACCGGGTGCTGACGATCCCGAACAGCAACACCACCCAGCCCGCGTTGACCAGTAGCAGCAACAGCGCGGGGAACACGCTGAAGACGGTCCACGACAGATCGGGCCGGAAGATCGCCAGAATCGCGAAATATATGACCAGGTTGTGCAAGAAGAGCAGGAACTCGCGCCACACCGTCCGGAAGACGTAGATGCTGATCGGCGCGGGTAGCTGCTTGATCATCCCCTCGTTCTGGATGAACACGTCCGTACCCGAGGTCAGGCATCCGGAGATGAAGTACCAGATGATGAAGCCCACGGTCATGTACGGCACGTACTCGCCGGGATCCATCCCGAAGATGGTCGAATACAGCAGCCCCAGGCCGGTGGCCGTGACACCCATGCTGATGGTGATCCACAGCGGACCCAGGACGGAGCGACGGTAACGCTGCTTGACGTCCTGCCACCCCAGATGGGCCCAGAGCTGCCGCTGCTGCGCTGCCCTGCTGATGTCGTCGAACACCCTGCGCCAGCTGCGGGAGCGCGCCGTTGTGGGCGCTACCGCGGGCGCTTCGGTTTGGTCTGTCGTGCTGGTCGCCTGCACGCTGTGCAGCGTACCGACCGGGGCACGCGCTGTTGCGGTGGGAGTCACCCCGGGGAGCATTGTCCGCTTGGTTACTTTGGTTCGTTTCGGGATCACTCGAACGGGGGATCGAATGCTTGCTCGATCGATGCAGCGCACGGCCCCCACCAGGCGGGTGTAACCGTCTTTTGGGTGGGGGGTCACGGTCCGAGGAACGGGGTCACGATGTCCCGGTGCCGGTGCCGGTGCCGGTGCCGGAGGCGGGGGCGGTGCCGGAGGCGGGGGCGGGGGGCTCACGCCCCACCCGCCGACCGGTTCGGGTGACTCTCCGGCAGGAGGGGAGAGGCCCGCTCAACGGTTCAGAGGTACTGCCCGTGCGACGATCCGCCCCGGTGATCGTGTTCACCGCCGTCGGTCTCTCCCACGGGCAGCGCGCCCTGCCGCATCTTCTCCAGCTGATTGCGGGCGGCGAGCTGTTGGGCGTAGAGCGCGGTCTGCATGCCGTGGAACAACCCTTCGAGCCAGCCCACCAGCTGGGCCTGCGCGATCCGCAGCTCCGCCTCCGAGGGAGTTTCCTCCTGGGCGAAAGGCAGTGACAGCCGCTCCAGCTCCTGGATCAGCTCCGGTGCGAGTCCCTGCTCCAGCTCCTTGACGGAGGACCGGTGGATCTCCTTCAGCCGGTTCCGGCTGGCCTCGTCCAGCGGAGCGGAGCGCACCTCCTCCAACAGCTGTTTGATCATCGTGCCGATTCGCATGACCTTGGTCGGCTGCTCCACGAGCTCGCCGAGATTTTGATCACTGTGTTCGCTCGCGGACTCGGCGTCCCCGTCGGCGCTGTTGTCGCCAACCGGCTGGTTCGGGGTGACCGAGGCGCCCACCGGAGCGTTCTCGTCGCCGACCACGAACATTCGTCCCGGTTCGATGTCCCTGCCGTTCATCTTTCAATAGTGCCGCGTGCGCCACACGGAACGCGAACCGGTGTGCCGGTTGTGTGCCTCCGAGGTGGCGGAACTCGTCCGTGATGCCGGGTGGTGACGCCGGGAGAACTCGGGGCCCGCTGTCCCAGCACCCGAGTTCCGGTCACTCCGCCCGGTGGTCACTCCGCTCGGTCGGTCGTGAGCAGGATCTTGCCGTGCACGCCGCCCGCCTCCATGAGTTCGTGCGCTCGTGCCGCTTCCCGCATCGGAAGCCTGTGGTGCACGACCGGGCGAACCTCGCCGCGCTCGATCCTCGGCCACACCCGCTGTCGTACGTCGTAAACGATCCCGGCCTTGCCGTGCGGACCTTCCAGCGGCCTGCCCCGCAGCCCCAACGCCGACATTCTTAGCCGTTTGACCAGCATCTTCCCCATGTCGAGTTCGGCCTTGCGGCCACCCTGCAGCCCGATCACCGCCAGGTGCCCGTCGGTGGCGAGCGCGCTGAGGTTGCGGTCCAGGTACGAGCCGCCCATGTTGTCCAGGATCACGTTCGCCCCGCCGAGCCGCTTGACCTCGGCGACGAAGTCCCCCTCGCGGTAGTCCACGGCCAGACTGGCTCCGAGTTCCTCGCACAGCCGCAGCCCCGCCTCACTGCCCGCGGTGGCGACCACCTTCGCCCCCAGCGCGCGGCCGAGCTGTATCGCGCAGGTGCCGATGCCACCCGAGCCGCCGTGTACCAGCAGCACTTGTTCCGATTCGAGTCCGGCCTCGTGCACGATGTTGGACCACACCGTGCAGACGACCTCCGGCAGGCCGGCCGCGTCCACCCGGTCGAGTCCAGGAGGGATCGGCAGCAGCTGAGTGGCGGGCACCACCACCCGCTCGGCGTAGCCCCCGCCCGCCAGCAGGGCACACACCTCGTCACCGGGCCGCCAGCCGGTGACCCCAGGGCCGGACTCGACCACGGTGCCCGAGCACTCCAGCCCGAGCAGCTCGCTGGCTCCCTCGGGCGGCGGGTAGGAGCCCTGGCGCTGTGCCAGATCGGCCCGGTTGACCCCGGCGGCGGTCACGTCGACGGCCACCTCGCCGGGGCCGGGTTCGGGCGCGGGTACTTCGCGCCACTCCAGGACATCGGGTTCGCCCGCTTCGCGGATGGTGATCGCGTGCATGCTCCCGACCGTAGCGCCGCCACACCTCCCGGACGTGGTGAGTGCCTTTCGATCCCGGCGTGTCGGTTTTTCCGGCGTTGGGAAGGCGGAATTCTCGAATGCGTCCACGGGCAGGTTTTTCGGGAAAAACGGGAAATGTCTTCGTGTGCGTCGCTGGACCGCGTGAACGGGGACATTTCGGCATCTCGATCTTCCGTTCCACCGACATGGCGTCTTGACTTTACCGGGGAGTTTTATGAACTCTTGTCCGACACGTATTCACCCGATACGGGGAGCAAGATGAGAGTGCACAACGTCCGATCAGGACGCTTCGTCGCCGCGCTGCTCGCTACCGGCGCGACCGCCGCTTTCACGGCGGTTCCCGCTGCGGCGACCCCGGCGGCGGGGCCCGGATTCAATGTCAACGACGTGAATCGGCATCTCGTGGCATTCCAGCGGATAGCCGAGCGCAACGACGGCACACGTGCTTCCGGAACACCCGGGTACCAGGCCAGCGTGGACTATGTCGCGGGCAAACTCCGGCGCGCGGGGTACGAAGTGTCCACTCCCGACTTCGAATACACCAAGTACCGCCTCGATTCGGTCTCCCTGAGCGTCGCGGGTTCGCCGGTCGAGGAAGTCGGTGCGATGGAGTACTCGCCCGCGACCCCCGACGGTGGAGTCCAGGCGCCGCTGGCGGTCACACCGGTGGATGACTCCACCGGTTGCCAGGCGTCCGATTACCAGGGCGCGGACGTTACCGGCACCATCACGCTCGTCAAGCGCGGTGCCTGCACCTTCGCAAAGAAGCAGCGGCTCGCCGCCGAGCAGGGCGCCGACGCCGCGATCATCTACAACAACGTCGAGGGCTCGCTCAACGGCACCCTGGGCGGCGGCGACGCGGGCGTGATCCCCACCGCCTCGGTCAGCAAGGCCGTCGGTGCCGACCTGGTCGCGAAGGCGGGCGAGAGCGCCACCCTGAACCTCAGCGCCACCTTCGACGAGATCACCACCGAGAACGTGGTCGCCGAGACCCGCACCGGCCGCAAGGACAACGTCGTGATGGCGGGTGCCCACCTCGACAGCGTGGACGCGGGGCCCGGCATCAACGACAACGGCACCGGTAGCGCCGGACTGCTGGAAACGGCCCTGGAGATGGGTGGCAGCCCCGACGTCAACAACGCGGTGCGGTTCGCCTGGTGGGGTGCCGAGGAGTCCGGCCTGATCGGTTCCACCAAGTACGTCAACGGGCTGAGCTTCGAGCAGCAGCTCGACATCGCGATGTACCTGAACTTCGACATGATCGGGTCGCCGAACGCCGGTTACTTCACCTACGACGGTGACGATTCGGACGGTGTGGGAGCCGGTCCCGGGCCGTACGGCTCGGCGCAGATCGAGCAGGACTTCACCAAGGCGATGCAGCGCCAGGGCATCGAGGTCGAGGGAACCGACTTCAACGGTCGGTCGGACTACGGGCAGTTCATCGCCGAGGGCATCCCCGCGGGCGGACTGTTCACCGGTGCCGAGGGCGTCAAGACCGAGGCCCAGGCGGCCAAGTGGGGCGGCGAAGCGGGCGTAGCCTACGACCCGAACTACCACAAGGCCGGTGACGACCTCGGCAACGTCGATCGCACCGCGCTGATCCGCAACACCCGGGCATTGGCCGGTGTGGTCGAGCACTACGGTCAGACGACCGAGGACGTCAACGGGATGCAGAGCAGGGCCGAACGCGCCCGGCTGCGCAGCATGGCGAAGGCGCAGACCATGAGCCTCGCGTCGAACACCGACTCGCACGGGCACAGCTGCCAGCTTCCGCTGAAGTGATCCGGCCCAGCAGCATCCGCTGAAGTGACCCGGTTGCCATGGGGACCGGTTCACAGCACGGTTGCTCGACCGGCGAATCGACGACCGGGGCGTCCTCGCGGCGCCCCGGTCGTTTTCGTTCGGCGGCGATTTCCCAAAAATCGCCGGGCGGATGGCACCGGCGAGTACCGAATCCCGAGCACTCTCCAGGCCGAACTCCGACCACCCTCGCAGTCGGCGCCGCCGCTGTCCGGGACTGTCCGGCGGGACGCGACCATGCGGGTGAGCAGCGTGCGTGTCCCCGGTGCGTGAGTCGGATGCATTGCAAGGCCGGGCCGCTCGCCGCGTAGGTCGCTACTCAAGAGCCGGCCCAACGCCGCAAGGCGCCGACTCACGTGACGGCTACCCGGCCACCCGAGCAACTTCTGTCGCGGATTCCTAGTCCAGGGCGCGGCGCAGGAAGAACTTGATCCCCAGCGCACCGAAGATCACACAAGCTCCCAGCAGGGCCAGCAGGCACACCCAGGGCGCCATGTGCGGCACGTCCGGCAGCAGCGCGCCGCGCATGCCCTCGCTGACGTAGGTCAGCGGGTTGAACGCGCAGACGATCTGGAACCAGCGCAGCTGGTCGAGTTGTGCCCAGGGGAACTGGCTCGCTCCGGTGAAGATCAGCGGAGCCAGGATCACGGCGAACATGATGTTGATCCGCCGGGGCGGTACCGCCGCGCCCACGGTGAGCCCCACGGTGCCGCCCACGAGCGAGCCGAGCACCATGCACAGCACCGCGAACGGCAGTCCGGACAGGTCCCAGGCGACGTTGCCCAACATCAGCAGTCCGATCGGGAACATCAGCAGCGCCGCGAACAGCCCTCGAAGAGCGCCGAAGAGCATCTTCTCCACGGCCACCCAGGTGATCGGCAGCGGGGCGAGTAGCCGGTCCTCGATCTCGCGGGAGAACGAGAAGTCCAGCACCAGCGGGAACGAGGTGTTCTGCAGTGCCACCAGGAACGAGTTGAGCGCGATCATTCCCGGCAGCAGGATCTGGGCATAGCCGGGTTGGGTGTAGCCGAGCTGGCCCAGCACCTTGCCGAAGATGAACAGCAGCGCCACCGGCTGCACCAGTACCTGCGCCAGGAAGCTGGGCATCTCGCGTCCGGTGACGAACACGTCCCTGCCGAGTACGGCCCAGAACGCGCGAAGAGAGCTCTGCGCGGTGCCGGTCATCGTAGGTCCCTGCCGGTCAGCTCGATGAAGACGTCCTCCAGGCTCGCCGAGCCGAGTGAGAGGTCGCTGACCGTGATCTCGTTGTCGTGCAGTTTCGCCGCGACCGGGCCGAGCAGCGAACCGGGGTCACCGTCCACGTAGAGGCGTAACTCGGTATCCGGGGAAACCCCTTCGAGGGCGGTCGAACCGCCCGGGGCTTCGACCCGCTGTACCCCGGGGATGTCCGACAGCAGGCCGGTGACCTTGTCGCTGTCGAAACCGTTCGGCCGGACCCGTGCGTCGATGGTTCCGCTGCCCGGCAGCGACCTGATCAGCGAGGTAGGGGTGTCCACGGTGAGCATCCTGCCGTGATCGACCACGCCCACCCGGTCGGAGAGCTTTTCGGCCTCTTCCATGTCGTGCGTGGTCAGTACGACGGTGACCCCCTCGGAACGCAGATCGTTGACGCGGTCGTGTACGAACAGCCTCGCCTGCGGATCCAGTCCGGTGGAGGGTTCGTCGAGGAACAGCACCTCGGGCCGGTGGATCAGCGCCCTGGCGATCATCAGCCGCTGTGCCTGGCCGCCGGAGAGGTCGTCGATGCGCGCCTTGGACTTGTCGGCCAGTCCCATCCGCTCCATGAGTCGGGTGGCCAGCGCGTGCCGTTCGGAGCGGCCGATTCCGTGGTACGAGGCGTGGAACAGCAGGTTCTGCCTGGCGTTGAGTGACCTGTCGAGATTGACCCGTTGCGGAACCACGGCGACCTTGCTCCTGGCGGCCACGGGGTCACGGGCCACGTCGATCCCGCCGATCGTGGCGCTCCCGCTGGTGAGCACGATCCGGGTGGTCAGAATTCCCACCGTCGTGGTTTTGCCCGCGCCGTTCGGTCCCAGCAGTCCGAAGATCTCACCGCGCCGGACCCGGAAGCTCAACCCGTCCACCGCGTTGTGCGTGCTCTTGGGGTAGTGCTTGACCAGATCCGCCACTTCGACCGCAGCAGTCACCCGTCCCCCTGGCAGGAGCTCGTCGTCTCGGTTGTTCCCTTCGTGGTGCTCCCCTGCCACTCGTGCGGGCCACCCACTCGTGCGGGCCACGCGGCACCGGAAACCCGTGCGGCAGCTGGGTTACTGCCGTGATTGTACGCCGCCGATCCGCGATCGAGGTCAACTTTCGCCTGTCGGCAGCCCCCTGTCGGCAGCCCCCTGTTGGTAGCCCCTGTTGGTAGCCCCTGTCGGCAGCCCCCTGTTGGCGTGATGGGCGTCGAGGGCTACCCTACTGCGCGGAAGCGTGGCAGAGCGGCCTAATGCACTCGCCTTGAAAGCGAGCGGTCCGAGAGGGCCCGGGGGTTCGAATCCCCCCGCTTCCGCCAGTGTGGGTGGCGGCACCCGGTTCGGGTAGCATAGTCGCGGCGGTGCGGCGTGTGTCGTACGACGAGCGTCCCGAACGCCCGCCTCGCCGCCGATCGGCCCCAGCAAGCTTCTCGTTGTACTTCTCCTCGTCGCTGCGGCTCCTCTTCGTTTCTCCGGCACGTGCCCGTGAAAAGCCACGGTTTCCCGATCACACTCGCTCGTTCGGAACGGTCCGGTCGCGCGTACGGCCGCCCACATTGTGATCAACTTTCGCCGATCGGGCGAGAACCGCTTTCAATCGAGAACTTGCTTCGCTCTTTCGGGTGAAAATTCAATCGAATCAAAGTGAAAAATTATTCGCGTAACCGCTTTCGAGATCGCCCCGCTCGGTCGTTTGGCCAGGTGATCGGCTTTTTGTCGGGAATTTCCCGCGATGCGTGAACAGTCGCCTGGCGATTGCTATACCTCGATGATCGGTTAGCGTTCGCTCGGAATCCGACCGTGCAGTCGAGTCGGTTTCACCACTGATCGTGCTCGCGGGGTCGGTGTAGACCACCTCCGAGGAGATCGGTGCGCACAGCGAAGGCAGCCACGGCCGCAAGGACGTTCGCAATGGAGTTCTCGGGAGTCGAGTTCCGTAGCGCGGGCGGCGGGACATCCAGGTCCCGCCGCACCGTCGTGATGGTGCTCGGCGTCCTGCTGGCCGTATCGGTCACCGGCTGTTCGGCGGCCACGTCCGAGTCGCGTCAGGTCGACGGAACCCCGTCGTCGACCCGGCGTGCGAAGGTGGATCTCTCCACGCTTCCGGACGCGACCACTTTCGGAACCACGTCCGACGCCCCTTCCGATCCGGCACCGCGCTCCGGTACCGACGGCGTGGTGCTGCGTGTGAAGCGGGACATCGCGGTACACGATTCCGTGGGTGGGGAAGCGATCGCGCGGCTACCGGCTACCCAGTTCGAATCGCCGACCTGGGTTCCGGTGGTCGCCGAACGCGACGGCTGGGCACGAGTTCTGTTGCCTTCGCGTCCGAACGGTTCGACCGGTTGGGTTCGGTTGGGAACCGAGAAAGTGCACAAAGCGCACTCCCCGTACGTCGTGAACGTCGACGTGGGGAACCGCCGGCTGGTGGTGCTCGAAAATGGTCGGGAACTCGGTTCCTGGAGCGTCGGGGTCGGTTCCGTGGATACGCCGACACCGAGGGGGCGCACTTTCATCCTCGCCTCCATCCGGGAGACGGTCAGCGATTTCAGCCCGATCATTCTGCCGCTCGGGACGCACTCCGAGACCTACACCACGTACGGCGGTGGTCCCGGAACCGTCGCGTTGCACGGCTGGCCGGAGCCCGAGGTCTTCGGTACGGCGAGCAGCGACGGATGTGTCCGAGTTCCCGGTGATGCGCTGCGGTTACTGCGGTCGCTGCCGTTGGGCACGCTTGTCCGGCTGCGCTGAGTGGGCGGGCGGTGAGGCGTTTTCATCGGCTCACCGTGCGAAATCCGCAGGTATTCGACGAAGGAAGTGTGACAGTGGCCAAGAAGACATACTTCGCGGGAAGCGTGGCCGCGACGGCGGGTCTGCTGCTCGCGGGCACCCCCGCGCTGGCTGACAGTGCCGACAACGACGGCATCAACATCGGCAACGACAACAACGCCAGCGTGCTGCCGGTACAGCTCTGCGGTAACAATGTCGCTGTGCTGGGTGTGGTCGCCAACGTCCTCTCGAGCCAGTCCACCGAGTGCGTCAACGCACCGGTGGTCGATCATCCCAAGACCGGCGACGAGGGGCCCGAGAAGCCGGAAGAGCCCAAGGAGCCGGAGAAGCCGGAAGAGCCCAAGGAGCCGGAGAAGCCGGAAGAGCCCAAGAAGCCGGAAGAGCCCAAGGAGCCCGAGAAGCCCGACAACCCGGAGAAGCCGGGCAAGCCCAAGGAGGAGCTGCCTTCGGCCCCCACTCCGGTGAGCCACGAGGGACACGCGGCCGTCACCGGCTGACGCTCATCGAACGGGACCCCGTGTTCGTTCCCGAAAGGCCCGCGCCTCCGAAGGGGTGCGACCGGCCCGGCCGGAGCGGTACGGGGTCCCGTTTCGTCGGGAGGGTGCGGATGCTGTCCGCGCTCACCCCCGGAACGAGGTGGCCGCCTTGAGCAGCGCGTCGTTCTCCTCGGGGGCGCCGATGGTGATGCGCACGCCGTCCCCGGCGAAGGCCCGTACCACCACCCGGTGCTCCGCGCAGTGCTCGTCGAAGGCCGTACTGCGCTCCCCGAGCGGCAACCACACGAAGTTCGCCTGGCTGGGAGGAACCTCGTAGCCGAGTTCGAGCAGCGCTTCGCGTACCCGCGTTCGTTCAGTGGCGATCTCGGCGCAGCGCCGCTCCAGTTCCGTGGTGGCGCTCAGCGAGGCCACCGCCGCCTGCTGGGCCACCGCGTTCACGCTGAACGGGATGTAGACCTTGCGCAGCGCCGTGATGATCTCGGGGGTGCCCACCGCGTAGCCCACACGCAGTCCCGCCAGGCCGTATGCCTTGGAGAAGGTCCGCAGCGATACCACGTTGTCCCACTGCCGAGTGAGTTCCACGCCGTCCGGCGCTTCGGGGTCGGTCACGAACTCCCGGTACGCCTCGTCCAGCACCACCACCACTTCTGGGGGAACGCGCCGCAGGAAAGCCTCCAGGGCCTCCCGCCGCAGCGAGGTCCCCGTCGGGTTGTTGGGAGTGCAGACGAATACCACCCGGGTAGCCGGGGTGATCGCGTTCAGTAGCCCTTCCAGGTCCAGCTCGTGTTCCGGAGTGAGCGGAACACGGACCTCCTCGGCACCCGCCACGCGGGTGAGGATCGGGTAGGCCTCGAACGAACGCCACGGGAAGACGACCTCGTCCCCGGGCTCGCAGGTGGCCTGCACGATCTGCTGACACAGCGCCACCGAACCACAGCCCACCGCGATACGGTCGGTGGTGACCTCCAGCCGCTCGGCCAACGTTGCCACGAGTTCGGTCGCGGCCATGTCGGGGTAGCGGTGCACCTCGTGCGCCGCTCGTGTGATGGCATCCACCACACTCGGCAGCGGTCCGGCGGAGACCTCGTTGCTGGCCAACTTGACCGAACCCGGCACCGTTCTGCCGGCGACATAAGCGGGCAGTTTCTCGAGGTCGGAACGGATGCGCACGCTCATTGACCACTCCTTGCTCTGCTTGTTGCGGCTCGTAGGGGCCGCGGGGCGACAGTATCCCGCCGTGTGTCCGCGGTAGAACCTTCGGTCGATTCGTTCATCGTTTCTACTCCGGAAAGAGCAATGATGGGATGACTCCTCCGAAGTAATGTCGACATTCCCACGGCTCTTTTCCGTCGCAGCACGTTGACGGGAGTTCACCCCCGCGTGGTTACCTGCGCGTATGATCCAAACCAGGACCGAGACGATCGCGCTCACCGATGACACCCGACTCAGGCTGACGGTCGCCGAACCAGACAACGTGGTTCGAGGTGGGGTCGTGGTCCTGCACGAGGCAAGAGGGGTCACGGACTACACGAGAATCCTGGTCGCAGCGCTCGCCGAGGAGGGCTGGCTCACGGTGGCGCCGCACCTGTACCACCGGGACGGCACCGACGAGCTCTCCCCCGAGGAAACCCCGCACCGGGTGGCGGAGCAGGTGAGCAGGCTCTCCGGTGAAGCCGTGCTCGCCGACACCGACGCCGCCTTCGTCTGGCTGGCGGATCGGGGCGTTTCCAGCGACCGGCAGGGCATCATCGGATTCGACATCGGTGGCAGCGCCGCTCTCATGGTGGCCTCCAGCAGGCGACTGGGAGCTGCTGTCACCGTGGGCGGTGACGGCATCGTCACCCCGCTTTCGGAGGGCTTTTCACCGCTGGTCGACATCGTGGGGGAGTTGAGCTGCCCGTGGCTCGGGTTGTACGGCGAACAGGACAACCGGACACCCGCCGCGGAGATCGACAAGCTGCGTGCCGCCGCGACCGCCGCCGAGTCCGTTACCGACGTGGTGCGCTACCCGAACGCCGATCACCGCTTCGACACCGATCCGGAGGCCGCGGCGGAGGCGTGGCAACGTGCCCGCAACTGGTTCGATCTGCACCTGCGCTGAGCGGAGCTCCGTTCTCCCGGGGGAGGATCCCTCCGGCGCGGGCGGTGACTTCGCGGGAAATTTCCGGTCGAACTGTGCGGGTGTCACCTGTGGCCCCGGGAGGTGGTGGTGGGTTAGGAAGCTGTTATGACTTCAAGCACCACACCCGAGCTGCTCTGGCAACCTTCACCCGAGTGGGTTCGGCAGACCCGCATCGGCAGGTTCCGCGACTGGCTGTGGAAACACCGGGAGCTGGACCTGCCCGACTACCGCGCGCTCTGGCGATGGTCGGTCGAGGACCTGGACGGGTTCTGGTCGGCCGTGGCCGAGTTCTTCGGGGTCTCCTTCCGCGAATCCCCGGAGCGGGTGCTGAGTGCCGAGACGATGCCGGGAGCCGAGTGGTTTCCCGGGGCACGGTTGAACTACGCGGAACACGCGCTGTGCGTGGGACCGGGCAAGGACGACGCGCGCACCGCCGTGATCTTCGAACGCGAGGACGGCCACGGCGAGACGATCACTTTCGGCGAGCTGCGCTCGCGAGTGGCCGTGGCCAGGGCGGGCCTGGTCGAGCTGGGAGTCCGCAGCGGTGACCGAGTGGCGGCGCTGGTGCCGAACAGCCCCGAGACCCTGGTGGCGTTCCTCGCGACCGCCAGCCTGGGCGCCGTCTGGTCCTCCTGCTCCCCGGACTTCGGGTTGCGCGCGGTGGCGGACCGCTTCGTGCAGATCGAACCCAAGGTGCTGCTGACCGTCAACGGGTACCGCTACGGCGGCAGGGAGTTCGACATCACCGGGACCGTCCACGAGCTCCGGGGACAGTTGCCCGGCCTCGGGGCCACGGTCTCGATCGACTACGTGACGGGTGCGGAGTCGCTGTCGGACACCGTCGACTGGCGGGACATGGTGGAACGACACGCCGGTGCGGAGCTCTCCTTTGAACCGGTGCCGTTCGACCACCCGCTGTGGGTGCTCTACTCCTCCGGGACCACCGGGCTGCCCAAGGGCATCGTGCACGGGCACGGCGGGATCCTCCTGGAGCACCTCAAGACGCTCGGGCTGCACTGCGATCTGGGGCCGGGGGACAGGTTCTGCTGGTTCACCACCACCGGGTGGATGATGTGGAACTTCCTGGTCGGCGGACTGCTGACCGGCTCGGCCGTCGTGCTGTTCGACGGAAGTCCCGTGCATCCCGCGACGGACACGCTGTGGGAACTGTCCGCGCGGCACGGCGTGAGCTACTTCGGCACTTCCGCGCCGTTCATCCAGACCTGCCGCAAGCGGGGGCTGCGTCCGGCCACGGACCACGATCTCTCCCGGCTGCGGACCGTCGGCTCCACCGGGGCACCGCTGACCGCCGACGGGTTCGGCTGGATCGCCGAGGAGGTCGGACACGACGTGCAGATCGCCAGTGTCTCCGGCGGCACCGATCTGTGTACCGCGTTCGTCGGGGCCTCGCCCGACGTGCCGGTGTGGTTGGGCGAGATCTCCTGTCCCATGCTGGGCGCCTCGGTCGCCGCCTACGACGAGCACGGGGACGAGAAGCACGACGAGGTCGGCGAGTTGGTGCTGACCAAGCCGATGCCGAGCATGCCGGTGTACTTCTGGAACGACCCGGACGGCAGCAGGCTGTTGGAGGCGTACTTCGACACTTATCCCGGAATCTGGCGGCACGGGGACTGGGTGCGGATCACCGACCGGGGATCACTGGTCATCTACGGGCGCAGTGACTCCACCCTCAACCGCGGTGGCATCCGCATGGGCACGGCGGAGTTCTACCGCGTGGTCGAGGGGTTCGACGAGGTGTCCGACTCGCTGGTCATCGACACTTCCGGTGCCGGGGAAACCGACGGGGAGCTGCTGTGCTTCCTGGTGCTGGCCGAAGGGGTCGAGCTGGAGACGCTGGAGCCGGCGCTGCGGGAGCGGTTGCGCAACGAACTCTCACCCCGACACGTGCCGAACCGCTTCGTGGTGATCGGTGAGGTACCGCACACCCTCAACGGCAAGAAGCTCGAAGTGCCCGTCAAGAAGATCCTGGCGGGGGCCGCGCCGGAGAGCGCGGTCAGCATGGACGCCTTGCGGAACCCCGGGTCACTGCGACCTTTCATCGAGATGACCAGCGGTTGAGGTGACACGCCCGCCGTGTGGCCGCGGGGGGTCGGTGCCGATGATGGTCAATACCGACCCCCGTTGTAACTCGGCTCGCGGGAGTGTGTATGGTTTACATCAGTGGCCGAGAGGAACTACCCGGAGGCTTCGCCTAGTCTGGTCTATGGCGCCGCACTGCTAATGCGGTAAGGGGCAACCCCCCTTCCCGGGTTCGAATCCCGGAGCCTCCGCCAGGACTCCCACCCCGGTGGGAGTTCACAACTGAACACGCGCCCGTAGCTCAACGGATAGAGCATCTGACTACGGATCAGAAGGTTTGGGGTTCGAATCCCTACGGGCGCACTCAAAGCCCCAGGTCGAAGGCCTGGGGCTTTTGATTTCTCGGGGTGGTTGCCAATTCGTCGCCAGCTTTCGCTAGCCCCGCGGGCCACCGGCTTCAAGACGTCGATGTTCGAACTGGATGCTTGACCATCATGCGGTCGTTGAGCGTCGTCGATGGGTGTGAGTGTCCCACCCCCTCACCGCTGTGATCCGGCGGGCACTCGACCCGTCCTCGTCGTCCGGAGCGCCAACCGGCGGCGGAAGGGTGAAACGTCCCCCACTACTTCATGTAGTTGTGCACCGGCCAGATCTGGGGCTGCGGAGGAGGTGGGACACCTGCCGCTTGGAAAGCGGGCCTGAGACGCTCTTCGACGAATCGATGCGCATCTTCTTCGGATTCCCACACTTCGATGACGAGCCAGCCGCCGTTGGGGCTCGGCCCGGCGGCATGAAAGATTCCACCCGCGGGTCGCTGCGTGAGCTCCAGGTGCTCGATTACCTTGTCGTAGATTTCCTGTGAACCTTCGGGATTGTCCACCATCATCGCCACAGCCATGATGCCCCCTTGTCAGCTTTCGCCGGAGGTGACTGCACCCCGGGGGCGAGTATGTGTCCGCCCGGTGCCGCACGCATCTCGATCGAGGTTCCCACCCATTCCCCACCCCCGGGCGCACTCAAAGCCCCAGATCGAAGTCCTGGGGCTTATGGTTTCGCGGGGCGGTCGTCGATTTACCGCCAACTTTCGCGAGCGCCGGGCCATCACCGAGTTCAGCGCTTCGGCACTCGCGCGGCAAGTGCGACCGCCTCCCGTGCGGCTGTGCTAGCCCGGGCAACCACCTCGCTGCGCCTCTTCGTGTGAAGCGCTCGGATTTTCGAGTGGTAGAGCGGTCGGTCCGGTGGGACCGTGCTGTCCGAAAGCTCTCCGAGACGGAGGTGGACGTCATGGAAATGCCCATCGTGAACGAGTGCGACGCCACGGACTGCGCTTACAACCAGCATCATGCCTGCCACGCCCTCGCGATCACCGTGGGAGAGCCGGCCAACCCACGGTGTGACACCTTCACCACCGCCACTTCTCCCGCGGGCGATCCCGGGACGGTCGGCCACGTCGGGGCCTGCAAGATGTCCGACTGCGGGCACAACGTCAATCTCGAATGCCAGGCCCCCGGTATCACGGTGGGTTACCAGGAGAACATCGTCGACTGCCTGACCTACGCACCCGCGTAAATTTCGTGGGAAATCGTCACCCCGTGGGGCCCGCGGTCCCCCGAGGCTCCGTCAATTTCCCGCGAAATCGCCGGGACCGCGGTGCTCCGAGGGGCGGTCAGGCCGCTCCTCAGCACACCGGCTTCGTCGGCCCCTCCGCTCCAAACCCGACTGATGCGGTGCGAAGCCGCGGCTGTACCGTCTGTCGTCGGTCGTATTCTTCGTTCCGGCCCGGCCGGGGGGAACAGTCTCGGCGTGGGGGAGAGTTGGTTTCGCTCGTGATCGCGGTGCTCGTGTTGCGTAAGGTCCGTTCCTACTGGACGCACCGCAGACGCGCGCGCAGCCTCTCCGAGGATCTCGTGCGGCCTCGCTGAGGACGAGGCCCGAAGACGGTGCCGCGCGTTTCGTGATCCTTCAACCGGTGTGCCTGGGTGATATCCCGGCTCGTCTTCCTCGGGGAATTCTCGGGAAGAATCGTTCGGCCGCGTATTTTTCGGGAGCGAATGCGCGTGACGAAAACGAGGATAGTCCGCGAATTCAGCGAAATTTCGGAACGTTTTTTCGGGTAAGATTTCGTGTGTCGGGCTCCCGGGAACGGAGCCCGACAACGAACATCGGTCAGCTCACTGGATGCCGACGTTGATGTTGCTCTTCTCGACCTCGATGTCCTGCTTCTTCCAGTTCCAGCTCCAGAGCCAGAGCTTCTTCTGCTTCTTGTCAACGTCGATCTTGCAGGACTTGTAGAAGCACTTGTAGGCGTCGGCCTTCTTGCCCTTGTGCTTGCCCTTGTGCTTGTCCTTGTCCTTGTGCTCGTCCTTCTGGCTGTGGCTGTGGTTGTGGTTGGCCTCCGGCCTCATGTCGTCGGCCGAGGCGACACCCGCACCGCCGATGGCCAGCGGCAGGGCCATGGCGCCGACAACTACTGCCCGCGTGAACGAACGCATGCTCGCGCCCTTTCCTTTCGGATTATGGGAATTCTTGTCGGCCGAGTCCGTATGAGTCGGTCCGTGGATCGATCCCATTGGTTCGCCGACAACTCATTTTTACCCCGGTGGCTTTCCCCGTGCCGGGCGACACGCGCGGCATTCACCGTATTGAGTGTTGTGGATTTTCTCGTGAGCCAACTCTCGGAAAAACGGTGGAACTCGATGAATCGATGATTGTTCACATTTCCGGTTGCGCTCGTACGGCGACAGCGGTTGCCTGGCCGACTCCCACTCCGGTGGCCGCGATTCCGAATCCGCCGCCGCGATGGTTCAGGTGTCGGCACAGGTCGACGACGACCCGCGACATGGACGCGCCGAGCGGATGCCCGTAGGCCAGTGCACCACCGTGCACATTCACTCGATCGTGGGGAGCTTCCGGGAGTTGCCGCAGTACCGCGAGCACCAGCGCGGCGAATGCCTCGTTGATCTCCCACAGGTCGACTTCCTCGGCGCTCATGTCCAGCCTGTCCAGCAACTTGCGTATCGCCGTAACGGTCGCGAGGACGAACCGCTGGGGTGCGCAGGCCACCGTCGCCGTTCCGACCAGCTCGCCGAGGGGTGTGACAGCCAATCGCTCGGCCTGTCGTTGGGAGCCGATGAGCGCCGCTACCGACCCGTCGCCGAGTGGCGCGGAATTGCCCACCGTTACGGTCCCGTCGGGCGAGAAGGCGGGTGGAAACTCCGCCAGCTTGGCCGCGCCGATCTCCGTGCTCAGTGGTTCGTCGCTGCGCATCGGGATGCCGCCCACGCCGCGGACGGGGAAGACGAAGCCGTCGTGCATTCCGGCGTCCCAGGCTGCCGCCGCGCGGCGGTGCGAGCGCAGTGCGTACTCGTCCATCGCGGCCCGGCCCACACCCAGTTCCGTGGCGATACGTTCGGCGATCAGCCCCAGCGGAGCCGTCCACTCGGGATTCATGCGTGGATTGACCAGCCGCCAACCGACAGCCGTCGAGACGGCCTCCAGGCGGTCGGGCAGCGCGCGTTCCGGGCGGGGGACGATGAACGGTGCCCGGCTCATGCCCTCCACGCCGCCCGCGACGACCAGTTCCGCGTCCTCGGTGCGTACCGCCCGTCCCGCCTGCACGAACGCCTCGCACCCCGATCCGCACAACCGGTTGACGGTCACGCCGGGCACGCTCTCGGGCAACCCGGCCAGCAATACGGCCATGCGCGCCACGTCGCGGTTCTCCTCCCCCGCTCCGTTGGTGTTGCCGTAGATCACCTCGTCGATCGTGCCGGGATCCAACGGACGTTCGTTCCGGTCGGCGTGTCGTCGCACCAGCTCGGCCAGCGGCATGGCGGCGAGGTCGTCCACTCGGATACCGGAGAGCTCGCCCCGGTACCTGCCGAACGGAGTTCGGGTGGCGTCGAGCAGCATCGCACGGGCCATGGGGCCATGATGCCGCAATCGGGGGTAATTACCTTAGTTCTTTCGGGTGAGTTCGGCGAATATCCGCCGGGCCCGCCGGCGTCGCCGCCACAGCCGGCGTGTCCGGATCGCCTGTTCACTCTTTTGAGGAGTTCTGCTCGTTTGTCGTCTCGGGCGCCGGGCGATGTTCGGCCACCGCCGTTTCCTCGGCCAGCGAAACCACGTGAGCCCCGCTCTCCCCGAGCTCACGCAGCCTGCGCAATGCGTGCCCGGCATCGAGTCGCACGGTCGTCCGCACCGGTTCGGTGCGCTCCGTGGGGTAGAACCCGGCACGTGCTCGGTGGCCGGAGCGCAGGGTGGCGTCCAGTGAGCCGGTGGAGGCCAGTGCTCCCCGCGCGGCTCCGAGTCGTCCCAGGGTGTCGTCCAGCGCGTCCAGCAGCGCCGCCCGGTTCCCCTCCGTCATGGCCCGCACCAGATCCGGGTCGGTGGCGATCACCCTCGTACCGTCCCGAAAGGAGCCCGCCGCCAGCGATTCGGCCAACGGTCCACCGTCACCACCCACGGAGGCGAGCACGGCAGCCAGCAGGTGGGGCAGATGCGATACCCGAGCCACCGCGGCGTCGTGCTCGGCGGGGGAGGCGGGCACCACCCGCGCACCGCAGTCCAGGGCCAACAGCGCGGCTTCCCGCCAGGCGTCGAGGCCGGTGTCACCGTCGATCGTCACCGCCCAGAGCGCCCCGTCGAACAGTTCCGCGCTGCCCGCCCCCCAGCCGGAGCGGTCGGTGCCCGCCATCGGGTGCCCGCCCGCGTAACGCGCGGCAGGCGCGGACTCCCGCACCGAGTCGTGGACCGGCTCCTGCACGCTGACCACGTCGGTCAGCCACGCCGTGGGCGCGTGTCGGTTCACCTGCCGCAGGACCGTGCCGACAGCGGGCAGCGGGATCGCCAGCACCACCAGCGCGTCTCGTTCCTCCGCACGCTCCAGTGCCTGCTCGGTGCTCGACAGCACCTCGTAGCCCGCCGCCCGAGCGGCGGCGGCGTCCTCCGCCGAAGTGGTCGCTCCCCAGGCCGGCCTGCCCGAGCGCGCCGTCGCCCGAAGCACGGATCCGCCGATCAGTCCCAGCCCGATCACACACACGGCTCGCATGGGCTCATCCTGCCCTACCCGCGACGACTCGTACCGGAGTGGTGACCCGGTGAACACACCGAGCGTGAATCATTGACTCGGTTGGTGAGCTGTTCGCAATCGTGCTTTCGGGTGGCGTTCGCACGCTTTACCGTGGCGTCATGACGCTCCAGGAGCCGGTCGCGGGGTTCGCAGTGGCCGCCGTTCGTGAGGACGGCCGGTGGCGATGCGACATGTTGGACGGTTCGGTACTGACCGGACTCGACGCGATCATCACCGCATTACGCGAACTGCGCTCCAGCGGAGCCGTGGTGGGCATGTGCAACGTGGATGACGAATTCTTCGTGCTGGTGCGTCCGGTACCGGGCGGGGTGGAGCTGGCGTTGTCCGACGCGGCAGCGGCACTCGACTACGACGTGGCCGCCGATGTGCTGGACCTGCTGCGTACGGAGCCACCCGACGAGGAGGACGAGGAGATCTGGCCGGAGGGCAACCTCGCGTTGCTCTCCGATCTGGGACTTCCGGAGGAGGAACTGCTGCTGATCACCGAAGAGGTCGACCTGTACCCGGACGAGCAGCTCGAGATGATCGCGCAGCGCTGCGGATTCGGTGAACAGTTCACCGCGGTGCTGGAGCGGTTGTAGTGGCCGGAGTGGTTGTGGGGGCCGGAGCGGTCGCGGTGCCCGGCGTCGAACGGAATGGCGGTTCGGGACGAGAGCCGGGCCGGCCGGAATGATCGAGGCTTCCGGGGATCGGGAACTGGTCCGTTCCGCGCTCGCCGTGGCGACGGACGCCACGGCGGCGGGGGACGTGCCGATCGGCGCGGTGGTGGCGGCCTCCGACGGTCGGATACTGGCGCGGGCGCACAACCGTCGTGAGGAGCTGTCCGATCCCACGGCCCATGCCGAGTTGCTGGCGTTGCGCGCCGCGGCGGCCGCTTACGGGGACGGTTGGCGGCTGGGGGGATGCACCCTGGCCGTGACCGTGGAGCCGTGCACTATGTGTGCCGGGGCGCTGGTGCTGTCCCGGGTTTCCAGGTTGGTCTTCGGCAGCTGGGAGCCCCGTACCGGGGCGGTCGGTTCGCTGTGGGACGTCGTCCGGGACGGCAGGCTCAACCATCGGCCCGAGGTCGTCGGCGGGGTGCTCGACAGCGAGTGTGCCGCGTTGCTGGCGGAGTTCTTCGGCGAGCACCGATTGTGACTTGAGTCACTATTGGGTGATTCGACGGAGTTGCCGGGTATGTAGCGGGAGCAGTCGGCAACAGGAGGTCGCGATGAGTACGTTCGACAAGGTCAAGCACCAGGCCCAGCAGCTCGCGGGCAAGGCCAAGGAGGCGACCGGCCGCGCGACCGGCAACCGGGACATGAAGGACGCGGGCAAGCGGGACCGCCTCGAGGGCGAGGCCAAGGAGTCCGGCCAGGACATGAAGGACCGTGCGGCGGGAGCGGCCGAGGACGTCAAGGACAAGCTGCGCGGTGACCAGGGCGGTAACCAGGGTGGAAACCGGGAAGGCGGCGAAGGCCAGCGCTGACGGAAACACCTTCGGGGTGGGGCCTCGGTTTCGGTCGCTCGTGGGGGCCACGGAAGAAGGGTGGAGCCGCCCGCTTCGAATCCTCCGGGTTCCCCCGCCCCAGGGCGCCAACGGCGCGCTGTGCGGGAGAAACCGACTTCCTCGACCCCCGTGCTCGATTCGTGAGGGCCGTTCGTTACGCTTGTTCGCGGTAGCGTGTCCGAGCGGCCTAAGGAGCGCGACTCGAAATCGCGTGAGGTGAGAGCCTCCGTGGGTTCGAATCCCACCGCTACCGCGCGTTGACGAGAGCGGCGCCGGATCCCCCGCGGGGCCCGGCGCCGCTTTCTCGTGCCCGGCCCATTTCGCTCCGGGGACTGCCCGGCGAGCGCCGGTTCGACCCTGCCGGTGTCGCGGAGCCCTGCTGGTGGCGGAGCCCTGCTGGTGGCGGAGCCCTGCCGGTGGCCGACCTGTGAGTGTCGGTCCTGCCTGCCGCAACCGGGTCAGCAGTTGGCGGGCTTCGACTCCACCCTGGTCTCCCAAGCGGGGTTTTCCTGCGGACCGTCCACCGTCACGTCGTTCACGTACCAGTAGTAGTGCCCGTAGTAGGGGTCACCGAAGTGCAGCTCGTAGGTCCCGGTGACTTTCTGCCGCATCGGAGCGGCGTAGATGTTCACGGCCTGGTCCGGTCCCAGCTCGTGGCGGATCTCGTCGGACTTGGTGGTGCTCCAGCTCCACTGCCGTTCGTAACTGGCCTCGAAGCCCGCCTCGAACACCTCGCCCAGCGTGACGCCGGCGCTGATGGTCACACTCACGTTGGTGGTGGTGCTCCTGCTCGACTGCCAGCCGATGATTCGGGTGGAGGTTCCCTCGGAGCAGTTCGTGGCCCCACCGACCAGTTCGTAGGCGCCGCGGTACGTTTCCGGCGGCCCGGACGGGTGAAACTCGCAGAGATCGGTGTTGCCGTTCTCGCACTGCTCCAGCAGCTGCCGCACGGTGGGTTCGGCTTCGGTCGTGGCACTCGCGGGCGCGGCCAGTCCGGTCATTGCCAGCGCGGCGGCGCTCAGGCCGACGGCCAGTCGATTACGCGACTTCATTCCTAGTCCTCGCTCAGCTCAGTCCGACGGTCACTGTTCGGTCGTTGATGTAGCTGCCCACGTCGGGGTGGTTCTCCTTGTAGGGGCCCGCGCGATCGCCGGAGTCCGGGTACAGCCAGACCCAACAGGTGGACCAGGCCTGTACCGAGGAGATCCGGTTCTGCCAGTAGTCGTCCAGATCGAGCCAGAAGTCCACTTTGTCGTTCTTGGGACACGGTTCCGGTACAGTGATCGTCAGCGAGGAGCCGCCGTACTCGGCGTCCTCGAAGACGGTGGCGCCGATGAGCTCACCGGTGGTGTCGGCGATTCGTTGCCCCTGCTGTCGGGCTTCGGCCAACGTCTCGTAGCAGGTGTGGTTCCGGGTGGAGACGTCCAGCACGCAGTGTTCGTCGGTTTCGGACACCTGGGCCGCCTGTGCGGTGGTCGCCGTCAATCCCGCGGCCATCGCGCAGCTCGTCAGAGCCACCGCGGCGGTCCTGGTGCGGAGCCGTCCGGTTCCGGTCTTGGCTCTTGCCAATTCCGTTCTCCTCTCCTCTTCCGGCGGGCGGGTTCGCCGCCTCGGCGGAATCGGTTTAGCGGATTGCACGCGCACTATCGGGGGACGCGGGAGACGAGATCCAGAGCCGCGAGGCGATTGCCTACGAATGCTGAAGTGCCGGGAGTAACGCGTTACGACTTTCGTGCTCGCGCCGTACCCCCGATGGGCCCAAGCGCCCTCCGGTGGTGCCTGCGAGGAGGTGGCAACGCGATCCGGGCAAAGCGGTAACGCTGTCGGGGAGAGCGGACGAGAGTCCGCCGACAGGGCGTCGAAAAGCCGTCGAGGGGGCGATCACGAACGCCGAGGCGGCAGCGCACCGCATGACGGCTCGGTGGGAAGGCCCGGAAACGAGAACAGCCCCGTGAACGAGAACGGGCCCCGGAAACGAGAACGGGTCGGACGAACGAAGACGGGCCCGCGAACGAGAACGGGCCGGGCGTGGAGTCCACGCCCGGCCCGTCGATCGGCGGAGGATGCGGGATTCGAACCCGCGAGGGCTGTTAACCCAACACGAATTCCAGTCGTGCGCCTTAGGCCGCTCGGCCAATCCTCCGCGAAAGAGTGTACGTGACGGGTTCCGCCGATCTCGCGACCCCCCTCCGGAACCGCTCGATCGGCGGGCAACGTCGCGCTGTCCCCCTGTGGCCCCGCTGCTACCCCCGGAGAGCCCCGCACTGTTCTCCGGGCGGCACCGCGCTTGTCCTCCGGGTCCCGCGCTGTGTCCCGGACGGTGCCGGGGGGTCGGTTCACCGTGGCGGCGGCCCGTTACACTGAACGCGGACTCCGCGCGGCGTCATCCTGTGAACTCCCCCAGGGCCGGAAGGCAGCAAGGGTAAGCGGGCTCTGGCGGGTGCGCGGGGTCCCCTTTTGTTTCGGGGGCCGGCCACAGAACTCGCGTAGCCGGTGGTTGACACCCACTTCGTCGTCCTCCCGCCACGCTGTGGCGCGCCTCGATCGGCGATCCACACCACCTTCCAGTGATGGTCGCTCCCGATGCCGAACTCGTCGGTGGTGGCACGTATCGTTGCCGGTGTGGCGCTCGCGCTCTATCGCAAGTATCGACCGGCGACCTTCGGCGAGGTCGTGGGACAGTCACACGTTACGCAACCGCTGCGAACCGCGCTGGCCGCACAGCGGATCAACCACGCCTACCTGTTCTCCGGGCCCCGTGGGTGCGGCAAGACCTCCAGTGCGCGGATCCTCGCGCGTTCGCTGAACTGCGCCCAGGGCCCCACGGACGAGCCGTGTGGCGAATGCGACTCCTGCGTCGCGTTGGCTCCGGACGGTGCGGGCAGCGTCGACGTGGTCGAAATGGACGCGGCCAGTCACGGTGGTGTGGACGACGCGCGTGAACTGCGCGATCGGGCGGTGTTCGCCCCGGCACAGTCGCGTTACCGGATCTTTGTCATCGACGAGGCCCACATGGTCACCCAGCAGGGGTTCAACGCCCTGCTCAAGATCGTGGAGGAGCCGCCCGAGCACCTCGTCTTCGTGTTCGCCACCACCGAGCCGGACAAGGTGCTGACCACCATCAGGTCCCGCACCCACCACTACCCGTTCCGGCTGATCCCCCCGGGCGAACTCCGCGAACTGCTGGAACGGATCTGCGCCGAGGAAGGCGTCAGCGTGGACCCGGCGGTGTATCCGCTGGCGATCAGCGCCGGGGGCGGTTCCGCCCGTGACGCGCTGAGCGTGCTGGACCAGCTGGTCGCCGGTGCCGGTGCGGAGGGGATCACCTACGAGCGGGCCGTGGCGCTGCTCGGGGTCACCGACGTGGCCCTGATAGACGCCATGGTGGACGCGTTGGCCGCGAATGATCCGGCCACCGTCTACGGCACGGTGGATCGGGTCGTGGAGGCAGGTCACGATCCCCGCAGGTTCGCCTCCGATCTGCTGGACCGGTTGCGCGACCTCGTACTGCTGCACTCGGTGCCGGACGCGGCCGAACGTGGTCTCATCCAGAACGCCGGTGACGGGATCGGCAGGATGCGCGAGCAGGCCGAGCAACTGGGGACGGCCACGCTGACCCGGTTCGCCGAGATCGTGCACTCCGGGCTGTCCGAGATGCGCGGTGCCACGGCGCCCCGTTTGCTGCTGGAGTTGCTGTGCGCTCGGATGATGCTGCCCGCCGCTTCCGGCGACGAGGCTGCGGTGCTGCAGCGCGTCGAGCGGGTCGAGCGGCGCATGACGGTGGCGCCGCCTGCTCCCGGCGGCGCGGAAGCCGATCCGGCGCCTCCCGCTCCGACATCACGGAGTGCCGTCCCGAGCGAGCCGGACGGCGGTGCGCGGTCGCCCGTCGCCGGTTCGGACCGTGCCGAGCCTGCCTCCTCCGCACGTAGTGGCGAGGCCGGGCGTAGTGGCGAGGCCGGGCGTAGTGGCGAGGTCGGGCGGCCCGCCGAACGGGCGGTGGCCGGTGATCCTGCCGAGCCATCCCCCGAGGGCCACACCCGAAGCGGGCAGCGGACACGGCAGAACTCGCCCGAACCGGTGGACGACTCACCGGCGGGGGGCGGCAGGCCCGCGGCCGAGCTGCGCCAGGTGTGGAACGACCTGCTGCGTGCCGTGGCGGAGCGCAACCGGCCGACCCAGGCGCTGCTGCTGAACGCCTCGCTGGTGGATCTGCGGGACAACACGCTGGTGCTGTCGATGCCGACCTCCGGACTGCGCAAGCAGTTCATGCAGGCTCGCCGCATCGACTACGTGCGGGAAGCGATGCGCGCGGTCGTCGGTGGCGACTGGGAGTTGGAGTGCCTCATCGAGGGTGAGGAGCAGTCCGCTCGGGCACCGGCCGCGACACCGCAGCGGCAGCCCGAACGAGGTGGGGCCGAGCAGGGCGGGGTCGCGGCTCCGCAGCCTGCCGCCCCGCGAGCTCCCGCCGCCGGAGCGGCTCCCGCTTCGGAGCAGGCCGCTGCTTCTGGGCAGGCCGTCGCCCCGAACGCACAATCGACCGCCCAGAGCGCGTCGGCGGAACGGTCCTCCGAGGCGGAGCGCGCGGCGGAAAAACTTGAGGTCGCTCCGCCTGTGGCTGCTCCCGACGCGGCGGCTCCGGCCGCCCCGGACTCCCCGGTTCCTTCCGAATCCCCCGTGGCACCCGAGTCCGCTGGGGCACCCGAGTCCGCTGGGGACCCCGAATCCGCCGCGGGACCCGAAACCCCTGCGGCAGCTGAGCCACCCGCCGCATCCGAACACCCCACCGGATCCGGGATGCCGGGCACCTCCGAGTCCTCGGAGCCTCCGGAACCACCCCTGCCTCCGGAACCACCCCTGCCTCCGGAGCCTCCTCCCGAATCGGAGCCCGAACCGCCCGAGTGGGAGGACACCGAGCTCGGGCCATCACCGGAGCCGGACTTCGCCGCTCCGCCCCGATCCGAATCCCTTGGGACCGAGTCCGCCGGTTCCGAAGCTTCGGGTTCCCGCTCCCCCGGCCGCGAAGCCCCGGGAGGTCCGGATTACCGGGCCACCGCCACCGCCGAAGCCGCACCGCGTGGCGGCTCGGTCGAACGCGATCCCGACGACGAGGCCGTCGAGTTGTTGGTGAGCGAGCTCGGTGCGCGCAGGCTCGACTAGTGGGTTCCGGCCCACCCGGCCGGGCGCCCGCCACCGTCGCGGATCGACGACTACGCTGGACGGCAGGGGAGATGCCTCGCTCGAACAGGTGAGTCCAGCCGGAACCGGGAGAGGAGCCACGGTGCAACCAGGCGGTCAGCAACCCGACATGCAGGAAATCATGAAGCAGGCGCAGGAGATGCAGCAGCAACTCATGAATGCGCAGGAGGAACTCGCCGAGGCGGAGGTGACCGGTACCGCCGGGGGCGGCATGGTCACAGCCACTGTTACCGGCGCGGGAGAGTTGCAGTCCATGAGCATCGATCCCAAGGTCGTCGATCCCACGGACACCGAGACGCTGTCGGACATGGTCGTCGCGGCCGTCCGGGACGCCAACCGCGCCGCGCAACAGATGCAGGCGGACAAGATGGGGCCGTTGACCAACGCGCTTGGTGGCCAGGGCGGCACGGACATGGGCGGACTCGGTCTGCCGGGGATGTGACGGTAGCCGCGTGTACGAGGGGCCAGTACAGGATCTGATCGACGAGCTCGGCAGGTTGCCGGGGATCGGTCCGAAGGGCGCGCAGCGCATCGCCTTTCACCTGCTCTCTGCCGAGCCCGCCGACGTCACCCGGTTGCAGGACGCGTTGCAGCGGGTGAAGGAAGGCGTGGTGTTCTGCGAGGTCTGTGGCAACGTCTCCGAGCAGACGCGCTGCAGGATCTGCCAGGACACCAGGCGTGACCCGCGGCTGGTGTGTGTGGTCGAGGAACCCAAGGACGTGCTGGCCGTCGAACGCACCCGCGAGTTCCGGGGGCGTTATCACGTGTTGGGTGGTGCGCTGGATCCGCTCTCCGGGGTCGGTCCGGACCAGTTGCGGATCCGCGATCTGGTCAGCCGCATCGGGACCGACGAGGTTAACGAGATCATCATCGCCACGGACCCCAACACCGAGGGGGAGGCGACGGCCACTTACCTCGTCCGGCTGCTGCAGGACTTCCCGGGGCTGAGCGTGACACGGCTCGCATCCGGTCTGCCGATGGGAGGCGATCTCGAGTTCGCGGACGAGCTCACCCTCGGCAGGGCGTTGTCCGGACGGCGATCCGTTTGAGCCGTTCGGGTCGTTTGAGCGCGGCCGTCGGAGCGGTCCTCCGGTGAGCCGCTCGGTGGCGGGATCCGCCGGCCGACCGGAGCGAGGTCACGGCGGTTCGGAGTGTCCCGCCGAGCGTTCCCGTACCGTGGCTCGCGGTTCGTCGGTCGTGCGGCTGCCGCGTGCGGCGGATCCCGAGACCGCGGACTCGTTGGCGTACCGCGTGGGGCGTGGCGCGCCCCGGCTGGGCCCGGTGCGGTTGGTCGCGGTGGACGGCCCTTCCGGCGCGGGGAAGTCCACGTTCGCCCGCGTGCTGCTGTCCGCCCTGTCCGCGGTGGGGCTCGACGCCGTGCTGCTCGGCACCGACGACTTCGCCACTTGGCGGGAACCGGTGGGTTGGTGGCCCAGGTTGCGCGATGGCGTGCTGGAGCCGTTGTCGCGGGGATGTGCGGGGCGCTATCAGCGCACCGAGTGGCCCGGAGGCGTGCCGGTGCCCGGGGCGTTCGTCGATGTCCCCGTGCCGGAGGTGCTGCTACTCGAAGGGGTGTCCTCGGGCAGACGTTCGGTCGCGCGCCACCTTTCGGCGCTGATCTGGATGGAGCCGCCCGACTCGGCCGTCCGGCTGGAGCGCGCGGTGGCACGGGACGGTGCCGAGACCCGTCCCGAACTCCTCCGCTGGCAGCGGTTCGAACGGGTTTGGTTCCGTTCGGATCGGACCGGACAGCGTGCCGACTTCGTGCTGCGGGGATGACGAACCGCCCCTCGGCTCCGGATGATCTTCGAAAATCCACTCGTTCGAGTGAGCCCAGTTGCGTAGTATTTCCGGCTTTGACCAGGATTTTCACAAATTTTTCCCAGATTTGCCGGACGTTAGCCCGAACGTTGTAGCCGAATCGTAATCCTGTGGCCCTGATCCAGACGCATTCCTCGGGTTACGGTCTCTCTCACTTTGCGAGACGTGAGTTGTCGAGGTGAGTGATGGGTGCAGCCGCCGGGCCGGGGTTCCGGTTATCGAGAGTGGGGCGCAGGCTTGTGACGGTCGGGCTGACCGCCGTGCTTGCCACGTCCCTGTCCGCGTGCGTGCAGTCGCAGCGCGGAGAGGACAGTGGACAGACCATGGTCTTCGGAGCGCCGGGTGCTCCGGCCCTGTTCGACCCGTTCTACGCCTCCGACGGCGAGACCTTCCGGGTCACCCGACAGATGATGGAGGGACTCGTCGGTTTCGAGTCGGGCGGAGTCGAGGTCGAGCCCGAACTGGCCACCGACTGGAAATCCTCGGATGACGGTACGAAGTGGACTTTCCAGCTCCGCGAAGGCGTGAAGTTCCACGACGGCACCGACTTCAACGCCGAGGCCGTCTGCGCCAACTTCGAACGCTGGTACAACCAGACCGGCACCGGGCAGAGCTCAGCGCTGTCGTACTACTGGATCGAGACCTTCGGTGGATTCGCCGGGGACGACGAGCCCTCGCTGTTCTCCTCCTGCGAGGCGCCGGACCCCACCACCGCGGTGATCAACCTGACCCGCGCGACCTCCAAGTTCCCCGCCGCGCTCGGGTTGGACTCGTTCAGCATGCAGTCGCCCACGGCGATGAAGAAGTACGAGGCCGACAAGGTCGAGGCCAAGGGCTCCGGTTTCGAGTACTCCGAGTACGCCAGGAAGCACCCCATCGGTACGGGTCCGTTCGAGTTCGACTCCTACGACCAGAACAACCAGTCCGTGGTGCTGCGCCGCAACGACGACTACTGGGGTGACAAGGCCAAGCTCGACCGGCTCATCTTCAAGGTGATCTCCGACGAGTCGGTTCGCAAGCAGGAACTGCTCTCCGGCGGGATCGACGGGTACGACTTCCCGAACCCGGCCGACCTGGACTCGCTGCGGCAGCAGGACTTCAACGTGCAGGTCCGCGAGCCGTTCAACGTGCTGTACCTGGGCATGTCGCAGAAGAAAAACCCGGCGCTGCGCAAGCTGAAGGTGCGCAAGGCGCTGGCCTACGCGGTCAATCGCGAGAACCTGGTCAACGCCAACCTGCCGGACGGGGCCGAGGTCGCCAACCTGTTCTATCCGTCCAGCGTGGACGGATACACCGAGGACGTGGCGAAGTACTCCTACGACCCGGAGAAGGCCAAGCGGCTCCTCGCCGAGGCGGGGCACTCCGACCTCACCATCGAGTTCTGGTGGCCCACCCAGGTGACGCGCCCCTACATGCCCGACCCGCGCGGCATCTTCAACTCGCTGGCCGGGGACATGCGCAAGGCGGGCATCAACGTCAAACCGGTCAGCAAACCCTGGAACGGCGGCTACATCTCCGACGTGAACAAGGGCGACGCCGAGGTCTTCCTGCTCGGCTGGACCGGTGACTACAACTCCCCGGACAACTTCATCGGCACCTTCTTCGGCTCGACGGAGAACCAGTTCTACACCAAACCCGCGCCCTGGGGCGAAAAGCTGGCCAACCGGCTGGACGCCGCGGACAAGGAACCGGATCCGACCAAACGGGAGCGGATGTACACCCAAATCAACCGGGACCTGAAGTCGAAGTACCTGCCCGCCGTGCCGCTGTCGCACTCGCCGCCCGCGATCGTGACGGCCCCGCACGTCAAGGGGCTGGTCACCTCGCCGCTGACAGCCGAGGAGTTCGCCTCGGTGAGCATCGAGAAGTAGTTCCCGGGCAGCGCCCAGGTTTTTCCGTCGAGAACGTAAGGATCCCGGTTTGCTTCGTTACACGGTCCGGCGACTCGGCCAGCTGTTGATCGTCACGGTCGTGCTGTCGGTCCTGCTGTTCGGATGGCTGCGGGCGCTGCCGGGTGGCCCGGTCTCCGCGCTCCTCGGTGAACGTGCCACCGAGGAGTCCCGAGCCCGACTGGTCGAGCAGCTCGGGCTCGACCAACCGCTGTACGTGCAGTACTGGAAGTTCGTGCAACGGGCGATCACGGGTGATTTCGGCGTCTCCACCGGGGTGCAGCCGGGCACCCCGGCCATGGAGGTCTTCCTGCAGCGCATGCCCGCCACGCTCGAACTCTCGGTGCTGGCGCTGCTGCTCGCGGTCGCCGTGGGCATCCCGCTGGGTTACTTCGCGGCCCGCAGGCAGGGCGGCTGGTTGGACAACCTCAGCATCACCTGGTCGCTGATCGGGGTCGCGGTGCCGGTGTTCTTCCTGGCCTTCCTGCTCAAGTACGTCTTCGCCATCGAGTTCGGCGTACTTCCCGCATCGGGAAGACAGGCGGCCGGAATCGACGCCACCCACGCCACCGGCTTCTTCGTCCTCGACGGGGTGCTCACCACGGAGTGGGACGCGGCGTGGAACGCCCTGATCCACCTGCTGCTGCCCGCGATCGCGCTGTCCACCATCCCGTTCGCGGTGATCTTCCGGCTCACCCGGGCATCGGTGCTCGACGTGGTCGAGGAGGACTACGTGCGCACCGCCCGCTCCAAGGGACTCGGGGCGATGGTGGTGCGCGGCAGGCACATCCTGCGCAACGCGATGCTTCCCGTGGTCACCACCATCGGGTTGCAGACCGGCGCGCTGCTCTCCGGGGCGGTGCTGACCGAGCAGGTCTTCAACATCCCCGGAATCGGACAGGCACTCTCGCTGGGTTTCCAACGGCAGGACTACGCCGTGCTGCAAGTGGTGATCCTCGCCACCGCGATGGTCTACGTGCTGGTCAACCTGCTCGTCGACCTCGCCTACGCGGCGATCGACCCGAGACTCCGGACACGCTGATCGAAGCGTGGTGCTCGCCACCGGGCCTGCCAACACGACGGAAAGTATCAGTGAGAGGTCGCGCACAGTGCTGGGTACACAACGCAAGGAGCGCATCGACGGGCTGGCCGAGTCCGGCGGCGACACCACCGCGGGTGTCAGCCTGGCGGCCTCGGCATGGCGACGGCTGCGTCGCAGCCCGACGTTTCTCGTGGGCGCGGGAATCATCTGCGCCTTCGTGCTGCTCGCCCTGGTGTCGCCGATGCTGGCGCAACACGATCCCGCCCTGCGGCTGCTGGAGGAGCAGGTCTCCCGCGCGGACAACGAGATCCCGGCCCCACAACCCGGTTTCCCCCTGGGCGGCGACCAGTACGGGCGGCCGTTGCTGTCCAGGGTGCTGCTCGGTTCGCAGCAGACACTGCTGGTCGCGCTGCTGGCCACGGTCATCGGCCTGGGCGGCGGTCTGACCCTGGGCATCCTGGCCGGGGCCTTCGGCGGCTGGGTCGACACCCTGGTGATGCGCGTGGTCGACGTGATGCTCTCGGTGCCCTCGCTGCTGCTGGCCGTTTCCATCGGGGCGCTGTTCCAGCAGCAGTCCCAGTTCACCGTGATCATCGCGGTCGCCACGGTGCAGATACCGATATTCGGCAGGCTGCTGCGCGGGACCATGCTCGCCCAGCGGGCGAGCGATCACGTACTGGCGGCCCGCGCGCTGGGGGTGCGCCAACGCTCCATCGTGTTCCGGCACATGCTTCCCAACGCGCTCGGACCGGTGATCGTGCAGGCCACGCTGATGCTCGCGGTGGCCATCATCGACGCCGCGGCGCTCTCCTTCCTCGGCCTGGGAGCGGCCGATACCTCGACACCCGAATGGGGGCAGATGCTCGGCTCGGCGCAGAACTTCTTCGACACCCACCCGCACCTGGCCTTCTGGCCCGCCGGCTGCATCATCGTCGTCGCGCTCGGTTTCACGCTCGTCGGTGAGTCGATGCGGGACGCCCTCGACCCGAAGAAGCGGCGGTGAACGGCGACATGGCATTGCTGGAAGTGCGCGATTTGTCCGTGCGGTTCGTCCGTAAGAGCGAACCGACGGTCCCGGCGGTGGACGGCGTCTCGTTCGACGTGCACCCCGGAAGTACCGTCGGGCTCGTCGGCGAATCCGGGTGCGGCAAGTCCGTCACCTCGCTCGCGATCATGGGGCTGCTCCCGCGGCGCGGAACCGAGGTGGCCGGCTCGGTGAACCTGGAAGGCAGCGAACTGCTGCGGCTGTCCCAGCGGGAGCTCGACCGGCGCAGGGGCAAGGACCTCGGCATGGTCTTCCAGGATCCGCTGACCTCCCTCAACCCCGTGGTGCCCATCGGGCTGCAGGTTTCCGAGGTCATCGAACGCCACCGCGGGCTCTCGCGTCGCGACGCCTCCCGCGAGGCCGCGAAGCTGCTGGACCGGGTCGGCATCCCGGACCCGGAGCGCAGGCTCAAGGAGTACTCGCACCAGCTCTCCGGAGGGATGCGGCAGCGCGCCTTGATAGCCATGGCGCTGGCCTGCGAACCCCGGCTGCTGATAGCCGACGAGCCCACCACCGCCCTCGACGTCACCATCCAGGCGCAGATCCTGACCCTGCTGAAGGAACTCGTCGCCGAGACCGGCACAGCGTTGATCATGATCACCCACGACCTCGGAGTGGTCGCGGGGATGTGCGACGAGGTCAACGTGCTCTACGCCGGGCGAATCGTGGAACGCGCCCAGCGGCACGAGCTGTTCTCCGGGCCGAGACATCCCTACACCGCCGGGTTGATGGCCTCGGTGCCGCGACTGGACTCCCCGCGAGGACAGCGGCTGGCGCCGATCGAGGGATCGGTGGCCGACAACATTCCCTGGGAAGGGGGCTGTGCCTTCAGCCCGCGCTGCGGCAACGCCCTGGCGGTGTGCGGCGAACGCGCGCCCGAACTCGAAACAGTCGAGCAGGACAGGCTGCTGCGCTGCCACAACCCGATCGGTGCCGCGGAACTGGAGCGTGCCCATGACTGATTCGAGCAGCACCATCACGGGTTCCGAGACCTCACCCGTCGGTACGGACCCCTCGGACCCGGCGGACACCCTGGTGGAGATCGACGACCTGCGGGTGCACTTCCCGATCAAGCGGGGAATCGTGCTGGACCGCACCGTGGGCCACGTCTACGCGGTGGACGGGGTTTCGCTGCGCGTCGGCCGCGGCGAGACCTACGGACTGGTGGGGGAGTCCGGCTGTGGCAAGTCCACACTGGGCAAAGCGGTACTGCGACTGGAGCATCCCACCGGCGGTTCGATCCGTTTCGACGGCACGGACATGGCCCAAATGTCGGGGGAACCGCTGCGACGGATGCGGCGGCGAATGCAGATGGTCTTCCAGGACACGCTGTCCTCACTGGACCCGAGGCAGTCCGTCGAGTCGCTGCTCGTGGAGGGGATGCGGGCACACGGGTTGGATCAGGGCGGGCAGCGCACCGAGCGCGAACTGCGTGAACTGCTCTCCTCCGTCGGGTTGCCCGCCTCGGCGCTGCGCAAGTACCCGCACGAGTTCTCGGGCGGTCAGCGGCAGCGCATCGGCATCGCCCGGGCACTGGCAGTGCGCCCGGACCTCGTGGTCGCGGACGAGCCGGTGTCCGCGCTGGACGTCTCGGTGCAGGCTCAGGTGCTGAACCTACTGGAGGACCTGCAGGAGGAGTTCGGCCTCACCTACCTGGTGATCGCGCACGACCTCGCCGTGGTGCGCCACGTGGCACGGCGTATCGGCGTGATGTATCTGGGGGGTTTGGTCGAGGAGTCCGACTCGGACGTGCTCTACGAACAACCGCTGCACCCCTACACCAGGGCGTTGCTCTCCGCGGTGCCGGTGCCGGAACCGGAGGTCGAGGATCAGCGGGAACGGATCCTGCTCTCCGGGGACCTGCCGTCACCCGCCTCGCCGCCCACCGGGTGCCGGTTCCACACCAGGTGCCCGTGGCGGCAGCCCACGCGCTGCGACTCCGAACGCCCCGAACTGCGCGACGTCGGAGGTGGGCACCGGGTGGCCTGTCACTACGCCGAAGAGATCCGCGACGGAATCATCACCCCGAACTCGGGGGAGTAGGGTATTTCGCTCGGTTCCCGTAGCTGGTTGCGTGGCGGAACCTCTCGCACGGCTCTCGCTGCGGCTCCGGCGACCTCGGGTAGCGACCTACACAACGTCGGGCCTTCCTCACGAGAGCCGCACGCGAGAACCAGCGGCGGTGCCGACCGCGTGCGTGGTCGGAGTTCGGCTTGCGATGGTGGTGGGGGGTCGGCCTCCGGGGTGGTGGGAGTTCGACACTGCGTCGAAGCGGCGCGGCGATTTCGTGGGAAATTGACGCCCACCCGGGCCGGGCCACTCCTTCGTGAGTGGGGTTCGGGATCGGAACGGCATCGATCATGCCCCCGTTGGGATGACGTACGTTGCTCGGACGTCTCGTACCGGATTGACTGTGCTGGTGCCGATCGACCCGAACGGAGGTGTGTGGTGTCCGAACTCTCGGAAAACGACCGGCTCGATCCGGAGGGGTTGAGTTGGAGCGTGCCGTGTCTGGACTCCGAGGACGACGGCGCCGGCGGGGAGGTGAAGGTGCTGGTGCTCGGTGACCGGGTCGCCTTGGTGCTACCGCCGGGCGAGACACTTGTATTCACACCGGACGAAGCCGGTGAGTTCGCCAGGCTGCTGAATACCTCGACCGGCCGGTGAACCGGGTTCCAAGGGCTCACCGGCCGGGCACTCGGAGTGTGAGTCGGCGGAACGCCCTGCCGAGCGAGCGTTCCTCACCCCCTCCCGGAGCGGGATGATCTCCTCAGCGGTTCGCCCGATTCACCGCCGAGACCACCGCGCGCAGTGAAGCGGTGACGGTGGAGGTGTCGATGGCGGCCCCCCACAGCACGGTCGGGCCGTCGGACTCACTGTCCACCGAGCACTCCAGATAGGCGGCGGCCTTGGCGTCGTCCCCCGCCGTCATCGCGTGCTCGTGGTAGTCGAGCACGCGCACGTGGTAGCCCACGGTGCTCAACGAGTCGACGAAAGCGGCGATGGGACCGTTGCCGGATCCGCTGATCTCGTGCTCGGTGCCCGCCACCCGAACAGTGGCATCGATGGTCTCGGAACCGGCCTCACCGCTGAGACGTTGCCGCACCAGCTCCAGTGGTGCGCTCGAGTCCAGGTACTCGTCGGCGAACACGCGCCATATCTCGTTCGGCTCGACCTCGCCGCCGTCCGAGTCGGTGCGCTGCTGGATCAGCTTGGACAGCTCGATCTGCATCTTGCGGGGCAGGTCGAGCTGGTACTCGGTCGTCATCACGTAGGCCACGCCGCCCTTGCCGGACTGCGAGTTGACCCGGATCACCGCCTCGTAGCTGCGTCCCACGTCCTTCGGGTCGATCGGCAGGTACGGGACTTCCCAGGGGTACTCGTTCTCGGCGACCCCGGCGCGTTCCGCGGCCTCGCGATGTGCCCGAAGCCCCTTGTTGATCGCGTCCTGGTGGCTGCCGGAGAAGGCCGTGTAGACCAGCTCGCCACCCCACGGCTGCCGTTCGGGAACCGGCAGTTGGTTGCAGTGCTCCACGGTGCGCTTGATGTAGTCGATGTCGGACAGATCCAGCTGCGGATCGACCCCCTGGCTGAACAGGTTCATCCCCAGCGCCACCAGGTCCACGTTGCCGGTGCGCTCGCCGTTGCCGAACAGGCAGCCCTCAATACGGTCGGCTCCCGCCTGGTACCCGAGCTCGGCGGCCGCTACGGCGCTGCCCCGGTCGTTGTGCGGGTGCAGCGAGAGGATCACCGAATCACGCCTGGACAGATTGCGGTGCATCCACTCGATCGAGTCGGCGTAGAGGTTCGGGGTCGCCATCTCGACGGTGGCGGGCAGATTGAGGATGACCGGGCGTTCCGGGGTGGGCTCCCAGATCTCGGTGACCGCGTCGCAGATCTCGGCGGCGTAGGAGAGCTCGGTGCCCGTGAAGGACTCGGGGGAGTACTGGAACCGGAAGTCGGTGTCCGGGTACTTGTCCGCGTACTCGCGCACCAGTTCCGCGCCCTGCGTGGCGATCTTGGTGATCCCCGTGCGCTCCTCGCCGAAGACCACACGCCGCTGCAGGATCGAGGTGGAGTTGTACAGGTGGATGATCGCGGAGTGCGCGCCCTCCAGCGCCTTGAAGGTGCGCTCGATCAGGTCCGGGCGCGCTTGGGTCAGCACCTGGATGCGTACGTCCTCCGGGATCGCCCCGTCCTCGATGATCTCGCGTACGAAGTCGAAGTCCGTCTGGCTCGCCGCGGGGAAACCGACCTCGAGCTCCTTGAAGCCCATAGCGACCAGCAGGTCGAACATCCGGCGTTTGCGCGCGGGCGACATCGGGTCGATCAGCGCCTGGTTACCGTCCCGCAGGTCGACCGCGGACCACAGCGGTGCTCGGGTGATGCGCTGGTCCGGCCAGGTGCGGTCCGGCAGCGACACGTTCTCCACCAGCTCGTCGAACGGCCGGTAACGGTGGAACGCCATCGAGCTGCCGCGCTGCGGATTCCAGGGCTTCTGGTCGGGCGGAGCGGGACGTGAGGGTCGACGCGGTCCGGATCCCGCGGTGGGTATGTCGTCCGTGGTGGAACGGGAATCGGAAGCGGAACCGTTACTCATCCTGGTGGACTCTCCTGCTCGTGCTCGGTTCGGGAACTCAATCGACCGGCACGCTTTACCTCCGCGACGAGGGGCCGGTCTAACTGACCCCGTCGCGGCGGCAAAGCAGGAGGTTGAAAGTCACGACGACAGCCTAACCGCACCCGGTGTCCGGAACGCAACCGCCTGTTCCGAATGCTGGACACACCGTAATCCTGGCCACACCGGATCGCCGCACCGTCGAATCGGTGCTCCGCGTCCGAGCCCCGAGCGGGCAAGGTGCTCGCCCGGCCCGCGAACGCTGCCGCGACGTGCCGATCACGACGGCCGATTCGGGGAATCTCTCGGGAACTGATCGCGAGTCCGCTGTTCCGATGCGGCAGGCTGGTGCCATGGCTGCGAAGAAGACCGGTTCCGGCTCGGCTCTGGCGACCCTGCTGCAGGGAGTCGGTTTCCTGCTCGCCGTGGTGTTGGTCGCCCACACCGTGTTCGTGTTGTTCGACTTCCAAGCGGAGGGGCAGCTCGCGCAATCGGTCGCGCGGGCCGCCGAGCCGCTCGCGTTGTTCTTCCCGGGACTGATCGACGCGCCGAGTCACGTACTGCAGGTGTTACTGGACTACGGGCTGGCCGCGATGTTCTGGATGCTGCTGGGGGGTCTGCTGGGGCGGATTTTCGGGTGAGATCCCGAGCACGGTGACAGCAGTTTGGGAAGTGCTGGAAGTGGTGGGAGAACGGCCTCCGAGGTTCGCTCCCGCACTCCGAGGGTGGGTGCGTGCTCACCCGGGTTCCGCTGTGCCGATGTTCGGCTACCCGCTGGTAATTTGATCGTGTCTCGTGCCACACTGCCGTCATGTCCGAAGACGTGGCGGATTCGACGCGCACTTCCGGAGCTGGTGGGCACCGCCGCCGGAAGTCCTTCGATTTCGCGCGGTTGTGGTCTCGCACGTGCGGTTCGCTCGCCACAGTGGTGCGTTGGGTCTGCTCGTTGGCGGCCGCGCTGCTCACCGCGCACGTGGTGCTGACGGTCGGGGGCGCCAATCCGGAGAACGCGCTGACGCGTTTCGTGGCGGAATGGGCACGGGCGGTGTCGTTCGGGTTCCGCGACCTGTTCCTCAAGCCCGAGCAGCCGAAGCTCGAAGTGCTGCTCAACTACGGCCTCGCGGCGATCTGCTGGCTCCTCGGCTCGGTGCTGGTGGTGCGCCTGCTGCGCACGCTGGGCGCCTCCCGCTGAACCGCCGTGGTTCGTCGCGAGGGGCACGGTGAGGCCCGGGAAAAGTCGTGCGTTCCCGAAGTATCAGGCTCGCTCACCAGGAGCCGGCCACTCGGAGCAGTTCCTGCCGTACCAACGTCACGTGGTGATTCTCCGTCGCGTCCGCCCGCTGGGCGAGAAACAGGGTGTTGACGGGAGGAGCCGTCGGTTCCGGAAGATCCACCAACTCTCCGGCGGCGAGTTCGGACTCGCACAGATAGCGGGGCAGCACCGTGAGTCCTGTTCCGGCCGCCACCGTCGCGAGCATCGCCCGCATGTCGGGCACGACCATCCCGGCCCGCTCGGGGGGCCGGGTGCCGAAGACGTGGCGCCAGTAGTGCCGCGTGAGGGCAAGATCCTCCGCATAGGCGACCAGGGGGATGCCGTGCAGTGGGGTGGGGTCGCCACCCCGCAGCCGCGCGCGGTCGAGGTGTGCCGCGGTTTCCGGTGCGCAGACCAGTACCAGCTCCTCATCCGCGAGTGGAACCGCGTTGACGGCCCGGCCACGGGGGCGGGCGACCGACAGCACCAGGTCGAACCTGCCGCTGCGCAGGCCGCCCAACAGCTCCTCCGCCAGTCCGAAGGTGGCCCTGAGTCGAACTCCGCTCCCCAGCATCGGTGCCAACGAGGGCAGCACCCGCACACTCAGCAGTTCGGCGGGGCCCGCCAGGTGCACCGGTTCGATCGGGGCGGGCGGTTCGTTCCGGTCCGGCTCGGTCACCGAGGCCAGCTCGTCGAGCGGACCCGCCACTTCCGAGGCCAGCTCCGCGGCCGCGGTGGTCGAGGCGACTCCGCGCGGCAGTCGTTCGAACAAGGGCGTACCGAGCCGCTGTTCCAGTGCTCGGATCCTCGTGGTCACTGTGGACTGCGACAGTCCCAGTAGTCTGGCCGCCGCCGTGAACGATCCGGCCCGGTGAACGGCCAGGAACGTCCGCAGCTGGGACAGTTCGAGTGGCGCCTCGCCCGGTTTCCGGGCCACGTCGAGCCGCCGGGACGAATCGCTACTCGACCGGTGGAACATGGCGCAGAGACTATTGCGCGTCAGGAGGAATTACTAACACCTTTCGGCGCCAGGCGTACCACGATTCGGGAGGCGGCGACATGCTTCTGGAGTGGGAGCCCGGTGTCGGGATGCTCCGGCGCGTCCCGTGGGCACAGCGGTGCGACCGGCAGCACACCGATCGGTACCGCGAGTACGGCGGTACCGATCGACCACCGATCAGAACGTTGGTTCCTGCCACGAGTCGCTGAACACGAATTCGGTGAGCGGTATGCGGCTACGGGGTGAGGACTCCTTCTCGCGGAGTCGCTCGGGCAGTTGTTCGGCGTCACCGGGGGCACCGACGGCGACCACGACCAACGGCTCGTAGTCCGCGGGAATGCCGAACGCCTCGCGGGCCGCGTCCCGGTCGAACCCGGCCATCTGGTGAGCCACCAGTCCCTCACTGACTGCCTGCAGCACCAGGTTCTCGGTGGCGAGCCCGAGGCCGTACTCCCCGTAGGGCAGCGGCTCGCCGTCGTCGTTGGTCAGTTTGACCACGCCGAGCACGAGGGCCGAGGCGTTGCCTGCCCAGCCGTGGTTACCCCTGGAGAGGGTGCCGTGCAGTTTGTCGAAGGTCGATTCCCCTCGACGGCCCGCGATGTAGCGGGCGGGTTGCGTGTTGCCCCAGGAGGGGGCCCAGCGTGCGGCTTCGAACAGGGCGGTGAACTGCTTGTCGGTCAGTTCGATCTCGGGGTCCAGTGCGCGCGGGCTCCATCGCTCGGCGAGCAACGGATGCAGTGGGACTGACGAGTCGGCGGGTTTCAAGGTGCCTCCGTGGCCTCTCGGCGCTCACGTGCCGAACTCGATTCTCCCCAACTCGTCGCCACCCGATATCGGGCACCCGCTGCCGGGACGTGCGAGAGTCCCCGCCATCCGGCCGCGGGGCGGCGTCAATTTCCCACGAAATCGCCGCGCCGCTTCGACGCAGAGCCGAGCTCCGACCACCCTCGCGGTCGGCACCGCCGCGGGTTCTCCGGTGCGGCTCTCGCGAGGACGCCGGAGACGTTGTGTAGGTCGCTACCCGAGGTCGCCGGACCCGCAGCGAGAGTCGTGCCGGAGGTTCCGCCACCAGCACCGCCACACCGAACGAGCCGACATCCCCTCATACGGCGTAGGGCCAGATGGTGAGGGCATACGCACTGAACCAACTCCCGAAGCACACGAACAGCCCCACACCGGCGATCATCACCGGTCGTCGCCGCTCCGCGAGTCCCATGGCCAGTGGGAGCAGCAGCGGGAAGGCGGGCAGCAGTGCCCGTGGTTTGGCGAACATCAGCCCGTCGGTCCCCAGCACGAACACCACGGTCAGCAGCGCGTACAAGCCCACCGGCCAGGCGATCCGTCGATCCAGGCAGCAGATCAGCAGCGCCACCGCGGCGAGCAGGATCCACGCGGCGAAGGTCACGAACGTTGACTCGTCCGTGAACAGGGCTTTTCCTATGAAGCGCGCGGTGGCGATCCCGCCGTCGGGTGAGGAGGACCAACCGTCCTGCCGCACTTCGAAGTAGCCGTCGAACTGGCCGGTGCGCAGCCCCACCCAACCCAGGTAGCCGAGCAGGCCGCACGGAGCCGCCAGCAGCGCGATCAGCGGGCGGTTGCCGTCGCGTCGGTGCAGCAGCGCCACGAGGGCGGCGATCATCACCACCGTGATCAGCGCCGCTCCGGTGTGTCGCACCGTCCCGGCCAGCGCGCAGGCCACACCTGCTTGGACCCACCGCCGTTCCAGCACGCCCAGCAGTGCCCAGACCGCCAGCGCGCAGAACAGCGACTCGCTGTAGGGCATGGACAGCACGATCGACATCGGGGCGGCCGCGAACAGCGCGACCAGCACCAGACCGGCTCGCTGCGAGCCGCTCACGGTTCGTCCCAGCCGGGCCAGCCCGTAGGCGCATGCGAGCCCCGCCGCGAGGTTCACCAGCATCGCCGCGGTGGGCGGGTCGAGGCCGGGCAGGAACGCCACTCCGTGGGTCAGCAGGGGGAATCCGGGGAAGAACGCCAGCACGGATTGGGGATCGGCGTCGCCGTTGCCGTTGAGCATCGTCTGCCCGGTGGGGGCGTACCCGTGCTCCGCGATCCACAGGTACCAGTCCGCGTCCCAGGAGAAGAGGCGCTCGGTGGGTGACTGGTCGTGAAGCCGGGACGACACGCCCAGCACCAGCAACCCGACCAGCCGGACTGTGATATACACCACAGCTGGTCCCGCTGTTCGCGCCGCAGAAGGGCCCTCGTCGTCGGCCACAAGCACTCGTGGTCGAATCCGAACGAGATCTTTCACTCTTCGCGCGGCGGAAATTTCCCTGCTTCGACGCGGCACTGTCCCGATCGTTTCGTCGGTCGCGGACAACTGGTGCACCTTCTTCGTCGAGCCTCGATTGTCGCGGGTGCCACGTCGTAGCCAGACTAGTCACGCCAAACGGCTATCGGGCCGCAGGGGGCTGGTTCTGTAGGCTGGGCAGGCAGCGGAACGGCCTGGTGAAGGCACCCGATGAAGGTTCGCGAGCGGTTCTTCGGACCTCGGGGGCGCGGCGAGGTGTCCGGATTCCTAACACACGGCACGATCGAGTGATCGCTGCCCGGGGAGCCGGACGGCGTCACGCTGCCGGCTGCCCGGCCGTCCACCCGGTGTCAGTGCGGGGCCTCTCGCACCCGGGGCGTCCGCGCGGCTCGAGGAGGTTTGTTCAGGTGGCACTCGTCGTCCAGAAGTACGGCGGTTCCTCGCTCGAGAGTGCCGATCGAATCAAACGGGTCGCCGAGCGCATCGTGGAGACCCGTAAGGCGGGTAACGATGTCGTCGTGGTGTGCTCCGCGATGGGGGACACCACCGACGAGTTGCTGGATCTGGCCAACCAGGTCAACCCGGCTCCCCCGGAGCGGGAGCTCGACATGCTGCTCACCGCGGGTGAGCGCATCTCCAACGCGCTCGTGGCCATGGCGATCGAATCTCTCGGCGAGCAGGCTCGTTCGTTCTCCGGTTCGCAGGCCGGGGTCATCACCACTTCGGCACACCAGAACGCCCGGATCATGGACGTCACCCCCGATCGGGTTCGACAGGCCCTGGACGAGGGTCGGATCGTGATGGTCGCGGGATTTCAGGGGGTCAGCCAGGACAGCAAGGACATCACCACGCTGGGGCGCGGCGGTTCGGACACCACGGCCGTCGCGGTGGCGGCGGCGATGCATGCCGACGTCTGCGAGATCTACACCGATGTGGACGGCGTCTACACCGCCGACCCCCGGATCGCGGGCGATGCCGAACACCTCGACCGCGTCACCTATGAGGAAATGCTCGAACTCGCGGCCACCGGTGCGAAGGTGCTGCATCTGCGCGCGGTGGAGTACGCGCGCAGATACGGCGTGCCACTGCACGTCCGCTCGTCCTACTCGGCCAACCCCGGAACGATCGTGTCCGGATCAGTGGAGGACCTCCCCATGGAACAGGCCATGATCACCGGCGTGGCGCACGACCGGTCGGAAGCCAAGGTCACCGTGCGCGGTGTTCCGGACACTCGCGGCGTGGCGGGGCGGATCTTCCGTGCCGTCGCCGATGCCGAGATCGACATCGACATGGTGCTGCAGAACGTTTCGGGTGTGGCTTCCGGCCTCACCGACCTCACTTTCACCGTGGCCAAGAGCAACGGTGCCGTGGCCGTCACCGAGCTGGAGAAGATCAAGGACGAGCTCGGGTTCCAGGAGGTCGTCTACGACGACGACGTCGGCAAGGTTTCGCTGGTCGGTGCGGGTATGCGTTCGCATCCCGGCGTGACCGCGCAGTTCTGCGAGGCGCTGGCCGAGGCGGGCGTGAACATCGAGATCATCAATACTTCCGAGATCCGCATTTCGGTGCTGGTCCGGGACGCGCAGCTGGATGACGCGGTGAGTGCGCTGCACACCTCCTTCGAGCTGGGCGGAGAAGAAGAGGCTGTTGTCTATGCGGGGAGTGGTCGCTGAATGAGTTCCGGACGTTTCCAGGCACCCACCGTCGCGATCGTGGGAGCCACCGGGGCGGTGGGCTCGGTCATGATCGAGATCATGAACTCGCGCGAGACCGTGCCGTGGGGCGAGGTACGGCTGATCGCCTCGCCGCGTTCCGCCGGAAAGAAGATCGAGGTCCGGGGCGTCGAGCACACCGTGGTCGGGCTCTCCCCCGAGGCCTTCGACGGTGTGGACATCGCGATGTTCGACGTGCCCGACGAGTTGTCCGCGGCGTGGGCGCCGGTGGCCGTCGAACGGGGTGCGGTCGCGGTCGACAATTCGGGGGCCTTTCGGATGGACCCCGAGGTGCCGCTGGTGGTTCCGGAGGTCAACGCGCACAAGGTGGACGAGCGCCCGAAGGGGATCATCGCCAACCCCAACTGCACGACGCTGTCCATGATGGCCGCCCTCGGGGAGTTGAACCGCGAGTTCGGCCTGCGTGAGTTGGTGGTTTCCTCGTACCAGGCCGCTTCGGGATCCGGGCAGGACGCCATCGACCGGCTGCGTGCCGAGATCGATGCCGTCGCGGGCAAGCAGCTCGGGGACCGTGCGGGGGACGTGGCCGAGGCGTTGGTCGCGGCGGGTCTCTCCGAGGAGACGCCGTTCAAGGCTCCGCTGGCGTTGAACGTCGTGCCGTGGTGCGGTTCCCGCAAGGAGGACGGCTGGACCTCGGAGGAGCTCAAGGTCCGCAACGAGTCGCGCAAGATCCTCGGGATCCCGGAGCTGAAGGTCTCCGCGACCTGCGTCCGGGTGCCGGTGGTGACCACGCACTCGCTGGCGGTGCACGCCACGTTCGACCGAGAGGTCGGCGTGTCGGACGCGCATCGGGTTTTCGAGCGGGCGTCCTCGGTGGTGCTGCAGGACGACCCCGACGGGCCGGACTTCCCGACTCCTGCCGGTGTCGTGGGTGGCGAGCCGACCTACGTGGGGCGCGTGCGCCAGGCTGTCGACTTTCCGAACACGCTGGACTTCTTCGTCTGCGGCGACAACCTGCGCAAGGGCGCGGCCCTGAACACCTACGAGATCGCGGAGACGCTGGCGTCTCCGGCGTGACCGCTTCACACTGATCCGGGACGGTGGCGATTTCGCGCGAAATTCACGCGGGGTCGCCACCCGAACGGATGGTCCTCCCGTCACAGGGGTACGGAGCCGGCCGATAGGTGTCGACACTGGAGGCATGACCGCGATGTCCTGGCCCGATCATTTGCTGAGCCTGGAAGAGTTCGAGCGGTTGCCGGAAGACGATTCGCGTCGTTACGAGCTCCAGGAGGGCGTCCTCCACGTGACTCCCAAAGCCGCGGGTATCCATCAGCGCGCCGTCAAGCGCCTCGCCTCGGTGCTCGATCGGCAGCTACCCCTGGAATGGGAGGCGATACCGGACGTGGAAGTGGTGATCGTCTCCTCCTGGCCGCCGGTGGTTCGAGTCCCGGACGTGGTCGTCGCCACCGCCGCCCGGATCGACCAGAACCCGAATCGGCTGTACGCCCAGGACCTCCTGCTCGCGGTCGAGGTGGTCTCCCCCGGTTCGTCGCAGACCGACCGGGTGGTCAAGCGTCACGAGTACGCCAAAGCCGGTATACCCGGGTACTGGGTACTTGATCTCGACGAGCCGGTCACCATCGCCGAGAACCGGCTGCACGACGGGGGTTACAAATCGCACTCCACCGAGGGCGGGGTGTTCCGCACCGGGGAGCCGTTCGAGTTCGAGGTGGAGCTGGAATCCCTCGTGCGACGTGGCGGCGCGGGCATCGGGTAGTCGACCGAGCCGCTCGGTGGCGATTTCGCGCGAAATTCACGCGGGGTCGCCCCCGGCCTGTTTCCGGCCGCGTGCCCGCCCCACCGCCACATGCCGGAAGCGAGCCCACTCCGCTGCGGTTGTGCCGTGTGTCTCGCTCGTCGGAACCAACTCCTTCGGGCGGATAGGTTGGGGGTATGAGCGCAGCCGAGAAGGATGCGGTCGTCCTCGGTCTCGATCTCGGTACCACAACCACCAAGGTCGTCGCCGCCGACCGCGACGGCACGGTGCTGCATCACGCCGAACGTGCGAACGCGATGCGCACCGAACAACCGGGTGAGGCAGTCCAGGACGCCGCGGCGGTACGTGATTCCGCGATCGCGGCACTGGCCGAGTGCGCGTCCCGGGTGCACGAGGCGGGACGTCCTGTTCGCGCGCTCTCGTTCAGCACGGCGATGCACACCCTGCTCGGGCTGGACTCGGCGGGTGATCCCGTAACTCCCGCGTTCAACTGGGCGGACAGCCGTTGCGCCGACATCGCGGAGAAATTCCGCGCGGAGTGGGCCACGGCCGCGGAGCTGCATCGTGCCACCGGAACACCGGTGCACCCGCAGTCGGTGATGGTCAAACTGGCCTGGCTGACCACGCAGCGCAGCGAGCTGAGCGAAGGGGTGGCGTACTGGTGCGCGTTGAAGGATTTCGTCTTCGCCGCGTTCACCGAGGAGTTCGTCACCGATCAGTCGCTGGCCTCGGGAACCGGGCTGCAGGACATGGCGACGTTGGACTGGCACGACTCCGCACTGCGCACGGCCGGAATCGAGGCGGCCCAGCTGCCCCGCATCGCCGCGCCGACCGACGCGTTCCCGCTGGGGGCGCGGGTGGCACGTGATACCGGGCTGCCCGAAGGGCTGCCAGTGGTGCTCGGTGCGGGCGACGGCCCGTTGGGCAATCTCGGGGTCGGCGCGATCAACACCGGAGTCGCCGGGCTCTCGCTCGGCACCAGCGGGGCGCTGCGTGTGGTGCGCGACGAGCCCGGTGTGGACGAGCGCTGCCGCACGTTCTGCTACTACCTGGCCGATGGTCTGTGGGTGGCGGGTGGTGCCGTCAGCAACGGGGCGGTGGTCGGCCAGTGGGCTGCCGAGTCGTTCGGCACTGATGTGGCGCGGCTGCTCGACGAGGCCGCCGAGGTGCCGATCGGAGCGCGCGGTCTGATCGCGTTGCCCTACCTGATGGGTGAACGTGCCCCCTGGTGGGAGCCCGGCCTGACCGGCTCGCTGATCGGGTTGCGGCGTATCCACGGGCGCGCCGAGATGACCCGCGCCCTGGTGGAGGGAGTCGCCCAGCAGCTCGCGCTGGTTCGGGACGCCGTGGTCGACACCGGCGCGCGGATGCACGCGGTGCGCGCCACCGGCGGCGGTTTCCGCAGCCGGATCTGGGCCGAGACGATCGCGGCGGCGCTCGGTATAGAGCTGGAGCTGGCGGAGGAAAGCGGTGGCTCGGCGGTGGGCGCGGTGCTGCTGGCCTGGCGCGCGTTGGGTGAGCTGGACTCGTTGGACGAGGCCGCCGATCTGATACGGCCCGCTCGAACCGTTCCGCCCGCTCCCGAGGCGGCCCGGATGATGCGTGCCCAGCGTCCCGGGTTGGAACGGTTGCACCGCGCGATAGCCGAGCTGACCCCGATCGCGTCCTAGACGTATTGAGGTCCGGAGCTTTGTTCACTCGGCAGAGCTCGGCCGACTCGGAACGGCTTTTCGCGAGCGCCCTTTTTCGTGAACGCCCCTTCTCGTGAACGCCCCGCCTGGAGTTCTCTCGGGACTTCCGGCGGGGCGTTTCTTCATTCGTAGCGGGGGTGTTCGCGTGTGCGACACCTCGGCATGCGAGTCGTGCGGTGGGCGCTGAGCGAACAATTCCGCTGTTCGACTACTTGCTGTTATCAGTTGTCGGAGCTTTGTGTCAACGATGTGAACACTGCTGAAAAAAAGTATGACTGAAGCGATACAGAGCACTAGCGGCCGGGGTGCTCGCCTTGTGAGGATTCTGGCCGTTCGGCATCCGTTCGGGTGATGCCCGGTATCGACAAAGGGGCAGATTCTTGCGAGGAGTAATCGCGGCGGCCGAGCCCGCCGCCCACTCCGCACTGGGGCCGGGGCTCACGCTGGCCGTGGCCGCGGGCGCTGTCGCGGTTTTGCTGTTGCTGATCGTCTTCCTCAAGTTGCAGCCGATGATCGCGCTGCTGGCCGTCAGCATCACCACCGCGCTGGTGTTGGGCATCCCGCTCGACGAGGTGATGAGCACCCTCAACGACGGTCTCGGGGGGACGCTCGCCGAAGTCGCCCTGATAGTCGGCTTCGGCGCGATGCTCGGACGGATGCTGGAGATATCCGGCGGGGCTTCGGTACTGGCCGAAGCACTGGTACGTCGGTTCGGTGAGCGCCGGGCACCGCTCGCGCTCGGGATAGCCGCACTGCTGTTCGGCTTCCCGATCTTCCTCGACGCCGGTGTGGTCATCTTCCTGCCCATCGTGTTCACCGTCGCCCGCAGGCTCGGTGGCTCGGTGCTGCGTTACGCGCTGCCGGTGGTGGGTGCCTTCGCCGTCATGCACGCCTTCGTCCCACCGCATCCCGGCCCGGTCTCGGCCGCGGGGCTCATCGGTGCCAACACCGGCCTGCTGCTGCTCATCGGGCTCGTGGTCGGCATTCCGACCTGGCTCATCTCCGGTTACGCGTTCGGACTCTGGAACGGCAGCCGGGTCTTCCTGCCCGTCCCCGAGGACTCCACCGCCACCGGGCAGGACACCGCGCCGGACAAGCCGAGGCCGAGCATGGCCGCCGTCGTCGGCCTCCTGCTGCTGCCGCTGGTGCTGATTTTCCTGCGCACCGGTCTGAACACGCTGGTCTCCGAGGATGTGGTCGACTCCAAGTCGCAGGTGGTGCAGGCCGCCATCCTCATCGGGCAGAGTCCGGTCGCCCTGGCCGTGGCGGTGCTGGTGGCCTCGGTCGTGCTCGGCCTCAAACGCGGCATGCGAGGCAAGGAGATCGAGAACGAGCTCACCGCCAGCCTCTCGACGATCGCCGCGGTCATCCTCATCACGGGTGCCGGTGGCATGTTCGGCGCGGTGCTGGCCAAGGCCGGGGTCGGCAACGCGTTGGCCGAAGGACTCAACAGCGCCGGGATCCCGCTGATCGTCGCCGCCTTCCTGATCGCCGTGGTGATGCGTGTGGCGCAGGGCTCCGCGACCGTGGCGCTGACCACCTCCGCCGGCTTCATCGCTCCCGCGGTCTCGGCCGCGTCCGGACTGACCTCCATCGACCTGTGCCTGATCGTCATCGCCATCGCCTCGGGTGCGACCGTGCTCTCGCACGTCAACGACTCCGGCTTCTGGCTGGTCGGCAGGCTGCTCGGCATGGACGTGCCGACCACGCTCAAGACGTGGACGGTGATGGAGACGCTGATCGGTGTGGTCGGGTTCCTGATCGCGTGGACACTCTCCATCTTCCTGTGATGGTTAGTGTGGCGACCCGGTTTGCTCGGGTGGTCGCTTGGCGGAACCTCGGGCACGGCTCTCGCTGCGGGGAGGCCCGACATCGGGTAGCGGCCTACACAGCGTCGGGCCTTCCTCGCGAGAGCCGCACGGGAGAACCCGCGGTCGGTCCTGCTGCGAGAGTGGTCGGAGCTCGGCCTGCGGGAGCGGTCGGAGCTCGGCCTGCGTCGAAGCGGCGCGGCGATTTCTTGGGAAATTGACGCCCACACTGCCGCGCCCCCCCGGCTGGCCTGGCGATTTCGTGGGAAATTGACGCTGGCTGGGACCCCACCGTGGTACGGGGATGTCAATTTCGCGAGAAATTGACGCCGCCCGGGGGTGGCTGCCGGGAACCCGAAGCAGCACCGGCCGCCGGACCGGCCCCAGCACTGGACCGGCCCCGAATGCTCCGTGAACCGTGGCGGATGTCGCGTCCGTCACGGTTCTCGCACGATCGGTGGTCGTTCTCCGAGTGTTTTCTTGACTTATTCCAATCTATGCGTGGCATACTGACGTCGCTATGACATCCAGTACGACATCCGGCGGACAGGCGGCGGACAGTACGCGGGAACGGTTGCGCGCCGCGGGGCTGCGCGCGACGGGCCCGCGGGTGGCCGTGCTCGGTTGGCTGTCCGATAACCCGCATTCCACCGCGGACCAGGTGGCGGGTGCCGTACGGCGGACTCTCGGCTCCGTTTCCACCCAGGCCGTCTACGACGTGCTGCACGCGTGCACTTCGGCCGGGCTGTTACGCAGGATTGAACCCGCCGGTCATCCGGCCAGGTTCGAATGTCGTACCGCCGACAACCATCATCATCTGGTGTGTCGGGCATGCGGCCGCGCCGAGGACGTGGACTGCGTCCACGGTTCGGCTCCGTGCCTGGTTCCCTCGTCGACAGCCGGCTACAGCATCGACGAGGCGGAGATCGTCTTCTGGGGTCTGTGCCCCGACTGCGCGTCCGCGGCCGAGTAGTCGACGGACATCGTAATCACCACACAAGGAGGGACGCTCGTGAGTTCGCCACGGCCCACGACGACCAACGCCGGTATCCCGGTGGCAAGCGACGACCACTCGCTGACAGCGGGCACCAACGGTCCCGCGCTGCTGCAGGACCACTACCTGATCGAGAAGAACGCCCAGTTCAACCGCGAACGGGTGCCCGAGCGCGTGGTGCACGCCAAGGGCGGCGGCGCTTTCGGTTTCTTCGAGACGACCGAGGACGTCAGCCAGTACACCAAGGCCGCGCTGTTCCAGCCGGGCGTGAAGACCGAGACCCTGATTCGGTTCTCCTCGGTCGCGGGTGAGCTGGGCTCCCCCGACACCTGGCGTGACCCGCGCGGGACCGCGATCAAGTTCTACACCTCCGAGGGCAACTACGACCTCGTTGGCAACAACACCCCGGTGTTCTTCATCAGGGACGCCATCAAGTTCCCGGACTTCATTCACTCCCAGAAGCGCCGGGCCGACAACCACCTGCGTGATCACGACATGCAGTGGGACTTCTGGAGCCAGTGCCCCGAATCGGCACACCAGGTGACCTGGCTGATGGGTGACCGGGGTATCCCGAAGACCTGGCGGAACATGAACCTCTACGGTTCGCACACCTACCTGTGGGAGAACGCCAAGGGCGAGAAGTTCTGGGTCAAGTACCACTTCAAGACCGACCAGGGCCACGACTTCCTCACTCAGGAGGAGGCCGACAGGCTGGCCGGTGAGGACAGTGACGCCCACATCCGTGACCTGTGGACCAGCATCAAGTCGGGCAACAACCCGAGCTGGACGCTGTACGTGCAGGTCATGCCGTACGAGGAGGCCGCGGACTACCGGTTCAACCCGTTCGACCTCACCAAGGTGTGGCCGCATGGCGACTACCCGCTGATCAAGGTCGGCCGGTTCGTGCTCGATCGCAACCCGGACAACTACTTCGCGCAGATCGAGCAGTCCGCCTTCGAGCCCGCGAACACCGTGCCCGGCATCGGCCTTTCCCCGGACAAGATGCTGCAGGGCCGGTCGTTCGCCTACCCGGATGCCCACCGGTACCGGATCGGCCCGAACTACATGGAGCTGCCGGTCAACCGTCCGGTCTCGGAGGTGAACTCCTACTCCAAGGACGGCCCGATGCGGTACAGCTACGGGCAGGACCCGGTGTACGCGCCGAACTCCTACGGTGGCCCGCACGCCGACACCCGCAACGGCAGCGAGGACACCGCCAGCGGAATCGAGCAGGAGGTCGTCCGCTCGGCGTACCAGCTGCACTCGGAGGACGACGACTTCGGCCAGGCCGGGACCATGGTCCGCGAGGTCTTCAGCGACGAGGAGCGGCAGCGCTTCGTGAACAATGTGGCCGGACACCTGTCCAAGGGAGTCAGCCAGCCGATCCTGGAGCGTGCGCTGCAGTACTGGCGCAACGTGGACAAGGACACCGGCGACAAGATCGCCGAGAAGGTCCAGGGCTGAGCTACTCCTTGATAGTCCGGTGACGTCGCCCGTCCGTCGGGCCCGTCCGTCGGGCCCGTCCGTCGGGCCCGTCCGTCGGGCCCGTCCCTCGGGCGACGTCCACCCCGACCGCTGACCGCGGCTACCACCACCGAACCGGGCCCGGCGGCCACCGCGTCGCCGGGCCCGGTCCTCGTGTGGAGACTCTCGTCGCACCCGGGAACTCTCGGATACGCGCCTGGAGCGGACCGAGTTTGGGGTAGATTGTCGCTCGATGCGGAATGATCGTACTGTTGTCGAGCGCGGTTCCCCGAATGCCCCGACTTCTCCGGAAAATGTGAGAACGAACACGAAGCGGGGAAATTATCGGGTGATTGTCCCGCTCGGGCTCATCACGTTGTCCGTTATCGCTCTCGGGTGGGAATTCTGGGTGTGGATCTCGGCTCAGGGCCACTGGCCGGATCACGCGGTCTATCGCTGGGCGGTCGAATCCTGGCTCAACGGCTGGGACGTGATGCCCTCCGAAGCCACCGTGACCAACGAGGATCCCCTGCCCTGGGTGTATCCGCCGTTCGCGCTGTTACCCCTCACCCCGCTGGCCGTGCTTCCGCTCAAGGTCGACATCGCGCTGCTCTACGCGTTGAACGCGGTGGCCCTGGTAACCACCCTCTACCTCGTGTTCCGACGGACCTGGCCCCGCGGTGATCCGCTGCTGTGTTTCGCCCTTTCCGTCGCGCTGGCCAGGTTCTCGCTGTTTCTCGAACCGGTTTTCGGATGTTTCGCGCAGGGACAGATCAATATCCTGCTCATGGGGGTTGTCGCGGCGGATTGTCTGGTGCGTAATCCGCGTTGGCCGCGGGGAATGCTGGTGGGAATCGCCGCCGCGATCAAACTCGTCCCCGGCGCTTTCCTGCTGTTCTTTCTGTTGCGCAAGAATTTTCGTGCGGCGGGCACGGTGCTGCTCACCGCGTTCCTGGCGACACTGCTCGGTTTTCTGGTGGACTTCGAGGCCTCGGTCAAGTACTGGTTCACACAGGGGCCCGCCGCCGCGGCCTTCGGTTCACCACTGCGCAGCAACCAGAGCGTACTGGCGGTGCTGAGCCGAACCGATCTCTCCGGTGCCGCGCAGGTGTCGTTGTGGGTACTGGGCAGTGCGTTACTGGGGGCCGCGACCGTCTACTGTGTCCGAAGGGCGTCCGACGCGCTGGCCGTGGCGATCATCGGGCTGGTGGCGTTACTGATCTCACCCACCTCCTGGTCCAATCACTGGGGCTGGCTCGCACCCGCACTGCTGTTCATGGTGCTGTACGGGCTGCGCAGCCGTAGCAAGCTCTGGTTGGGCACGGCGGCGGTCTCGATCAGCGTGACCCACTGGGCGCCATTCGTGGGATTGCCGCTGAACCGGCACCTGATGCTGCATCTCCCGCCGGTGGACCAGGTTCGCGCCGCCTCGTTCGTGATCCTGGGCGTGTCGCTGCTCGTGTTGACGACGTTCTCCCTGCTGCGGTCGTCCCGTGGCGTGCCGGAACGCGAAGCGAGCGGTCGCTACCTCGCTTCGCTGGTCGGTACCGGAGAACGGACCGGCTGACCCCGGCTCGCCTGCCCCGGAGCCGCGTCTCGACGGGGCCGGGCTAATGCCCGACATTCGCCGCCAGCAACCGCTCACAACTGCGCAACACCGTCCGCACCGCCTCCCGGTGGTCGCGGTCGCGCAGCGGATCGGCGGCCAGCACCCGCCACCGTCGGGCGGCCTCGCCCGCACGTTCGGCGAGATCCCGCGCACCTGCCCCGGCCGGGGCCGCCAGCCTCGCCATCGGCTGGTCCCCGTGCGCGCCGAGCAGTCGTTCCGCCTCCTCGCGGAGCCTGCCGGGCAGCGACAACTGTCCGGACCACAGGCCGGACAACACCCGTAGCTCGTCCCACTCGTGCGCGTTGCTCAGCAGGCGATCCAGCTCGCCCTGCAACTGCTTGTCACCGGAACGGGGGTTGGCCCGCAACGCCATGTCCACCGCGAGCAGAATCGAGCGCGCCCGCAGTGCCTCCTGGCGTTCGACGAACTGCAGGTGAACCGCTTCCTGCAGCTCACCGATCCTGCTCTCGGCGAGCAGCTGCCGCCGCAGCCTGCCGTGGTCGAGCCCGCCCCCCGCGAGAGCGGTCAGCGCGCTGTGCAGTCCGAACAGCCCGAAACGGCGCAGCAGTTCCCGCCGTGTGCCGGCATCGACGGATTCGGGGGTCTCGGAACCCGCGAACCGGTCGGCGGACAGCAGCAGTTCGTCCAGCTGCTCGCGGGGCAGCGCGGCCAGTCGGGACAGTGCCTCGAACTCGGACTGCCCGAGGGTGCTGCCGCCCTGCGCCAGCAGCCCGGCCACCGGCAGCACGTACTGCACGAAACTACGGATTTTGGGGTCGTCCCGGCACGCGTTCGCCACTCTTCCGGCCGCCTCGACGGATTCGTGGTCACCGCCCGCCACCTCGTCCGCCCGCGACAACGCGAGGATCGTGTTGATCGGCGCGCGCCGCGCCACCCGCAGTTCGTGTACCGATTCGAGGAACTGCAAGTCGATCTGTTGCGGCTGTCTGGTCAGGTAGAGCACCGAGTCGGCCTCGGAGAGTATCTGTGCCAGTGCCGACCTGCCGGTCTCCTTGACCGCCGTGGAGGCCACTCCCGGCGTCTCGATCAGGGTGATCGCCTGCAACCCGGGCGAGGGGGACTCGATGACCAGGCGCGCCACCTCGTCCGGACGCCAGCGTTGCAGGTCCCGGATGGTGGCGGGATCGAGCTCGTCGACCGGCACGTTCCGCTGCGCGCCGTGCGGGGTGTGCACCGTGATCCTGGGTTCGGGAGCGTAGCGGAACACCGTGTTGACCTGGGTGCGTTCCTCCGGGTCACTGGGAGCGAGTTCGGCCCCGACCAGTGCGTTGATCAGCGTTGACTTGCCGGATTTCACTCGCCCGGTCACCGCCATGCGCAGCGGTTCGGAGAGCCGCTCCAACCGGGCTCGTAGCCAACCCGCTGTGCGTGGTTCGTCCCGGTAGAAGGTCATGGTCCGCAGCAGCAGTTCCCTGGCCTGGGAGAGCAGCGCGGTGCTTGGGCCGGTGTCGCGTGCCGTGGTCATGCGGCCGCTATCCGGTTGGACGTCAACGCTGCCGCTCGTTTGCGCAGCGCGCCGAGCTCTTCCAACTTCTTCTTGATCTCCCTGGCACGGGCGTCGCGATCCACCGCGCTCTGTTCGGCCATCCGTTTGGTCTCCTGGATAGAGCGGCTGATCCGGATCTGTGCCTGTTCGGTGATTCGGTTGCAGTGGTCGTGCAGCGTCTGGTGCATGTTCCGAATGGCGTCGCGGGCCTCCTTGTTCACCTGGAAGACCACGTGCTCGACATAGCGCTGCACCGCTGCGCGTGCCTCGCTCTGCCTCCGTTTGAGCCGCGAGTCCTTCTCCTCGTTGAGGCTTTTGCTCCCCAGTAGCAGCCCGGCGGAGATGGAGATCACGTTCATCAGCGGCAGCCCGGCCATTCTCGTCATCAAGCCGAACATCAGTACCCCACCGTAGGAACCGCGCAGTCCGGTCAGTATCTGGTCTTTGCGCGGGTAGTCCGAGCTCTTCGGTGCCTTCGGGGCGGGGACTCGCGACAGCGGGTCCGGAACGGGGATGGGGTCGCTACTGGGCAGCGTACGTACCTGTTCCCGCAGCAGTTCGTCGGCCACCTGCTCGGTGATTCGCTCCCGCCGCCGGTCCAGCCAGTCGAAGGTCTGGGCGATCGCCGTGTTCAGGCTGTCACGGAGCCACTCCTCGAACTCGTCCCAGTTGGTGTTCGGGTCGGCCTCGTCCAGCGTCTCGTTCGCCTGGTGCAGTACCGCCCAGCTTCGTTCCCGGAAGTCGTACTCGATGTCGGAGTAGAGCTCCTGCACCCCGTCGGACAGGGTTTTCTGCCAGCGCCCGGACAGTCGTTTGAGGTCCTCGGCACGCCGTTGTGCCGTTTCCAGTTCCAGTAGCGTCTCGGTCGCGGTGCGCGGACTCTGGTTGCCGAGTTCCTCCCGCAGCTCGCCGGTGATCGTGTCGATCGAGTCCGCGACGTTGTGGGCGACCAGCTTGCGGGTCAGTTGTTCGTGCGCACCGGCCATCTCCTTGCGCAGGTAGTCCAGCAGCGCGGGGAATCCGGACTCGGTGTTGAGGTCCTTGTTCTTGTCGCGGGTGGCCAGCGCACGGATACGGGCTGACACGGGAAAGATCTTGCCCGCGATGCCCGCGTTGGACAGGTGCTTGCGGTTGAGTTCGACGATGTGTCGCCACTCCGGCACCACGTCGGTCTTGGGCTGTACCAGTGCCACGTTGGGGCATATCGCGGTGGCGCGTCGCAGGAAGTTCAGCTCGTTGGTGGTCAGTTCCTGGGTGGCGTCGGAGACCATGAGCAGCGCGTCCGCTTCGGCTACCGCTTCTTCGGTGACCGAGCCCAACGAGTTGGTGACTCCGCCCACGGCGGGCGTGTCCATCAGCGCGAGTCCGTTCTCCAGCAGGGCGCGGGGGACTCCGATCTCGGTTCGGTCCACCCGGTGTCCCGCCACCAGCGCGCGTTCCAGCTCCTCGCCCACCGACTCGATGGGCACGCGGGAGCGGTTGCCGCCCACCGGGCTCCGGGTCGTCTCCTGCTCGACGAGCTGCGCCGTCGGTTCCTCCGAGTATCTCACCAGGCTGGGCACGCTCGTGCTGACGTTCTCACCGCTGCCGCACACCGGGGCGTTGACCAGGGAGTTGACCAGTTCGCTCTTGCCTTGGTCGGGCTCGCCCACCACCAGGACGAGCTGGTCGGGATCGAGCACCCGGTTGCGGATCCGTCGTAGTCGGCTTCCCAGATCCGTTCGTCCGGCTTCGGCGCATTCCGCTTCCGCGCTGTCGAGGAGTTCCACGAGTGCCGTTTCGATCACGATGGGATTGTGCACGTGCACACGCTCGGAGGTGAAGGCGGACAGCGTAATCGCGTCGGTTCGTGGGGAGATGGGAGCGGAATCGCCGCCGCGAAGCGCGGACGCGGCGGCGATCGGTCCACCGGGGATCCGTGGAGAGAGGGGCATACGGATCCCCGGCGTGTCCGCCCGCTCAGGTAAGAGCACGTTCAACGGCAGCGCCGTCGTGTCACACGGGCGCCGTGGTCATCGGCGCCGACGCGTCACAGCAGGTCGAGCGGCAGATCCGAGGTGACGCCCCCGACAACGTCCTCGGCCTGGCCCACGGTGCCGCCGACGGCACCGGTCGCGCCGTCCAGGGTGCCCGCCGCGTCCTCGGAGGCCACGTCACCGGTGACGCCACCGGCAACGCCCTCGACCGTGCTCGTCACGTCGTCGACCGGGAGGTCGCCCGCGGTGCCCACCGCGGTGTCGGCGGCACCCACGGCCACGTCGACACCGGTGTCCACGGTGCCGTCCACCGTGTCGGTGACCTCGCCGACCGCGCCGTTGGCGGTGCCGCCGACGGTGTCCACCGTGTTGTCGACGGTGTTGTTCACGCCGCCGACCGTGTTGCCGACCGCGCCGACCGTGTTACCCACGGCGCCGACCGCGTTGCCCGCGACCTCGTTGCCGCTGGCGACATCGTGCACGCTGACCAGGTTCTGCGAGTCCTGGTTGTCGATGTCGATGTTCTGCTCCATCTCCTTGTCGGCGTCGCCGCCGGAGGAGTAGTTCGGGTTAGCGGAGTTGTCGTTGTCCAACAGGCTCATGTTCGTATCCGTCGCTTCCTGCGGCTCTGGAACTTGTGCGGGATCGAGTTGGTTGATCGCGACGTGCTGCGTGCTCGCGGCGAACGTGTCGATGCCGGGTTGCACCGTGCGTCCGTACTCGGTCACGAGCTCGGCGGGTGCGTAGTCCAGCACCAACGACGAGGCTTGCAGCACCTGTGTCGCGTTCAGTTCTCCGAGGCCGGCACTCTCCAGCGCGCCACGTGGATCGGCTTCGAAAGCCGAACGCGCTTCCGGATTGCCGACCAGACGTGTCAGGAACTCCTGCAGTGTCGGTTCTTCCGGCGTGGCCGTTGTTCGAGTGTCCGTCCCCGAGGTGGATAACCGGGCACCCTCCCGCCCGTCGGCCTGCTCCGGCTGTGCGTTCGGCATCGCTGGCGTTCTCCTGAACTCAAGCCGTAGGTCTTCTCAAGCCGGGCGAGGGATTCGGTGTCCCCGCTCCTGATTAAGAAGCTACGTGGTTGGCGGCCCCCACCCATCGGGAGCCACTCCTAGTTATTGATGAACCTGTTAGGGGGACTTTGATGTGTCACTCGTTAGGGGATCAATGGAGCGGGTCACATCTTTGCGTAATTGAGTCCACGCTAAGTTGGACCCGCGGGCTTACCTGACGAACCCCGCGCGATCGCCCTGTGGCAAAGCAAGTCCAACCAGGTAGGCCGGAAGGGATGGCATGCCTTACGTTCTCGGGGTTCACCTGGGTGCGACCAGTACTTCGGCGGCAGTCGTCGCGCGTGACGGTGGGCAGTGGGCACCCGCCGCGCCGTTCCCGTTGGGGCACTCCCGTGCGGTGGTCCCCACCGCGCTGGGGCGGTCGCCGGACGGCTCCCGTTTGGCGGGCGAGGCTGCCGCGAGCAGAGCCGCCGAATCTCCCGAATGGGTGAGTACCGATTTCGTCGCGGAACTCGGTCAGGACACCCCGCTGCCACTCGGAGGTGAACTCGTGGCCCCCCCGCGCCTGGCCGCGGGCATGGTGGAGTGGGTGGCCGACCAGGTGGCCAACCGGCGCGGCGCGCCTGCCGAGCACATCGCCGTGGCACACAGCGCCACCTGGGGAACGCACCGGATCCACCAGTTGCGACGTGCGCTGGCCGAACTCGGCCTCACCGATGTGACCCTGCTGCCGGAACCGCTCGCGGTGGCCACCGACTACATCGCCAGACAGCCGCTCCCCGCGGGCGCGTCGATAGTCGTCGGCAACGTGGGGGGCAGCGGTGCCGATGCCACCGTGCTGCGCAGACGCGAGTCGAACCGGAAGGACGAGGGAGCAGGGGAACACGGTACCGAACTGGAACTTCGCGGTGTCACGGTGCACGGGCCCCGCCCCGCGGGCCGTGATCTCGACGATCTGATCCTCGGGCAACTACGTGACGAGCTGGGTGGAGCGCTGTCCGAACTGGATCCCACTGATCCCCGCAATCGTGCGGCAGCCGCCCGAATACGGGAGGAGTGCACCCGCGCCAGGGAGGAACTGTCCACCAGGGACACGGCCGGGGTGAGCGTGGTGCTGCCCAGGTTCTCCCGGGAGATCCAGCTCGCACGGGTGCGCTACGAGCAGCTTGCCCGGCCGCACCTGGAACTGCTTCCCGAGAAGCTCTCGCAGGCGGTGCAGTCCGCCTCCCTCAGCCCGGGTGAGCCGGAAGCGGTGGTGCTGGCCGGTGGTCCGGCACGCACCCCGCTGCTGCGCGAGCTGGTGCAACAGCGCCTCCGCGAGCAGCTGTCGGGCAAGGACGCCGAGGCGGTCCCGGTCCGCGTCGACGGCTTCCCCGAACTGGTGGCGGCACGCGGAGCGGCGTGCCGCGCGGCCGAGGTGCTTGCCGCGGCCACTGACCGCGCCGCCGCGCGAGCCGAGACCAGTGTGCTGCTGCGAGTGGACGACTCCGTAGATCAGCAGGCCGTCGAGCACGGCTACGACCTGCTGGAAGAGCGGAGCGGTGCCGATTCCGAGGCCACTCCGGACCGTTCGGCCCGGCCGCTCCGGCCGCCGGTGGAAGTCGAACCGTTGCACATCGAACCTCCCCCGAAACGGAAAGCGTTTAAGATCGTCAAATTGTCGCTCGCGGCGATTCTGATCATTCTCGGGTTGGTAATGACCTTCGTACAGGGATTCGGCGGGCAACAGCCCGCGTTACCCGGCTTGCTGTGACAGGTCGAAATCCGGCCTGACCAAGGCGAAGCCGTTCCGTCGCGCCCACCGAACACCGCTCACCGATTGGGACCGCTCGTGAATCACCCCAGCGCCACACGGCCCGCGCCGGACTCTGGTTCGGCAGCCCGGTTATGGGAGGTCGCACAACACCGCGAGGCCACGCGCCTGCGGCAGGAAATAGCCGCCAACCCGAACAAACCCCTCACAGCCGTGGTGCGCGGTCCCGGCGGGTACGGCAAGACGAGCCTGCTGAACCTGCTCGCCCGCACCTACCGCGAAGCGGGCACCACGGTGCGCGAGTCGGCCGAGTTCGACGCGGCGGAGATCCGTTCCGGCGCTGCCGTGTTACTGCTCGACGATGCCCACCTACTGTCCGCCGCCACGCTGCGCGAGGTGGAGGCCCTGGCCGTCGCGGGGCCGGTACGCGTGATCCTGGCCTGCCGCTCCTGGCCCTTCCCCGCGGAACTGGCGCGACTCTGCGCGCGCTTCGCCACGGGCAGGCCGGTGGTGGAACTGGCCGAGCTCGGCGTCACCGAGATCTCCGAAGTGCTCCGCGGCGCCGCGGCCCCAGGCGACATCGAGACGGCGCAACGGCTGCGGATGTTCACCGGCGGAGTTCCGGCCCTGGTGGCGCGCGCGATCGAAACCCTGGAACCGCGCGAACTCGCCGCTGGTGGTGCCGAGCACCTGCCGCGACCCGCACTGGACAGATTCGACCACGAACTATCCGCACTGGACCGAACCGCGCGTGGCTGCCTCACCGCGCTCGCCGTCGGCGCCGAACCACATCCCGCGCTGCTGGCCACCGTGCTCGACGCGGAATCTCCCGAGATCACCACCGCCGTGGCGGCACTGCGTTCCGCCGGTATGCTGGACGACACCGACACGCCCCCGCCCATGGTCGCCCGTGCCGTGCTGGCGCTGACCGACTGGCAACAACGACTGGCGGTGCTGCGCGTGCTGCTGCGTGTCCGGCTGGACCGCGGCGGCCCCGTGCTGCCGTTACTGCGGCCGTTGCTGGGAACCGAGTCCGTGCTGCCGTGCGACGACACGCTGGCAGCCGCCTTCGACGCGGCGGGCGGCCAGGCGCTGAGCCGGTCCTCGGAAGTGGGCGAGTCCCCGGAAGTGGCGGTGCGGATGTTCGACGCGGCCGTGAGCACCGGGCTGCCCGCCTCCTCGGTCACCGCACGCAAGGCGTGGGCGGTCGCGTTGAGCGGACGATTCGACGAGGCGCTGCGCCTTGCCGACCGGGTGATAGCCGACGAGAGCGCTTCCGATCGGGCGACCGCCATCCAGGTGGCGGCGGCGGTACTGACACACCGGGGGCTGCCCGAACGAGCCGCGGAGTTGTGCCGCTGGTCCGCCCGCCACGTCCGCTGGCCGGGGGACAGTTCCTGCGCCGTGCTCGGGCTCATCTGCACCGGCAGACTCGACGAAGCCGTGGAACTGCTGCGTACGGAAGCCGAAGAACCCCCCACCTCGGTGTCCGGGGCGAGCACCCAGCTCGCCTCCGGATTGCACCAGTCGGTCGACGGCGCGGCTTCGGAGGCACTGAACACCCTGGTGCGAGCCGCCTCGCTCGCCGAACCCGTCGGTGGGGCACTGCTCACCCCGGACACCCCGGCAGCTGTCGCGGCCACCGTCGCGCTGCACTGCGGGGAGATCGACCTCGCCGACTCGGTGCTGCGGCGGGCCGTCACGGCCGACAGCGGCGGTCCGCTGTTCCGGACCAGGCACCGGTTGCTCGCCATCTGGTTGCCGCTGTTACGGGGCGACACCACGGCCGCCAAGCGGGAGCTCGGCGCGCTGCTGTCCGACTCGGACGAACTCAGCCCGCGTGATCGGCTGCACGCGGTGGCGATCGAGGCGGGTATCGCTAGCCGCGACAACGACATGGCGGCGTTGGGGCAGGCACGCACCAGGGCACGTCGCGCGATGGCCGAACACCCGGTGGACCTGTTCGCGTTGCTCCCCCTGGGGGAACTCGCCGTGGCCACCGCGAGGCTGCGGGACGGCGACTGGCTGCTGCCACAGCTGCGCCAGGCACACGAACTGCTGGCGGCGCTCGGCGAGCCCCCACTGTGGGCGGCTCCGCTGCGCTGGCGCGAGACGCAGGCCGCCATCGTGGTCGAGGAATACGACCGGGCGGCGGAACACACCGCGGTTCTCGACCGGATGGCGCGGCACAATCAGCTCGCCGCCGCGCTGGCAACGGCGGGAACGGTGTGGCTGCGGGTGCTCGAGAACGAGGTGGACCCGGCCGAGGTGGAAAGCGCGGCGCGGACGTTGCACGCGGTGGGACTCGCCTGGGACGGCGCCGGACTGGCCGGACAGGCGGCGATCCGCACCACCGACCGAAACGCGATGCCCGCCCTGCTGGAATGCGCGCGCGGGCTGAGTGGCAAGGGGAACCGTTCACAGCGGCAGTCGAGCGGAGCAGGCGGGGACATCGGCGCGGCGGCCGATGAGGCGCAACTGCTCAGCGACAGGGAACGGGAAGTGGCCGAACTGGTGCTCGGCGGGATGACCTACAAGCAGGTCGGCCAGCGGCTGTTCATCTCGGCCAAAACGGTCGAACACCACATCGGCCGGATCAAACAACGGCTGGACTGCTCCGACAGGCAGCAACTACTCGAGAAGCTCCGCTCCTTGCTGTGAGTGTTCGATGCCAGTTGCTCGGTCGATTGCGTGGCGGAACCTCTCGCACGGCTCTCGCTCCGGGGAGGCCCGACATCGGGTAGTTACTTTCCTGAGGGGTCGATGCCGGTTGCGTGTCTGGTCGGGTAGCCGTCACGTGAGTCGGCGCCTTGCGGCGTTGGGCCGGCTCTTGAGTAGCGACCTACGCGGCGAGCGGCCCGGCCTCGCAATGCATCCGACTCACGCACCGGGGACACGCGCGCTGCTTACCCGCATGGCCGCGTTTCGACAGCGGCCTCGGGCGCGGCGATTTCGCGGGAAATTGACACCCCCGAGCAGCGGGAAGGCCCCAACTCCGTCAATTTCCCGCGAAATCGCGGAAGCACCGGCGCCGACGAATAGCCACACTCCCACCACTTCCGCAGGCCGAACTCCCACCGCCCTCGCAGCAGGACCGACCGCGGGTTCTCCGGTGCGGCTCTCGCGAGGACGGCCCCGACGTTGTGTAGATCGACCCGAGGTCGGGGCACCCGCAGCGAGAGCCGTGCCAGAGGTTCCGCCAAGCGACCAGCTACGTAGGCCGAGCACGGGGGCTCTAACCCGCGGAGTGGAGGGAGAGGCCGGCTCGTAGTGCCCCTACGATCTCGAACATCGCCTCCCGCAGCCTGGCGCTGGCTCCGAACAGGTTCGCGAAACCGTGGATGAGGTCGGGGAATCTGCGGGCGATGAGCGGCACACCGGCCTCGGACAGCCGCCTGCCGTACTCCTCGCCCTCGTCCCGCAGCGGATCGAAGCCCGCCGTGATCAGCACCGTGGGTGCCAGTCCGGTGAGGTCCTCGGTGCGCAGTACCGAGAGCCGCTGGTCGCTCCGCGCGGAGATCTCGGGCTGGTACATGTCCATGAACCAGTCCATGTCCCCGTCGGTGAGCAGGAAGCCGTTCCCGAACAGCTCGCGGGAGCGGCGCCGGGTGGCGGCGTCCACGGCCGGATACAGCAGCAGTTGCAGCACGGGGCTCTTGAACCCGTTCGCGGTGGCGTGCTGCGAGACCACGGCCGCGAGATTGCCCCCCGCGCTGTCCCCGCCCACCGCGATCGAGTCGGCGCTGGAACCGAGGTCCTCGGCGTTCTCCAGCACGTACTGGTAGGCGTCGATCGCGTCCTCGGCCGCCGCGGGGAAGGGGTGCTCGGGCGCCAGTCGGTAGTCCACCGAGAGCACCCTGATGTCGGCGTGCTTGGCGAGGAACCGGCACAGCTCGTCGTGGGTGTCGAGATCCCCAACCACCCAACCGCCGCCGTGGTAGAAGACGAGCAACGTGCTCGGCTCGGTGCGGTCCTCCGGGCGGTACAGCCTGGCGGGCAGTTCTCCCGAACCCGCGGAGACGGTGCGTTTGCTCACCTGCACCCCGGTAACCCCCGCGCCGCGTACGAGCTCAATGCCCTGCGCCATACCCGCGCGGGCCTTCTCCGGGGTGTCGGCGGCCATGCGTTCCTGGCCTGCCAGGGCCTGCAGCCGTAGCAGTGCTTGTACCTCCAGCGCCAGCTCCTGGCCGTCGACCCGCGTGGGCGGACCGGCGATTCGCCGCAGCAGCGGGCGCGGCAGCCGGAGCAGACTCAGCAGCACGGCTGATTGGGCACGTCGTTGTACCGAGGCGGGGATGGCATCGAGAACCTTGGACACGGCTGGACCTTTCCACGGAACCGTTACTGTGTGATGTGCACTACGCGGAGGCTACCGATGGGTAGTGCGTGGTGCGAGACACGCGGTGGTCAATTGACCTCGACTGCACTTCAACTTTTACCGTTGCGGAGTTGGTCGCTCTCCGTGGGGCGACCGATCGTGTAAGGGTGCCTGCCCGTGTGGTGACATCAGGTAATTGATCGCGTGGTTCACTGGGCGGGTTATGCACCCGTGCGGGTGAGGAAGGATTGTGTCGATGGCGGTGACCGTAGTGGGGATCGGTGGTTCGGTCCGAGCCGACTCACAATCCGAACGTGCCCTGCAGGCCGTGTTGGCGGGCGCCAGGGACAGCGGCGCCAAGGTGCAGCTCCTGACCGGCGACGAACTGGTCATGCCGTTCTTCGACACATCGGTGTCGGAGCGGACCGCCAACGCCCAGGCGCTGGTGCGAGCTCTCCGCGATGCCGACGGGGTGGTGCTCGCTTCTCCCGGCTATCACGGCACCGTTTCCGGGCTGGTGAAAAACGCCCTCGACTACGCGGAGGACCTGCGCGAGGACGAGCGCCCGTATCTGCAGGGACGTGCCGTCGGCTGCGTCGGTATCGCGTACGGCTGGCAGGCGACCGTGACCACGTTGCAGGCGTTACGTTCGGTGGCCCACGCGCTGCGGGGGTGGCCGACCCCGTTGGGGGCGGCCGTGAACTCCGCCGAGACCGGGCTCGGGCCCGGTGGGGAGTGTGCCGACGCCAAGGTCGCCTCGACACTGCACACCATCGGAGTGCAGGTGGCGGAGTTCGCGCTGGGAAGCCGGCACGGGCACTGACTCCACGGGTGCTGCCTCCACGGGCACTGGCTCACACCGGTCCACGGTTCCGTGTGCCGCTCCCGCCAAAGGCTCCACGAGCCGTTTCGGAGCGGGCCCCTCCGGGTACGCCTCGCGCAGCCCCCCACATCCAATGCCGCACCGGGGGTTACGAGGAGGTACGACGAAATGGCCGAGAAGGGTCCGATCACCAGTCCGTTGGCCGATTCCGAGCGCGATATCACCGCCAAGTCTCTCCAGGCCACCCTGGTTGACCTCGTCGACCTGCATCTGGTTGCCAAACAGGCGCATTGGAACGTGGTGGGCAGTGATTTCCGCAGTGTTCACCTGCAGCTGGACGAGTTGGTCAGCAGCGCAAGGGAGTTCGCCGACAGCGTCGCCGAACGTGCGGCGACGATCGGTGTCCCACCCGACGCGCGGGCGGGCACTGTGGCCGAGAGCTCGGGTGTGCCCGAGTTCGACTCGGGGTGGCGCCAGGATCGCGACGTGATCGTGGCGATCGTCGAGATCCTCGGGAAGTTGATCCGGCGGTTGCGCGCGCGGATCGACGAGACCGACAAGACCGACCAGGTCACCCAGGACCTGCTGATCTCGATCGCCGCCAAGCTCGAGGAGGCGCATTGGATGTGGCAGGCCAAGCTTTCGAGTGGCTGAGCTTTCGAGTGGCTGAGCTCTCGGGCAGCTGATTTCCGTCGCACATCGTGTGTGGAGGCGATGACGGTGCGAAAGATCGCCGATTGCAGGGAAACCCCCAGCGTCATGAACTGCACGCTGACGATCACCGGTGAGGAGAACGAGGTGGTGCGGGCCGCTGCCGAGCACGCGGTCTCGGTCCACGGCCACGAGGACAGCGAACAGCTCCGCGAGATGATTCGCGGTTCGCTTCAGGACGAGCGGAGCTCCACCGGCACCGGCTGAGGTTCGGAGTGGTGCCGAGCCCGTGAACACCCCTGGGGAGGGGCCGGAGGCCCGTGCGGATCCGGTAGGGGACGGGTGGTGGCGTCGCCGTG